>NZ_CP073104.1:5795000-6124243 GCF_018138145.1 Pseudomonas sp. SCA2728.1_7 | reverse complement strand
GCTACATTCCCGATGCCGAGGAACTGGCCATTGCAGCGCTGCTTTTCTATCAGGCCAGCGCCCTCTCCCACCGCGCACCGCTCACCGGCTGGCGCAACAACGCCAGCGTCCCACTGCATTATCGCCTCGGGCTTGATGATCAGAACTGGACAGTGCAACTGCTCGCTCACGCGCAAGGCGCCTTCACCGTGCAGGTTGCCGAACGCACGCTCGAGTTAACACTCATCGATCAGGACGCGCAGTCGCTGACACTGGAAATCGACGGTTTGCGCCAGCGTCACGCGTATCGACTGGATAGCGGGCACCTCTGGCTGTTCACCCGTCCCGGCAGTCTGCGCCTGGAGGATCGAACTCACGCCGTGATCGACAGTCAGACCAGCGTCAGCTCCGGTACCCTGAAAGCGCCGATGGACGGTGCCATTGTCGACGTACTGGTCAGCGAAGGCAGCCCGGTCAGCAAAGGTCAGTTGCTGGTGGTACTGGAGGCAATGAAAATGGAGCACCCGCTCAAGGCCGGCATCGACGGCGTGCTCAAGCGGGTGCAGGTCAAGGTTGGCGATCAGGTAAAAAATCGTCAGGTTCTGTTGCAGGTCGAGTAGTCGCCCACACACCCATGCGGGTTTTGACTACGCTCTGAGTTATCAGAACGCGGAAATCAGGAACCCTGCGATGCCTCACTGGCTGGTCATAGATCTGGAAGCCACCACCGATGAGGGTGGCTGGCCGGTCACCGAAATGGAAATTATCGAGATCGGCGCCACCCTGGTCGATCGCGCCGGGCGCGAGCAGGATCACTTCCAGCGCTTCGTCAAACCGACACGACGGCCGTTACTGACGCCATTTTGTCGTGAACTGACGCACATCACCCAGGCCAATATCGACTCGGCGCAGCCGTTGACCGAAGTCTGGCCGGCGTTCGAACGCTGGCTCGCGCAGCATCAGACGCGCCTCGAAGGCTGGGCCAGCTGGGGCGATTACGACCGCAAGCAGTTGTTGCAGGAATGGCAGCGTCTGCAAATCGACAGTGGATTGAGCAAGGTGCCGCACATGAACCTCAAACAGCGTTTCGCCAAGGCCCGACGCCTGGAACGACCGCTGGGTCTCAACGGCGCGCTGCAACTGGCCGGCATGCAGTTCAACGGTCAGCAGCATCGGGCGCTGGAGGATGCGCGCAACACTGCGCGGCTATTGCCACTGGTCTTGCCACTCTAGGGTCAATTCGAGAACTCAGCGGACAGACGCCGGGCAGGTGACGGCGTTGAAAGCCTTGTGCATACTGGCCGCCTCCATTTTTCAGCCCTTTTCGAGGAATCGCCCATGTTTAAAGTCAACGAGTACTTCGACGGCACCGTCAAGTCGATCGCCTTTGGCACCGCTGAAGGTCCGGCGACCATCGGCGTCATGGCCCCGGGCGAATACGAATTCGGCACCGCTCAGCGTGAAATCATGCACGTGGTGTCTGGCGCGCTGACCGTCAAACTGCCAGACAGCAGCGACTGGGAAACCTTCGCCGCCGGCAGCCAGTTCAACGTTCCGGCCAACAGCAAGTTCCAGCTGAAGGTGGCGGTCGACACCGCTTACCTGTGCGAATACCGCGGCTAAAACCACGGTTTCACTGCGATAAAAAAATGCCCGTGTCCAAGGACACGGGCATTTTCGTTTCAGGCTTGGGTTACTCGAGGATTTCCACCGGCATGCCGACTTCGAGTCGACCATTACTGTCATTCACCAGATTCTGCCCAAACATCGCGCCATCGGCTTCGGCGCGATATTTCTGCAACGTTGCCAGCGGCTCACGATCGGCACTGCGCTCGCCGGTCTGCGGGTCAATCGTGGTGAGGATGCAGCGCGAGCATGGCTTGACCACGCGGAACTCGACATCGCCAATGCGAATGCGCTTCCAACTGTCTTCGGCATAGGCCTCGCTGCCTTCGATGACCAGATTGGGTCGAAAGCGCAGCATTTCCAGCGGACGACCGACTCTTTCCGAGAGATCCTGCAGGGACGCTTCGCCGATCAACAGCAGGGGAAATCCGTCGGCGAATGCGACCTGATCATCATCCTTGCCGAAACCTGCCTGAGTCGTGCGGGCACGATCCAGCGGCACCTGCACCAGGCGGGTCGGTTTGCCGATGAAATCGCTGACCCAGCGCGCGGCCTCATCACCGGCATCGGGCACACGCAAGGTGTCGCGCCAGATCGTCACGCCGCGCAGTTCGGCGTCGCTGCCCGGCAAGGCGATTTCTAGGGAGGACTGTTCAGGTGCGCTCAGGGTCAGCCCGCCCTGCGCATTCCACAGCGCCGACAACTGGCTCATCTTGGCTTCGGCGCGCTGGGTCAGGAAGCGGCCGCTGGCTTCGTCCACGAGCATCCAGCGTCGGTCGCCATCAAGGCCCAGCTTGTCGAGGTCGGCGCTTTTTAGAACGTCGACTTTGCCGGATTTCAACGGGTAACGATAAAGCGCACTCAGACGCAGCATGGCCAGCTCCCTGGAGGATAAAAACGCCACCCTATACGAGCTTGATCAGGAATCAAAGAGCAATAACTGTAGGAGTGAGCCTGCTCGCGATAGCGGTATGTCAGGTAATGATTCGGGGCTGACACACCGCTATCGCGAGCAGGCTCACTCCTACAATGGGTGTGTGGTCAGGCCGGGACTTCGTCGAGCATCAGGCGCTGGCGCACCACGTCGACCAGTTTGTCCGGCTGGAACTTGGAGAGGAAGTTGTCGCAGCCGACCTTCTTCACCATCGAGTCGTTGAAACTGCCCGACAACGAGGTATGCAGCACCACGTACAAGCCACGCAGACGCGGGTCGTTGCGAATTTCGGTAGTCAGGCGATAGCCGTCCATTTCCGGCATTTCCGCATCAGTGAAGATCATCAGCAGCTTGTCGGTCATGTTCACGCCGGTATCAGCCCAGCCCTTGAGCATGTTCAGCGCCTTCAGGCCATCGCTGGCAATGTGCATTTTCACGCCGAGCTGGCCGAGCGTATCGCGCAATTGCGAAAGCGCCACATTGGAGTCGTCGACCAGCAGCACTTCACGGCCACGGGCGCGCTCCAGCACCGGATCGTCAAGTTTGTCGCGCGAGACCTTGGCGTTGTACGGAACGATTTCAGCGAGCACTTTCTCGACGTCGATGATTTCCACCAGTTGATCGTCGACCTTGCTGATCGCGGTCAGGTAATGCTGACGCCCGGCGCTGGTCGGCGGCGGCAGAATGGCTTCCCAGTTCATGTTGACGATGCGATCGACACCACCGACGAGGAAGGCCTGCACCGAGCGGTTGTATTCGGTGACGATGATCGTGCTGTTCGGCCCCGGCACCAATGGACGCATGCCGATCGCCTGCGACAGATCGATCACCGGCAAGGTCTGACCGCGCAGATTGACCACGCCGCAGACAAACGGGTGACGCTGCGGCATCAAGGTCAGCTTCGGCAGTTGCAGCACTTCCTGAACCTTGAACACGTTGATTGCGAACAACTGACGCCCGGCCAATCGAAACATGAGAATTTCCAGGCGATTCTCACCCACCAGTTGCGTGCGTTGGTCTACCGTGTCGAGAATGCCGGCCATCAATGACTCCTGGGCTTGTTCTGATGAATTCACTATGTGAGGTTATCGGCGGCAAATGGCAGTTCTTGATTGCCAAGCCAGACCCCGTCAAAAATGCCATGATCGGGCATTGATGTCACATTAACATCATGCTTTACTGGCGCAGTGATTTTCATCTGCTACATTCTCTGCGGCGCGACCTCGGTTTGCACGGTAGGTTCCCGCGCCTAAGGGATTCCCCTAGTAACAATCAGGCCCAACCTGATATTCGCAATATCCAATAGCCATTAATGTGACGCCATTCTCATTGCATGAACGGAGTCAGGCTATTGTGTGCGATCGCAATTCAGCGGAAACAAGCCCTCTGGACCCCCCCAGTCTGTGCACCTGCACGTCTGGGCGCGATCTCCCGACGATTCATGATCGTCGCCACACACGGCATTCCCTCATCAGACATGACGTGGTGGAGATAAGCATGCCAATGGACCGCAAAGAGTGGGTAGAGCGCTTCCCAGAATTCCTTGCCGAGGCGGAAAAACTCCTGGCCAAGTCCGAAGAATGCCTCAGCCATTTGCAATTGATCAGCAATGACAAGGACGCTATCGAGTGCATGCTCGGCACCCTCCTCAAACTTGCACGCAGGGCTGAAGCCCTGGCGCTAGAAGCGATCTCCGAATTCTCGCTGCACATTTACAGCCTGCTCAACCTGCCCCAGGATCGTATCGACCTTCACGAGCAGGCTCTGCAAGCACTGCAGGATTGCTTCACGCTGATGGCGTGGCAGCTTGAACTGATCGACCAGAAGACCGGGCAACTGAGTCTGGATGAAAGTGAGCAGGCCTCGTTGATCGAAGCATTCGCCTTCCAGGTCGGCCAAAGCCAGCTTCAGCAGCCCCTTGCGAGCAAACGTTTGCCCCAATTGCCCTACTCAGGACAAGCCTGATCACCTCGCTGTATCCGCCCTGGCGTTTGAAACGAATACGTTGAATGTCGTAATTGAATAGCTCATACCTGCCAGCGACAAATCCAAATAAATAATCAGCGACGACAGACACTCATGTTTTCTGCCGGCCTCAGGGTTTGCCTGTGTGTTAAGAAGCACAACTTCAGGCAACACCTACATCTATCGAACTCAATAAATCGACTTTTCCATTATGGAACTTGCGTCCAATACCACGTAATTCCTGACTCATTGGACATATATAGCGAGCGCGACCAACGGTATCTTAAGTGGTATTATGCCGCCCATTAGTTGCTTTCAAATTAATGGCACAGTGACTTCAGCGACAGCTATCCACTGATAGTTGGCGGTCAACACATTCACTGAACCGCGCTGAAATCAATAACATACTTGACAGCTTTTTCAGACAGAGACCCGCCAGCCTCAGGCCGGTCTGCCCGCAGCGAACATCCATTGGCTCCATCCGTTATGTACGCCAGCCTCAAGTCAATCACTACATGGCCACCCTCCCGGGAAAATGCACGCCGGTTCACACTCATACTGTGTGTCGCGGCAACGCTCGGCAGCCTGCTGACCTACGGTTTTTCGACACCACTTAGCCTCGGACTGCTACTGCTCGACATCGCCGCTACCGCGTGTGTCTGGGTGCAATATCGGCTGTCACGCAAATCGATCAAGTTTCAGCCGCAGGAACTCGCTGACCGCTTGCTGGAAGTCCAGGAAAACGAGCGTCATCGCCTCAGCCGCGAACTGCACGATGATATCGGCCAGTTACTGACGGCCGCCAAACTGCAGAGCGAATGGCTCAAGCGACGCCTGCCGGATGACTTGCAGGAACACTGCACCGCGCTGTGCGACACCCTGGAAGAAACCCTCAACAAGGTGCGCGACGTTTCGGCCATTCTTAATCCACGCCAGCTGACCAGCCTGGGGCTTGAAGCCAGCCTGCGCGCACATCTGCTCAAGACATTGACCAACACCAGCGTGCACTGGAGCCTCGATTGCCAGCAGCGTCTTAACGGTATTCCTGAAGAAATGGCGGTCGCGGCCTTTCGTATTACCCAGGAGGCTGTTACCAATATCCTGCGTCACGCCCAGGCGAAAAACCTGGTGATACGCGTACAACGTCTACCCAAAGGTCTGACGTTGCTGATCAGCGATGACGGTCTGGGCTTCGCCCCGGCTGCCAACCCGGGTCGTGAAGGACAACGAGGCATGGCCGGGATGGCCGAACGAATCGAGCAACTGGGTGGCACCCTGAACGTCATCAGCGAGCCGGGCAAAGGCACTCAAATCGAAGCACTCTTCCCCTGGGCGCCTCGCGCACTCGAACGGGCCAGTACGAATAAGGTTATGCGTTGACTTGCAACTTACTTCTGGTGGATGACCACTCGCTGATCAGGGCCGGCGTGCGCGCTCTGGTGCTGGATATTCCCGGTTACGCGGTGATTGGCGAAGCCAATGACGGTTCGCAGTTGCTCGAAATGGTCGAGCAACTGAGTCCGGATATCGTGTTGCTGGATATCTCCATGAAAGAAACCAGTGGCCTCGAAGCGCTGCAACGGCTCAAGCGAGTACGCCCGCAGAGCAAGGTGCTGATCCTGTCGATGCACACCGATCCGGCGCTGATCATGCAGGCCCTGGAATCCGGCGCCCATGGCTACCTGCTCAAAGACACCACGGCCACTGAACTCGAACATGCACTGGAAGCCTTGCGCAACAACGAGCGCTACCTGAGCCCGGCCATCGCCCATACCGTGATCAATCAGGCCCTGACCCGTAATCAGAAGCAGCAGCCGGAAATCGCCGACTCGCATAATCTGACCGCCCGCCAACTGGAAATCCTGCGCTTGATCGTGCGGGGCAAATCCACCCGGGAAATCGCCAATGGCCTCGGGCTGAGCATCAAGACTGTCGAAACCCACCGCTCACAGATCATGAAGCGCCTGCAAATCTACGACGTGGCAGGCCTGGTGCTGTTCGCCGTACGCGAACAGATCATCAGTCTGGACGACTGACCGATCCGGCTCCGCCCAACAATGGAGAGTGCTCCGGCAAATGCACACGCAACGCTGCCGGACGCGCTTCAAATCGCAAGCTGTCACCTTCCAATGGTTCGCCATCCAGATTGATGCAGAGCCCCTCGGCCACTTTGATTTCGACCCATGGCAAACGGGCTCGGACAAACATGTTATCGATGCCGAAACCATCGCTGAGCAGCGTCTTCAGCGTGCCCACCAGTTCCTGTGGCGCCGGCAGGATGCTGATATCCAGCAAACCGTCATCGGCCAGCGCCTCTGGGCAGAGTACGTGCCCGCCACCGGCCTGACGGCCATTGCCGATACCCAGCGCGAGCATTTCGCCACTCCAGTGAAAGTCCGGCCCCTGAAGTTCGCCGTAAGCGGCATGCAGCTCGCTGAACCGTGACAAACCGGTGAACAGATAAGCCGCACCACCGAGAACTTTTTTCAAGTCCTCGGAGGTATTGGCCGTGACCTGACTGCCGAAACCACCGGTGGCCATATTGAGGAAAATCTGCCCGCCCACTTCACCCAGATCGATGTCGCGCGGCGGTACATCAAGTAGCTCGAGTGCCTCGGCGGGCTCCAGTGGCACACCGGCTGCGCGAGAAAAATCGTTGGCGGTGCCCAAAGGTAAAAGCACCAGGCTGGCTTTACCCGGATGCGCCGCGAGCGCTTCGGCAATGTCGCGCAAGGTGCCATCGCCACCGCCGGCAATGATCTTCGTGTAGCCATCCGCCAATGCCTGCTCCACCCAACGCTGAGCGTCCCCTGCCTCCCAGGTCAGCCGCACGGCCAGCTCCCAGCCTTGTTTGCGTTTGTCCTCGACGGCGGTGCGAACCGCCTCGTTGAGTGCCTGCTTGCCATGCAGAATCAATAGCGCCCGGCGCTCACTCATCACGTCACTCCCAAAATCGAATCAGTTGAGACATCTTGACCGCTGCAGCACGCAAAAAAGCCGTCCGCCCCCTTAATTAATTCAACCTTCTGGCGCGGGCGTCCTACACAGCGGTATTTTTTCTTACAAAACATACGGAATCGGCTTAATTGACCCGGTTCGAGCATTGGAGCACCGTGTGCTGGCGGTATCGATCTTCAATCCAATACACAAGGACGTGCATGTAATGAGTGGATACACCCCCAGGGCTTTTGCCACTTTGAGAGCTGGAAAAGGTTGCAATCGAGCTTTTGAAACAACCGGCGGATGCTTCCATGCCAAGTCATGAAGCCAGAATGCCAGTGACTCCGGTTGCCCCCCTCGTCGAAAGTCGCGCGAATCACAAGTCTGATTTCAAAAACAGCGCCAGAACCACTGGAGAAGTTGATATGGAACCCCGAGTGACCGAGCTGGAAACCCATCTCAAATACCTTCGGCGGGACATGGACGAAGTCCGCAGTGATGTCAGAACGATCAAACACCGGCTCGCCTACTCGGCCGGTGCAACAGCAGTAATACTGGGTCTTCTGGGTTGGGTGGCCAATAGCCGATTCGACCAGCTTGTGACATTGATCAGCAATTAAGTGAATGAGTCATTGCAGGCGCCGCCTGATACAGCCGACGCCTGCATTTGCACGACAGTGATCAGCCCAGCAAGTCACTCAGCGGAATGAACACCACGGGGTCTCCCGCGCTCAGCGTGCGACCTTCCAGCACTTCGACCAATCCATCTGCCCACGCCGCGCTACGTAGCACACCTGAGCTCTGGTTGCGGTAAACAGTCGCCTGCCCTTGCTCCAGACGACCTCGCAGGTACTCACGCCGATTGCCTGCCACCGGCCAGTCAAAACCAGCCGGTACGGTGAACTTCAGCGGCTCGACGTCCCGCACGCCCTGCCGGCGTAACAGGTAAGGTCGAGTGAGCAGCGCAAAGGTCACCAACGTCGACGCCGGATTACCCGGCAAGCCAATGACCGGCACGTTGCGGAAATGCCCAAACGTCAGCGGTTTACCGGGTTTTATCGCCAGTTTCCACAGGGCAAGCTCGCCCTCCTCGCGCAGGGCAACGCCGAGAAAATCCGCCTCACCCACTGACACGCCACCCGTGGAAAGAATCAGATCAACATCCTGCAACTCGCCTAGGCGGGCACGAGTCGTGGCCAGATTATCCGGAAGAATACCGGCATCAATCACCTCACAACCCAGACGTTGCAGCCAACTGCACAGCAATACCCGATTACTGTTGTATATCTGGCCCGGCCCCAATGCCTGTCCCGGTTCGACCAATTCATCGCCGGTGGAAATCACCGCCACCCGAACCTTGCGTACGACCTTAAGCCCGGCGCAGCCCAACGATGCCGCCAGCCCCTGCTCGATCGGACCCAGCCGGGTTCCGGCAGGCAGGATCAGTTCACCGACAGTGGTTTCCTGACCTTGCGGGCGAATGTTCTGCCCAACCTTCAGCGGCTCGAGGAAGCGCACCTTTTCATCGATTTGAACCTCCGCGTTTTCCTGCATTTCCACGCAATCGGCGCCTGCCGGTACAGGAGCGCCGGTGAAAATCCGGGCACAGGTGCCCGCTTTCAGAGGCTCCGGGGATTGCCCGGCGAACACCTTCTGACTGACCGGCATGGGGTCGCCGGTCCAGTCGGCCAGGTTCAGTGCATAACCATCCATGGCACTGTTCGGCCAGGGCGGCAGATCCAGCGTCGAAATCAGATCTTCGCTCAGCACCCGCCCCTCAACCTGAGCCAGCGGCAAATATTCATGCTCGACAATGGGCGAGGCTTCGGCCATGTCGAGCAGGCGCGCCAGCGCCACCTCGACCGGCATCAGGGCCCCGCTCTTGCCCGGCTTACCCACGGGATTCACAAGGCGCCGCCTGCTTCAAATGAGTGACGAAATTGCACGGGCGGTGACGAGCATCCAACTGCTCACCCAGAATGCCATCCCAACCGGTGCGTACGGCATTGGTCGAACCCGGCAGGCAGCAAACCAGCGTGCCATTGGCCAGGCCGGCCAGCGCACGGGACTGCACCGTCGAGGTGCCGATGTCGGCTACCGATATCTGCCGGAACAACTCACCAAACCCGTCGACCTGCTTGTCGAGCAGGCAGGCAACCGCTTCAGGTGTGCTGTCGCGGCCAGTGAAACCGGTCCCGCCGGTAATCAACACAACCTGCACGACATCGTCGGCAATCCAGGTGGCGACTTGCGCGCGAATTTTGTAGAGGTCATCTTTGAGCAAAACCCGTTGCGCCAAAAAATGGCCCGCAGCGGTCAAGCGGTCGACGAAGACCTGACCTGAGGTATCGGTTTCCAGAGTTCGGGTGTCACTGACTGTCAGCACCGCAATATTGAGCGGTACGAAAGGTACATCAGCCTTGGCTTTCATAGGCTCGTCCAGTTGTAGGAGAAACAGCCCGGTGTTATATCACAGCGCCTCATTTTTTCGCCGCCCCTCTGGAGAGCTGCCATGACCCTCGAAACGCAATTGCCCCCGTGCTCCATTCTGCTCCTGGCAGGTGGACGCGGCCAACGCATGGGCGGTCAGGACAAAGGCTTGGTCGAGTGGCTGGGCGAGCCATTGATTGCACATTTACAGCGCAAGGTTCGTGCACTGACTGACGACCTGATCATCTCCTGCAACCGTAATCGCGAACGTTACGCGCCGTTTGCCGATCAATTGGTGGTCGATGACGAAGGCGATTTTCCGGGGCCATTGGCCGGCATTCGTGCGGGCCTGAAAGCGGCGCGCCATTCGCACCTGCTGGTCTTGCCCTGTGATGTCCCGCGCATTGACGCAACGTTGCTGCAAAGCATGCGCGAGACCGCCAATCAGAATCCTGAAAAACCTTTAATGTTGCGCCATGACGGGCATTGGGAACCGCTACTGTGCGTGATTCCGGTGGCCCTTCGACCGGCCTTTGAAGAGGCCTGGAACGCCGGTGAACGTAGCCCCGGCCGGATCATGCGCGAGCTCGGTGCCAGTGCCCTGCAATGCCCGGACAACGACCCGCGGCTGGCTAACCTGAACACCCCCGAACTGTTAAATGCCCACAACACTGTGTCAGACTGACACCACTCAAGGAACTCTCACGCCTTGTATACGTCTCAAGCTCAGTAACCAAAAGAATTCCCATTCGGAGACACACCCATGACTCAACGGACCCTCGCCACTTTCATGCTCGCACTGGGCCTGGCTACCCTCGCCGGTTGCTCGTCGCCTACAGTGATCACCTTGAATGACGGTCGCGAAATCCAGGCCGTCGACACCCCGAAATACGATGACGATTCGGGCTTCTACGAGTTCAAACAGCTGGACGGCAAAGAAACTCGCATCAACAAGGATCAGGTTCGTACCGTTAAAGAGCTGTAAGCTCTGGGTCGACACCGGATACAGAAAAGCCCGCATTAATGCGGGCTTTTTCATGGGTGCTCGAAAAGTGAGGCGGTGTCACCACTGCAGCGTAATCCGGCTCTCGAATTCGCGAACTTCACCGGTTACCGGGTCGATAAACCGTAGACCTTGCGCCAGCAGCTTCAGAGGATTGGCGTAGTCATCCTCGACGTCTTTCAACACATCCGGATAAAACGGATCGTTGCAGATGCTCGCCCCCAGCGCAGTCATGTGGACACGCAGCTGATGTTTCTTGCCAGTCACCGGAAACAACCCATAGCGCCATAGATCGCCATGCTTTTCCCGGACTTCCACCGCCGTTTCGGTATTGCTGGCACCGGCGCCTTCCTGCATGCGGAAAAACGGCTCGCCATCCACCAGACGGCTTTTGTGCACCAGCGGAAATTTCAGATCTGGCAGCGCCGGGGCGATGGCTTCATAGCGCTTGTCGATCTGCCGGGTCGGGAACAGCGACTGATAGGCCGAACGAGTTTGCGGATTGGCCGAGAAAATCACCAGTCCCGCCGTATGCCGGTCGATACGGTGCAAGGGCACCAGATGGGGATTGTCCAGGCGACGAATCAGCCTGCGCAACAAAGTTTGCTCAACGTATTCGCCGGCGGGCGTCACCGGCAGAAAATGCGGTTTGTCAGCCACCACCAAATGTTCGTCGGCATAGAGAATCGACTCGACCACCGGGATCGGCTTTTCGTCCGGCACTTCGCGAAAATAATGAATCCGCAGACCTTCCTTGTAAGGCAAGTCCACCGAGATCGGCTGACCATGGCCATCCAGCACTCGCCCCCGGGCGATCCGGTCCAGCCATTGCGCGCGATCGATGGCGCGGAAATGCTCGCACAGGCAATCGAGTACAGTCAGCCATTTACCGGGCGGCAGATAAAGCGTGCTCGCCTGATTCTGCGCAGCAGAGAATGTAGATGTGGACATACGGCAATCAAACCCTCAATACAGGGCGGCATTATCCAGCACTGAGGGAAACGAACCTAGCGCAGAATGCTCAGGCCGGGATCGTTTTGAGCGCTGCAGCCTCAGTGAATTCCTTGAGCCAGCGCAGCACATCGACGGCCTCCCAGCGGCCCGGGTCATACAAGGCGTAAAGCAAACCCTGATAACCAACCACATCCAGTTGCTTGTGATAACCAGCACGCTGAAACAAGGCCTCGATCTCGGCAAAACAGGTGTTGAAATGCAATTTGTTGAAGGGCGTCTTGCCTTCCGTGACCAACCCGTCCAGGCGCAATTCGAGAACGGCCTCGCGCACCACGTCAACCGACATCCGGTTCACGCTGTTTTTCAACTGTTCGACATTGACCACGGTTCATCCCTCTGACGCATTTACTGTATGAACATACAGTAACCGAACAATCCGCAAAATGCCAAGCAATGGATGGCAGCGGCGACCGGCGGGATGAACGGGAAAATACTGATTAACCCAGAAACGCTACGATTTCATCGGAGCTGAATGGCCAGCCTAATTCCGCCCCTGTGTCGACGCGACGCAACACCGGAATCCTTAGGCTGTAAGCCTCAAACCACATTTCGTCGTCAGCAATATCGACCAGTTCAACCAGCAGGCCATGCTCAACGAAAGGCATCAACTCGGCCTCGGCGACTTCACACAAATGGCATCCAAGGGTGCCGAACAGCTGACATTCAGGAAGCATGAGCGCTCAACCAGAAAATGAGTGGGCCTATTCTAGGCCGCAGCTGAAAACCCGTCGAGCCACCGCCGCCCAAAGGCTTCAGCGCCCCGACAAAGGCTCACAGGCAAAACCCTGACGCAAATCAGTCCGCAGAAAAGCCAATTACGCGATCCTCCCGGTCTTTTTGCCTCTACGCTTGAAAAGCCTGAATCTGACATCGGAGTGTCCAGTGTTTGCCAACCTGTTGATCATCCTCGCCTCGTCCCTCGTGGTGATTGCCCTGTTCCGTCGCCTGCGCTTGCCGCCGGTGCTGGGTTATCTGTGCGTCGGACTGCTGGTCGGGCCGAGTGCCTTCGACTGGGTCAACGAAAGCGAACACCTGCCCGATGTCGCCGAACTGGGCGTGGTGTTTCTGTTGTTTTCACTGGGACTGGAGTTCTCCCTGTCGAAGATGATCGCCTTGCGCCAGGTGGTGTTCCGTCTCGGTAGTCAGCAGGTGCTGATCAGCACCGCGCTGCTCGGTCTGCTGCTGATGCTGCTGGGCATGCCGACGACGCCAGCGCTGTTGCTCGGCGCCGGGCTTTCGCTGTCATCGACGGCAATTGTGACCAAAGAGTTGGGCAGCCTCGGCGAGGTGTTCAGCAGTCACGGGCAGAATGCCGTTGGCGTTCTGCTGTTTCAGGACGTGGTCGCGGTATTGCTGCTGACGTTGGTGCCAGTGTTTGCCGGCAGCAGCGAGCAAGCCTGGTACTGGGCGCTGCCACTGACGCTGGCAAAAACCGTGGTGCTGTTTGTCGGTCTGCTGCTGGCCAGTCGCTGGTTACTGCCGCGGCTGTTTCATGAAGTGGCCGCCTCGCGCTCGGCAGAATTGTTCGTACTGCTGGCGCTGGTGATTGTGCTGTTGACCGCGTGGCTGACTCACCTGCTGGGCCTGTCCCCTGCCCTCGGTGCATTTCTGGCCGGCATGTTGCTCGGTGAAAGCCACTATCGGCATCAGATCGAGGCCGACATCCGACCGTTTCGCGACATCCTGCTCGGGGTGTTTTTCGTCAGCATCGGCATGCTCATCGACCTGCAACTGTTCGTCAGTCACAGCCTGCTGATCCTCGGGCTCACCGTCGGTTTGATGGTGATCAAGGGCATCGTTGTGGCCTTGTTGGTGAAGTGGCGCGGCAGCGACAGCGAAACGGCGTGGCGCAGCGGCCTGGCGTTGGCTCAGGGTGGCGAGTTCTGCTTTGCACTGATGGCGCAGATGCAGCAACACAGCATGATGCCCGAAGCGTTGAGCGATCTTCTGCTCGCCGCAACGTTCTGCTCGATGCTGCTGACGCCACTGTTGCTGCGCGCAGCACCCCGCATCGCGGCCGCCTTGCACCGCAAGCCCAATCAGGAAGCACAGATCGAGGAAATCAGCGCACTCAACGCCGACCTTAACCAGCATGTGGTGATTTGCGGCTACGGCCGCGTCGGTCAATCCATCGGGCGTTTCCTGCGCAATGCCAAACAGCCTTACATCGCCCTGGACAGTGATCCGGTTCGCGTACAGGAAGCCGCCAGTGGAGAAAGTGACGTGCATTATGGCGACTCGTCACGCGGCGAGCTGCTGACCGCCGTGGGCCTGCGGCGCGCAAAACTGCTGGTGGTCGCCGTGGATCAGAGTGACATTGCCCTGCGCATCCTCAAGGAAGCGCGCCGGCTCAACGCCCACGTGCCGATTCTGGTGCGCACCCGCGACGACAGCCAATGGGCCGAATTGAAAGCCGCCGGCGCCACCGAAGTGGTGCCGGAGCTGTTGGAATCGAGCCTGATGCTCGCCTCCCACGCCTTGATCATGCTCGGTCTGCCAGCGCATCAGGTGCAGGAAAAAGTCGATCAGGTGCGCATCGACCGCTATCGTCTGCTCCACGGCTTTTATCCCGGTAGCGACGATGCCGAAACTTAGTCCTGGCTCACCGCGCCGATCTTGTGCAGTGACAGATCCGCGCCGTAATACTCTTGTTCCTGACTCAGGCGCAGCCCGTGCAGCGCCTTGATCACGCCGTAGACGACGAAGCCACCGATCAGCGCCACCGCGACGCCGAGTGCGGTGCCGATCAACTGGCTGATCAGGCTGACGCCGCCGATCCCGCCAAGCGCAGTCTGGCCGAAGATCCCGCAGGCAATCCCGCCCCACACACCGCACAAGCCGTGCAGTGGCCAAACACCCAACACATCATCGATGCGCCATTTCACCTGTGCGGCGGTAAAACACCAGACAAACAGTGCGCCAGCGATCGCGCCAGTCACCAGGGCACCCACCGGATGCATCAGATCGGAGCCGGCACAGATCGCCACCAGACCGGCCAATGGGCCGTTGTGCAGGAAGCCCGGGTCATTGCGCCCGACGAGCAGCGCTGCCATCGTGCCGCCGACCATCGCCATCAACGAATTGACCGCCACCAGACCGCTGACGCCCTGCAGTGTTTGCGCGCTCATCACGTTGAAGCCGAACCAGCCGACAATCAGAATCCACGAGCCCAGCGCCAGAAAGGGAATGCTCGACGGTGCGAATGCCACCAAGCGACCGTCGCGATAACGACCATTGCGCGGCCCCAGCAGCAATACCGCCGCCAGCGCCAGCCAGCCGCCCATGGCATGCACCACCACGGAGCCGGCGAAGTCATGAAAAGCGGCACCGAATTGCGCTGTCAGCCACGCTTGCAGACCGTAGTTGCCGTTCCAGATCATGCCTTCAAAAAACGGATAGATGAACGCAACGATCAACGCGGTGGCACACAACTGCGGCACAAAACGCGCGCGCTCGGCGATGCCGCCGGAAATGATCGCCGGGATCGCAGCGGCAAAGGTCAGCAGGAAGAAAAACTTCACCAGTCCATAACCGTGATCGGCGCTCAATACCGCCGCCGGCTGCATGAAGGTCACGCCGTAAGAGATCCAATAGCCTATAAAGAAATAGGCCAGGGTCGAGACAGCGAAATCACTGAGAATCTTCGACAGCGCATTGACCTGGTTTTTCTGGCGGACGGTACCGACTTCCAGAAAGGCGAAACCGGCGTGCATCGCCAGCACCATCACCGCACCGATCAGAATGAACAAGGTATTGGAGCTGTGAACCAGGGTGTCCACAGCGCTTTGCAGATTTTCCATAAGCAGGCAGACCTAAAGGCGAAAAAGGCACCAAAGCGGTTCATGCGCACATTTCATGCACCAAGTTGCGACCGCGCAGTCACGAATCCGGATGCCCGGCGAACTGCTTTGGCGCACAAGGTCGATGTCCTGACACGAACCGGGCTTGTTTGGGATAAGGTTTCTTAATGCGAGCGCCCGGCAACAGCGCACAGCGGTCGGGCGACGCACCACGACACAGCAAAAGTTGTACCAGTCATTTGTACTGAACCTTCGCGCAAGGCTCATACTCGAACGCTTCAGACGTCACTTACGGAGATCCACCATGGCCAGCATCAAGGCAAAGACTGCTCAAGAAATCCTCATGAACGACTTCCAGACTTTGGTCGCCGACACCGAACGGTTGCTCGAGCACACCGCCACTCTGGCCGGCGATCAGGCTGATGAGCTGCGCGAGCAGATCCACGACAGCCTGCTGCGCGCCCGCGAAACGCTGAAACTGACCGAAGAAACCCTGCGCGATCGCGGTCAGGCGGCTGTTACCGCCACTGAAGATTATGTGTCGGCAAACCCTTGGCAGTCCGTCGGCATCGCTGCCGGTGTCGGTTTCCTGATCGGCCTGCTGGCCACTCGGCGCTGATTATGTCGATCGGTGAATCCGGCCCGACTGCGGGCACCGCCTCTTCCACGCGACGCCTGGGCGCCGCCGTTCTCGGTCTGCTGCACAGCCACGTCGAATTGTTCGGCATCGAATTGCAGGAGCAGAAATCACGTACCGTCAGCCTGTTGCTGTTCGCCGGCCTGGCCCTGGTCTTTGCCCTGTTGTTGCTGGTGGGGTTATCGACCTTGGTGATGATCGTGTTCTGGGACACCTACCGTCTCGCCGCGATCATCGGCCTGTGCGTCTTCTATACCCTGGCCTCGATCTTCTGCGCGCTGCGCCTCAAGGCGGCGATCTTCGATGAGTCCTCGCCTTTCCACGGCACGCTCGAAGAGCTGGCCAACGACCGGGAGCGCCTGCTGCCATGAGCCTGCCTGAACTGCCACACAACAGCTCGCGTCGGGAAATGCGCAAGGCCTTGATCCGCCTGCGCATGGAAATGCATCGCCAGGAAATCCGCCATGAAGCCGGGCAAGTCCTGCAACCCCTGCATCGCATGCGCGGCATGACGCAAAACCTGCAAGGTGGCTTCGGCATCAAACACGCGCCATTGTGGGGCGTGGCCGCCGTTACGCTGCTGGGCTTTATCACCGGCAAAGGCGCGAAAAGCGGCGGCGCTGGCGGGTTAAGCCGTTTAATCCGGCTCGGCACCAGCCTCGGGCCGTTGATCAGACTGGTCATGCAGAGTTCGGCAAAACGCTAAACAGATACATCTGGCTACATTCTTGCACTATCGGCGGGATGAACCTCTTTATCCGGAGGTTCAATCCCGTGCGCCTATCCGGTCGACGGGGTTCACCAGAACAAGAACCACTAAGGAGGCCCCGTGATCGACGGGCAACCGCTTGCCTGCTTTCAGCCTTTCATCGATACCGCCACGGGACGCATTGCCGGCGTTGAAGCGCTGGGTCGCCTGCGCCAGGCTGACGGTCAATTGAATTCGGTCGGGCCATTGTTTGCCGATCCACGAACGTCCGCCATTGCCCTGCGCCGTCTCGACCGGCAGATCCGCGACAACGCCTTGAGCCGCTTGCATGAAGCGCCGGCTGACTGGTTTCTCAGCCTGAACATGTCGCCGCGCTGGATCAGTCGCCTGCGCGCCGATCAAGCCCTGCCCAGCCTCAAGCAATTGGCACGCTACAACATCGATCCGCAACGCATCGTCTTCGAGATCACCGAACTGGCTGGCAATGGTCAACGCCTGGCCGAAGTCGTCGCGCGCTATCGCGAGGCGGGAGCGAGAATCGCCATCGACGACTTTGGCGCCGGCTACTCGCAACTGGATCGGGTGCTGGCGTTGCAACCGGACATTCTCAAACTCGATATGCGTCTGTTTCAGGCCGCGGCACTGGGCGGGCCGAGCAGCGACGTGGTCAAGGCACTCGCGCAGATGGCCGAGAAGACCGGCTGCTGGATCATTGCCGAAGGCGTCGAGACCGAAGCACAATTGAATTTCGCCCTCGAATGCGGATCGCGCTATGTACAGGGATTCCTGTTCGCACGGGCACAGGAAGCTTTTTTCCCCACTGACGCGTTTGTGCAACGCTTCGCCGAACTGCGCCAGCGCTATGTCCGGCAGAAACTCGCCGAGCGCGGGCGGCTGATGCAAATGCGCCAGCAACTCGCTGAACTGATGTCGATCCTGCAAGCCTGGGCTCAGGCCCATGCGCCGTTGAGTGCATTGCCACAATTGGACGCCTTCCCCTGGCTGCTGCGCTTTTATCAATGCGATCGTCACGGCACGCAACTGACCCCCAACCTCGAATGGCGCCAGCACGGCTGGGTCGCCGACAATCGTTATCTGGGGCACAACTGGTCGTGGCGCCCGTATTTCTATCATTTGCTCGCCGAGGGTTGGGAGGAGCGGCGTTTGACGCTTTCCAATACCTACCGCGATGCCACCAGCAATCAGTACTGCCTGACGGCCGGGCAGTTTTTCGACAACGGCGAGCGTTTGCTGTTGATCGACATCGACGCGGCGGGACTGTAGTTCCGCTTGCAGGGATGGGTGTGAACCGGGAAGCTAGCGGTCAACGCCCCCAGTCACCTGACGGAGAGAATCAGCCTTGGATTGGCACACCCTGCTCAACCGCGAACGCCTCGGCAAGCCACTGCACAGCCCGCAAGAACTTGGCCGCAGCCCTTTCCACAAAGACCATGACCGCATCATTTTCTCCGGCGCCTTCCGCCGCCTCGGACGCAAGACCCAGGTACACCCGGTCACCAGCAACGATCACATACACACGCGCCTGACCCACTCGCTGGAAGTCAGTTGCGTCGGCCGATCGCTGGGCATGCGGGTGGGCGAAACCCTGCGCGGTGCCTTGCCCGAATGGTGTGACCCGGCCGATCTCGGCATGGTCGTGCAGTCGGCGTGTCTGGCCCACGACATCGGCAATCCGCCGTTCGGCCATTCCGGTGAAGATGCCATTCGCCACTGGTTCCAGCAGGCGGCCGGGCGTGGCTGGCTCGATGGCATGAGCGAAGCCGAACGCGCTGACTTCCTCAACTTCGAAGGCAATGCCCAGGGTTTCCGCGTCCTGACTCAGTTGGAGTACCACCAGTTCGATGGCGGCACGCGGCTGACCTACGCGACCCTTGGCACCTATCTGAAATACCCGTGGACCGCGCGCCACGCCGATTCCCTGGGCTACAAGAAACACAAGTTCGGCTGCTATCAGAGCGAGCTGCCGTTGCTTGAACAGATCGCCCATAAACTGGGTCTGCCGCAAATCGAAGACCAGCGCTGGGCGCGTCACCCGCTGGTGTACCTGATGGAGGCCGCTGACGACATCTGCTACGCGCTGATCGATCTCGAGGACGGCCTAGAAATGGAGCTGCTGGAGTACGCCGAAGTCGAATCGCTGCTGCTCGGGCTGGTGGGCGATGATCTGCCGGAAACCTATCGTCAGCTCGGCCCGCAGGATTCGCGCCGACGCAAACTGGCGATCCTGCGCGGCAAGGCCATCGAGCATTTGACCAACGCCGCCGCACGCGCATTTGTCGAGCAACAGGACGCGCTGCTTGCCGGCACGCTGCACGGCGATCTGGTTGAGCACATGCACGGCCCGGCCAAGCGTTGCGTGTTGAATGCCAAGGACATCGCCCGCAAGAAGATCTTTCAGGACAAACGCAAAACCCTGCATGAAATCGGTGCGTATACCACGCTGGAAATCCTGCTCAATTCGTTCTGCGGCGCGGCGCTGGAACAACACAACGGTCGTACGCCGTCGTTCAAAAGCCGACGTATTCTCGATCTGCTGGGTAGCAATGCGCCGGATCCGCAGGGTTCGTTACACACCTCGTTTTTGCGCATGATCGATTTCATTGCCGGGATGACCGACAGCTACGCCAGCGACATGGCACTGGAAATGACCGGCCGCTCCAGTCACTGACCCAGGCACATGCGGGTGGCCATCACATGGGTCACCCGCATGCACGCCTGCTGTTATTGTCGTTTTTGACGAGTGACTGTTATCACAGGGAACGCCACTGCTCCCAAGCGTTGGATCAGCAACTTTAAACATCTATAAAAACCCATTGACAACCAGCACTTGCAAATCAATGAAGTCAAACTATAAGCCCGTTCAAATCCTGCACTTCCTTACGTCAAACCTAGTTTGAACGTAGTCCGTTTCCTCATTAATTGTAGGAATAATCCGATAACGTGACTGGAGCCATGTCACTCCATGCGAGTGCTCATTCATCTGAGCTAAGGTGCGCGCTTTATTCGTGCTTGCATGGGACTTGATTATGAACTCCGTTTTTATTGTCGACGATCACCCGGTCATCCGTCTCGCCGTTCGAATGCTGCTGGAGCATGAAGGTTACAAGGTCGTTGGTGAGACCGATAACGGGGTCGATGCCATGCAAATGGTGCGCGAGTGCATGCCCGACCTGGTCATTCTCGATGTGAGCATTCCCAAGCTCGACGGGCTGGAAGTGCTGGCGCGCTTCAATGCCATGGGCTCCCCCCTGAAAATCCTGATTCTGACGGCACAGTGCCCGACACTGTTCGGCATTCGCTGCATGCAATCCGGCGCATCGGGTTATGTCTGTAAACAGGAGGAACTGAGCGAACTGGTCAGCGCAATAAAAGCGGTACTTTCCGGTTACAACTATTTCCCCAGCCAAGCATTGAATCCAGTTCGCAGCGACGATATCCGTTTTGCCGAACTGGAACTTTTCAAATCCGTAAATGATCGCGAATTAATGGTCTTGCAACTGTTCGCCCAAGGTCGAACCAACAAGGAAATCGCCAAAGGCATGTTTCTCAGTAACAAGACCGTCAGCACCTACAAAAAACGCCTGATGCAAAAACTCAAGGCCAAATCCCTTGTAGAACTTATCGAGATGGCCAAACGAAACGCACTCGTGTGAGAGCCCGCATGCCCAGCCGTTTAAAGGACTATTTAATTGCGTTGAGCGCAGGTCTTTACCTGAGCAGCAACGTGTTCGCCATGCCCGGCACTTCACCGGACTATGCCTTGCTCAGCCGGTCGGCGAGCGAATCGATGCCAGTCACCTTCGAACGGTCCCAACGGCAGTGGCTGCTTGAGCGTCACGAACTGGTTCTGGGCACCTCCGCGCCCGACTACCCGCCTTTTGACATGACGGTCAGTGGCAAGGATTACGAAGGCCTGACGGCCGACTACGCCGGACTCCTCGGCCAAGCCACTGGTTTGCTGATCCGGGTGCAACGTTTCCCCTCTCGGGATGCGGCGATTCGCGCGCTCCTCGATGGCCAGGTCGACCTGCTGGGTACTGCGAACGGGTTTGAAGCGAGCAATGCCAACCTGGCACTGTCGACACCCTATGCCATTGACCAGCCGGTGCTGGTCACCCGCGAAGACGAAACCCGCTCCCTCACCGAAGGCCTCGCCGGGCTGCGGTTGAGCATGGTCTATCACTACTTGCCGTTGCCCGAAGTCAAAGCGCTGTATCCCAAAGCACTCATCACCTGCTACCCCTCCTACCAGAATGCGATCAACGCCGTTGCATTCGACCAGGCCGATGTCTTTCTCGGCGACACCCTGTCCACGCACTACATGATCAACAAGGGCTACCTGAACAAAGTGCGCATGGCCAATTTCGGCAAGCAGGAAGCCCAGGGATTCAGCTTCGCCGTGCGCCGCAACAACCCACAGCTGCTAGGCGTCATCGACTCCGTGCTCAAGGCTGTGCCGGCCAGCGAACGCGAGAACATTGCCAAACGCTGGAGCGCCGGCAGCGATCTGTTGCTCACTGACCAGAAACTGCAACTGACCCAACGCGAAGAGTCCTGGCTCAAACAACACCCGGTGGTCAGCGTGGTGGTCAATGAAGCGTTCGCGCCGCTGACGTTTTTTGACAACGACGGCAATTTTCGCGGTATCAGTGCCGACCTGCTCGAGCTGATCCGTCTGCGCACCGGCCTGCGTTTCGAGGTCCGTCGCAGCCGCAACGATGCGGAAATGATCCAGCAGATAGACCGTCATCAGGCCGATCTGATCGCCGCCTTACTGCCGACGGCGGAGCGCGAAAAAGCCCTCAACTTCAGTCGTCCTTACCTGGAAAACTCCTACGTTCTGCTGACCCGCAAAAGCGCCGATGGCCCGACCAATCTTGGCCAGCTCAAAGACAAACAACTGGCGATTGCTCAGGGCAATCCGATGGTCGAGTACCTGCGCCGCGAGTATCCACGCATCCATTTGATCGAAACGGCGGATACCTTCAGCGCGGTGTCGCTGCTCGCTGAAGGCCAGGTCGACGGCGCGGTGAACTCGCTGGTGATTGCCAACTACTTCATTTCTTCGCGGATTTTCAACCAGCCATTGCAAATCACCACCACCATCGGCACCGGCCAGGCTGCGTTTTCCCTGGCGACCGCCCGCGACAGCACGGAACTGGCGTCGATCATCAACAAAGCTTTGTTGAGCATCGCGCCGGATGAATTGGGCGTGATCAATGGCCGCTGGCGCGGTTACTCCACGGCATCGCAGAACATCTGGCACAACTACCAGCGCTTGTTCTATCAAGTAATCATCGGCGCGTGCCTGTTATTACTGTTGCTATTGGCGTGGAACGCCTACATGCGCAACCAGATCAAACAACGCCAGGCTGCCGAACGTGCGCTGAACGACCAGTTCGAATTCATGCGCTCGCTGGTCGACGGCACACCGCATCCGATTTATGTGCGCGACCGCCAGGGTCTCTTGCAAAGTTGCAATGAAAGCTATCTCGAAGCGTTCAATGCCAAACGCGAAGACGTCATCGGCAAAAGCGTTATCGAGGGTGGTTCCCTGAGCAACGCGTTCGAAGCCCAGGCCTTTCAGGCCGATTACCTGCGCGTCATTACCGAAGGCACCCCGATGGTTGTCGACCGGCCATTACACATCGGCAACCGACGCCTGACGATCTATCACTGGATACTTCCATACCGTGATTCCAGAGGCGACGTGAAAGGCATCATTGGTGGCTGGATCGACATCAGCGAGCGCCGCCAGTTATTCGAGGAGTTGCGCACGGCCAAAGAACAGGCCGATGAGGCCAATCGGGCGAAAAGCACCTTTCTCGCGACCATGAGTCACGAAATCCGTACACCGATGAATGCGGTCATCGGCATGCTCGAACTGACGCTCAAACGCATGGATCAACAACACCCGGATCGCTCTTCGATCGACACCGCCTACCATTCGGCCAAGGACTTGCTGGGGCTGATCGGCGATATTCTCGATATCGCCCGCATCGAATCCGGGCGCCTGAGCCTTTGTCCGGAACGGGTCAATCTGGTCGACACCGTAACGTCAGTGGCAAGGATCTTCGACGGCCTCGCCCGGCAGAAAAACCTCAGCCTGCAAGTCATCTTCAATCCGCCGGATCTGGCCGTCGATGTGTATCTGGACCCACTGCGTTTCAAGCAGATACTGTCGAATCTGGTCAGCAATGCCATCAAGTTCACCGAACAAGGCCAGGTACGGATCACTCTGGATCTGATGAACACCGATGTACCAGCCCGCGCCCTGATGCAACTGACCGTACAGGACAGCGGCGTCGGCATCAGTGCCGAAGATCAGCAGCGTTTGTTCGAACCGTTTGCCCAGGCGGAAAACAGTAGCCAGCAAGGCAGAAGCGGCGCTGGCCTGGGGCTGGTGATCAGTCGCAACCTGTGCGAAATGATGGGCGGACAACTGCAATTGAGCAGTCAGCCGGGCATCGGCACGCAGGTCTGCATCTCCCTGGCCCTGGAAACACTGCCGATACAAGTGAGCACGGTGAAAAGTGAACCTGCGATCAAGACCTCACAGGCACCTCTGCGCGTGCTGGTGGTCGATGACCATCCGGCCAATCGCTTGTTGATGTGTCAGCAACTGGAGTTTCTCGGCCATCGCTTCAGCATTGCCGAGAACGGCTGCGATGGCCTGGAGCTATGGAAGCACGGCCACTTCGATCTGGTGATTGTCGACTGCAACATGCCCTTGATGAATGGCTATGAACTGACCCGCGCCATTCGCCAGCATGAACTGCAGTCCCGTTGTCCGCCCTGCACCGTGCTGGCCTTCACGGCCAATGCGCAGCCCGAGGAAATCCAGCGCTGCAAACAGGCCGGCATGAACGATTGCCTGTTCAAACCCCTGAGCCTGAGCCTGCTCAGCCACTGGGTCGATGGCATCACGCCGACATCAGCGCCACCGGTCTTCAACCTGCAAAGCATGAACATGCTGACCGGTGGCAACCCTGCGCAGGCTCGTCGTCTGCTGGCCGAATTGCTCAAAAGCAGCAGGCTGGACCGCCAGGAATTGCTCGCGCTGTCGCCCGAACATGACCGCGGCGCGCTGGCGGTGGTCGCTCACAAGATCAAAGGGGCCGCGCGTATCGCTCAGGCAACGCGCGTGATCGAGTGTTGCGATGCCCTTGAACAGGCTTGCGCCGAGGCCATGTCGACAGACCAGGTCGCCCGCCGTTGCGAGGCGAGCAACCAGGCGATGCTCGATCTCGAACATGCCTTGCAGCAGCAATTGGCCGTGTCGGATCAGAGCACAATGAGCTTGCCTTAACTATGCTTGGCGCTGAGCAGTGAGTTAAACATCATGGAGAGCCAGAAATGCCCAGCCCACTGCGCCCGGAGCAACGCCGGTTGCCGCTGCACGTGCACATCAGCGTCATGTTCACATTCCTCCTGCTGCTCACCGGGGTCGTGTTGGGGCTGTTCAATTACCGCCAGACCACGCAGATCATCCTGTCGAGCAGCGAGAAGCTGTTCGAGCGGATCGAACAGGACGTACGGCTGGACATGTCCGCCACCTATCAGCCGATCCGCCACCTGCTGAGTTTGCTGGCCGAAAATCCCGCCACTCAGGCCGCACGCCTTGAGCAACGCTTGCCCTTGCTCCGACCGTTCAGCCAGTCGCTCGTCGACAATCCCAATCTGGCCTCGCTGTATCTGGGTTATGCCAATGGCGATTTCTTCATGGTGCGTCCGCTGCGCAGTGCTGCGCTGAAGACGCTGCTCAAGGCCCCTGAAGCGGCGGCGTATCAGGTCTGGAGTATCGAACATGACCCGCAGGGCGCGGTGCGCTCGCAATCGCTGTTCTTCGATCAGGCACTGACGCCGATCAGCCGCCAGGACAACCCCGATGACCGCTACGATCCGCGTAGCCGCGCGTGGTTCAACGATGCTCGCCAGCAAAACCAGCAAATCACCACCGAACCCTACGTGTTTTTTTCCACGCACAACGTCGGCACCACGTTGGCCCGCCGCAGTGGCGAGAACGCCGTGATCGGCGCTGACCTGACGCTGGTCGCCCTGTCGGCGGCGCTGAGCAAACATGTTGTCACACCCTCCACCGAGATTGCCCTGTTCGATGCCGACGGCAACGCCGTGGCCTATCCCGACAGCGAGCGCCTGATCGTCGACAGTAGCAGCGCGCACCTGGCCAAAGCGGCGGATCTGAGTCCGGGCTTGCATGCGCTGTTGTCCGGTGCAGCCACGGGCAATCGCCTGGAGGCCGATGGTCGTCAGTGGATCGTCGCCCGCAGCAGCATTCAGGAGGGTGGTCCGAAAGGCTTGCAGTTGGCGCTGCTGGTGCCGGAAGACGAATTGCTGGTCGATGCCTACCGCTTGCGCTGGCAAGGCGCTCTGATCACCTTGGCGACCCTGCTGTTGTGCCTGCCGCTGGGCTGGGTGATTTCGCGGATTCTGGTCAAGCCGCTGCATGCGCTGGTCAAGGAAGCCGACGCGATTCGCAGTTTCGACTTCAATTTTCCCTTGGCCCGGCGCTCGCCGGTGCTGGAAGTCGACCAGTTGAGCGTGTCGATGGCGCGGATGAAGGACACCCTGGCGAGCTTCTTCCGGATCACCGACACCCTCGGCGCCGAAACCCGCTTCGCCCCGCTGCTGCAACGGGTGCTGTTCGAAACAGTGCAGATCGCCCAGGCGCAGGCAGGGCTGATCTATCTGCGTGAAAGCGACAGCAGCCGCATGGAGCCTTACGGGCTGGTGATCGACGGCACGTCTCAGGCCTTGGAAGCGTTCGACATTCAGGGCCACGACCTGCAACAGAACAAAGGACCGGCGTGGTTCGAACAATTGGTCGGCGCCAACAACGTGGTCAGCAACTTCGGCGTCGATCAGGCCGGGGATCTGCAGAAGGTTCTGTTGGCGATGCAATCGCCACGCATCCATCTGATCGGTATCCGCCTGCACAATCGCCACGACGAAACCATCGGTCTGCTGATTCTGCTGGTGAACGACAGCGGCGCCGCAGCCGACCTGGAAAAACTTCGCCCCGACCGTATCGCTTTCCTCCAGGCGGTGTCCGGCGCGGCGGCAGTGAGCATCGAGAGTCAGCGCCTGCAAGCCCGCCAGAAACAACTGCTCGACGCTTTCATTCAATTGCTCGCCGGCGCCATCGACGCCAAAAGCCCTTACACCGGCGGGCATTGTCAGCGCGTGCCAGAGCTGACGCTGATGCTCGCCCAGGCTGCGGCAGCCAGTCAGGCGCCCGCCTTTCGCGCCTACCAGCCGAACGAGGATGAATGGGAAGCCTTGCACATTGCCGCGTGGCTGCACGATTGCGGCAAGGTCACGACGCCGGAATACGTGGTCGACAAAGCCACCAAACTGGAAACCATCAACGACCGTATTCATGAAATTCGCACCCGTTTCGAAGTGCTCAAGCGTGATGCCTGGATCAGTTACTGGCAGGCGCGGGCCTTGGGCGGCGACGAGGGCGCACTGGCCGAGCTGCGCGACGCCACACTGACCGCGCTGGACGATGACTTTGCGTTTGTCGCCCGCTGCAATCTGGGCAGTGAGGCCATGGCCGAAGCGGATCTGCAACGTCTTGATCATCTGGCGCAACGCACCTGGCTGCGCACCCTTGACGACCGCTTGGGCGTGTCATGGGAAGAAAACCGGCGTCAGTCGCGCACGCCGGCACCGGGTTTACCGGTCAGTGAAAAGCTTCTGGCAGACAAGCCCGAGCATTTGCTTGAACGGGACCCGAACGAGTTGATCCCCGAAGACAATCCGTGGGGCTTCAAGCTGGATGTGCCGCGCTACAAATACAATCGTGGCGAGCTGTACAACCTGAGTATCAGCCGCGGCACGCTGACTCGCGAAGAGCGTTACGTGATCAATCACCACATGGTGCAGACGATCATGATGCTCAGCCACCTGCCCTTCCCCGGCCACCTCGACAGCATTGCCGAGATCGCCGGCGGTCATCATGAAAAAATGGACGGCACCGGTTACCCGAAACGCCTGAAGCGTGAAGACATGAGCCTGCCGGCGCGGATGATGGCGATTGCCGATATCTTCGAGGCGCTGACCGCCGCCGATCGCCCATACAAGAAAGCCAAAACCTTGAATGAAGCGTTGGCGATCATGGCGACCATGTGCCGCGAAGCGCACATTGATGCCCAGCTGTTTGGCTTGTTCATCAATGAGGGCGTGTACATGCAGTACGCCGTACGCTTTCTCGATCCCGGGCAAATCGACAACGTGGATCCGGCCAGCCTGTTGCACAAGGCTGGCCTCACCGCGTGATCAGCAGTCGGTCAGACGCAGGAAAATCGCCGCCAGTTGCTCGATGCCGGCCTGATCCTGCGCGGTAAAACGCGACAGTTTCGGGCTGTCGAGGTCGAGGACACCGATCAGGCGCCCGTCCTTGACCAGCGGCACGACCAGCTCACTGTTCGAAGCGCTGTCGCAGGCGATATGCCCCGGGAACGCGTGCACGTCTTCAACGCGCTGGGTTTGCAAAGTGGCCGCCGCCGCACCGCACACGCCACGCCCGAAAGGAATGCGTACGCAAGCGATCTGCCCCTGGAACGGACCAAGCACCAGTTCTTCATTGCGATTGAGGTAAAAACCCGCCCAGTTCAAGTCATCAAGCTGGTTGAACAGGAACGCCGAAAACTGCGCGGCGTTGGCGATGAAATCGCGCTCGTCCGCCAGCAGCGATTCCAGTTGTGCGGCCAACATGCCATAGCCTTCGAGGCCCTGGCCGCTTTGTTGCAAATCAATCATGCCTTGTGCTCCAACAATTTCAGTCCCACCCAGTAACGGGCGAATTGGTACGCGCAACGTCCGTTGCGATTACCGCGGCCGGTGGCCCAACGCACGGCGAGGATGTCCAGTTCTTCGTCGCGCTGCCAGCTCAGGCCGGCCTTGGCAGCCAATTGGCCAACCCAGTGTTCAACGACGTTGAGGAAGTGTTCTTGGGTAAACGGGTAGAACGACAGCCACAGACCGAAACGGTCCGACAGCGCGATCTTGTCTTCAACGGCTTCGCTGGGGTGCAGTTCGCCGTCGACGCGTTTCCAGTTTTCGTTATCGCTTTCCTTCTCCGGCACCAGGTGGCGACGGTTGGAAGTGGCGTACAGCAAGACGTTGTCCGGGGCCTGCTCAAGCGAGCCGTCGAGCACGCTTTTGAGCACGCGGTAATCGCCTTCACCGGATTCGAACGACAAGTCATCGCAAAACAGCACGAAACGCTGCGGCAGTTTGCCGATCTGCTCGACCACTCGTGGCAGATCCGCCAGATGGTCGCGCTCGATCTCGATCAGGCGCAGGCCCGCGGCGGCGTGTTCCGCCAGCAACGCGCGCACCAGCGACGACTTGCCGGTACCGCGCGAGCCCCAGAGCAATGCATGGTTGGCCGGCATGCCATCGAGAAATTGCTGGGTGTTGCGCCCCAGTTGTTCGAGCTGACGGTCGACACCGATCAGGTCGGACAGGCGCATATCGAGGCTGACTTCCAGCGGCAACAGATAGCCGCTGCGCCCGTCGCGCTGCCAGCGCGCCGCCAGACAAGTGCCCCAGTCGATCACCGGCCGTGGTGCCGGCAACAACGGTTCGATCCGCGCCAGAACCGACTCGGCGCGTTCAAGAAAAGCATTCAATCGGGAATCCACGTCTTCTCCTCGGGCACGTTCACAGTGATGATGGCGATTGCTGCGACGACACACAGATGAAATTCACCCTACCAAGCCTTGTTACAAGGCGATTCGGGAACCTCGGTATCCATACATGATCGACTATGCTTGAGCAGCGAAGGGAAACGGAAGTGGTTCAACACCCCATGGATATCAAATTCACCCACCGGCTGTCTTACAAGCAAGCCAGGCTTACCGTGCTGGTCGGGTTCATTCTGGGCACGCTGCTCAGCCTGCTGCAAATCGGCATCGATTATGCCAGTGAAGACGCCTCCATCAACCGTGAAATCCTGTCTTTGCTGGAAATCAGCCATAACCCGGCCTCACGGATCGCCTACAACATCGACGCCGAACTGGCGCAGGAACTGACCCTGGGCCTGCTGCGCTCGCCGGCGATCATTTCGGCGCAACTGATCGACAACAACAGCACGGTGCTGGCCAGCGTCAAACGCCCGGAACTGCAAAGCGGTTATCGGGTGATCAGCGACTTCCTGTTTGGCGCCAAACGCCAGTTCGAGGATCGTCTGTACCTGGATCATCTGCCCAACGAATCGCTCGGGGTGTTGAGCCTTGAGGTCGACACCTATGCCTTTGGCAGCCGTTTTCTGCGCCGGGCCGAGGTGACCCTGCTCAATGGCTTCGCCCGCAGCCTGATTCTCACCGGCATCCTGTTGGCGCTGTTCTACGTGATGCTGACCAAACCGTTGGTGCGGGTGATCCGCGAACTCAGTGGACGCGACCCGCGCAGCGCCGAGCCGACCACACTGGAGTGCCCGTCCGGCCACGGCAACGATGAAATCGGTGTGCTGGTCAAAGTCGCCAATCAGCAATTCGAGAACATTGCCACCGAGATCCAGCAGCGGCGCAACGCCGAAAACCGTCTGACCGACTACCTCGGGCAACTGGAAAACATCGTCTCGGCGCGCACCGCCGAACTCAAGGCAATCAACGCGCGGCTCAGCCAGTCCAATCAGGAACTCGAAGTCGCCCGCAGCACCGCGCTGGAAATGGCCGAGGCCCGCTCAGCGTTCCTCGCCAACATGAGCCATGAGATCCGCACGCCGCTCAACGGCCTGCTGGGGATGATCGCGCTGTCACTCGACGGCCCGTTGAATGCCGAACAACAGCAACAGCTGTCGATCGCCCACGATTCGGGCAAGGTGCTGGTCGAGTTGCTCAACGATATTCTCGACCTGTCGAAATTCGATGCCGGGCAACTGGAGCTTGAGCACATCCCGTTCGATCTCGGCTCATTGATCGAAGACACCGCCAACCTGCTGTCGCAGAATGCCGCGCCGAGCGTCGAGCTGACCTGCCTGATCGATCCGCACTTCCCGGCACTGGTGCTGGGCGATCCGACCCGCGTGCGGCAGATCGTCAGCAACCTGCTGTCCAACGCGCTGAAATTCACCCGCTTCGGCCGCGTGGATGTGCGCTTGTCGACCGACAAGGATGGCGTGCGCATCGAGGTCTGCGACACCGGCATCGGTATCGCCCAGGACGCGCAGCTGAAAATCTTCCAGCCGTTCACTCAAGCGGGTGCCGGCATCACTCGACAGTACGGCGGCACCGGACTGGGGCTGGCGCTGACCTACAACCTCTGCGAAGCGATGCAGGGGCGCCTGACCATCAGTTCCGAGACCGGGTTTGGCAGTCAGTTCTGTGCCGAGCTACCTCTGCCCTGCCATACCCGCGCGCTCGCCCCGGCGCCGCTGCACGGGAAAGTCCTCGCCATCACTGCAGCCAGCAGCGGTCTGGCGGAACTGTTGCAGAGTCTGCTGCCGGTCTGGGGCCTGGCGTATGAGCAGCGCACCATCGATGACTCACTGCTGGGTCTGACGCCGGACGTGGTGATTACCGATTGTCCTGAATGCCTGTTCGGATTACGCCCGACCCAAGGTGCGCCGATTTTGCTGGTGACCGCCTACGGCAGTTTTCTGCCGAGCGAAGAAGCGGCCGCCCTCGCCCCTCTGCAACAACAGGCACGGCCGTTGGCGCGCAACGCGCTCTACCAGAACCTGCGGCGCACTCTGCAACCGGACGTGGTCGCCATCAACGATGCACAACTCGAAACGTCGCCCTCGGTGCGCCGCGGGCGGGTGTTGCTGGTCGAGGACAACCCGGTCAATCAACTGGTGGCCAAAGGCATGCTCGGCAAACTCGGCTGCGAGGTCATCGTCGCCGCCCACGGTGCCGAAGCGCTGGATCAATTGGAGTATCACGAATTCGATCTGGTGCTGATGGACTGCAATATGCCCGTCATGGACGGCTACGAAGCCAGCCGGCAGATTCGCCAGAGCGGGCGCTGGCCGCACCTGCCCATCGTCGCCCTGACTGCCAACGCCATGTCCGAGGAACGTGAGCGCTGTCGCGCCGCCGGCATGAGTGACTATCTGGCCAAGCCGTTCCGCCGAGAAGAACTGGCGGCACTGCTCGATCAATGGATCCCGACTACGACAGCGCTTTGATCTGCCCCAACAAATGATCGAGGCCATCACGCAAGTCATTGAGCCGATCCAGATCCACCCCGCTGTCACACAGCAGACGGGCCTTGAGCGGCCCGACCTGCTCGCGCAAGGCTTGGCCGGCCGGTGTCAGGCTCAGGTGCACTTCCCGTTCGTCACGCGTCGAACGCTGGCGCTGCACCCACTGCAATTGCTGCAGACGCTTGAGCAACGGCGTCAGCGTGCCCGAGTCCAGCGCCAGGCGCTCGCCCAAGGCCTTGACGGTCGGTTGCTCCGGCGCGGCGTCCTGCCATTCCCACAACACCAGCATCGCCAGATACTGCGGGTAGGTCAGACCGAGCTGATCGAGCATCGGCTTGTAGGCACGAATCACCGCCCGGGAGGCGGCGTACAACTTGAAGCACAACTGGTTGTCGAGCTTCAGTGAATCGACCGGCAGGCTGTTCATTTGAGCAGAGCTTCGATCTCGCGGCTCAAGTCCTGCGGCTTGGTGGCCGGGGCGAAGCGCTTGACCAACTGGCCGTCCTTGCCGATGAGGAACTTGGTGAAATTCCACTTGATGCCTTGGGAGCCGAGTACGCCCGGGGCGCGTTTCTTCAACTGCACGAACAATGGATGTGCGCCGGCGCCGTTGACTTCGATCTTCTTGAACAGCGGGAAGCTGACACCAAAGTTCAGCTCGCAGAACTCGCTGATCGCCCCTTCGTTACCCGGCTCTTGCTTGCCGAACTGATTGCACGGAAAGCCCAGAACCACCAGGCCCTGGTCCTTGTAGGTCTGCCACAGTTCTTCGAGACCTTTGTATTGCGGGGTGAAACCACATTTGCTCGCGGTGTTGACCACCAGAACCGCTTTGCCGGCGAAATCGGCCAGGGTCTTTTGCTCACCTTTGATCGTGGTGCAGGGGATGTTCAGCAGGTTGTCGCTCATGGCATGGGGCTCCGCAGACAGTCGGGAAAGGCCAAACATAGCGAGCAATTAAATTGCGTGCAATTTAATTATCGAATAACAAGGCGACCCAAAGGTCGCCTTCGATCGTTTATGCGCGCGGTTCGAGGTTCAGGCACACCGAATTGATGCAATAACGCAGTCCGGTCGGCGGTGGACCGTCGGGGAACACATGGCCCAGATGCGCATCACAGCGCGCGCACTTCACTTCCGTGCGAATCATGCCGTGAGTGGTATCACGGATTTCGGTCATCGCGCTTTCGCCAATCGGCGCGTAGAAGCTCGGCCAGCCGCAGCCGGAGTCGAATTTGGTCTTGGAATCGAACAGCGGCTCATTGCAGCAAACGCAGTGGTAGACACCGTCGGTCTTGGTGTCGTTGTATTTGCCGGAGAACGGCCGCTCGGTCGCACTCAGACGACAAACGTTGTATTGCTCGGGGTCGAGCATCGCCCGCCATTCTTCCAGGGTTTTTTCCAACTTTTCCATCATCACACCTCAGCGGCTGAAAAAGCCCGATCTGTACCTTTTCCACGGATCGGGCGGCACGTATGATTGCGCCTCGTCACGCACCAGTCTGGCAGCCAGACCGGGCGCATTCAAACGGATTATGGGAGCCACGGCTCAAGACGTCCGCCTGTGTGAAAACACAGGAATCCCAGCACGGTTGTCCATTCGCCGCCTGGATCGTTCATTTTCGGGATCACATCGCCATGCAGTTCAGCAAATCGAACAAGCTCGCCAACGTCTGCTACGACATTCGCGGCCCGGTGCTCAAGCACGCCAAACGACTGGAAGAGGAAGGCCAGCGCATCCTCAAGCTGAACATCGGCAACCCGGCGCCGTTTGGTTTCGAAGCGCCGGACGAAATTCTTCAGGATGTGATCCGCAACCTGCCGACCGCGCAAGGCTACAGCGACTCCAAAGGCCTGTTCAGCGCGCGCAAAGCGGTGATGCAGTACTACCAGCAGAAGAATGTCGAAGGTGTCGGCATCGAAGACATCTACCTGGGCAACGGCGTGTCCGAGCTGATCGTGATGTCGCTGCAGGCGCTGCTCAACAACGGCGACGAAGTGCTGGTGCCCGCCCCGGACTATCCGCTGTGGACTGCCGCCGTCAGCCTCGCTGGCGGTAACGCCGTGCATTACCTGTGCGACGAAGGCGCCGACTGGTTCCCGGATCTGGCCGACATCAAGGCCAAGATCACCCCGAACACCAAAGCCATGGTGATCATCAACCCGAACAACCCGACCGGCGCGGTGTATTCGAAGGAAGTGTTGCTGGGCATGCTGGAAATTGCTCGCGCGCACAACCTGGTGGTGTTCTCCGACGAAATCTACGACAAGATTCTGTACGACGACGCCGTGCACATCTGCACCGCGTCACTGGCGCCAGATCTGCTGTGCCTGACCTTCAACGGTCTGTCGAAGTCGTATCGCGTGGCCGGTTTCCGTTCCGGCTGGATCGCCATCTCCGGGCCGAAGCACAACGCGCAAAGCTACATCGAAGGCATCGACATGCTGGCCAACATGCGTCTGTGCGCCAACGTGCCGAGTCAGCATGCGATCCAGACCGCTCTGGGCGGCTACCAGAGCATCAACGATCTGGTGCTGCCGCAGGGTCGTCTGCTGGAACAGCGTAATCGCACCTGGGAGTTGCTCAACGACATTCCGGGCGTGAGCTGCGTCAAGCCGATGGGCGCGCTGTATGCGTTCCCGAAAATCGATCCGAAAGTCTGCCCGATCCACAACGACGAGAAGTTCGTCCTCGACCTGCTGCTCTCCGAGAAGCTGCTGGTGGTGCAAGGCACGGCCTTCAACTGGCCGTGGCCGGATCACTTCCGCGTGGTCACCCTGCCTCGCGTCGATGATCTGGAAATGGCCATCGGCCGTATCGGCAACTTCCTCAAGTCCTACCGCCAGTAACTGGCCAGCAGTGCGCAACGGCCAAACGTTGCGCACTGTCTGATTCAGCAACACTTCTGCATTCCACCTCCGCGCACGCCTTCTACACTTGCGATTCATACCGCTTACCTGCGTCCGGCGTAATGGCGACGGGTCGCGGCTGGCCGTCATCCCTATCGTTTTCTGTCGTGGGAAATATGCCGAGCACCGAAGAATCCGCTGTAGGACACAGTTTGAAATAGTCACTCAGTTGAATAGCCCGGTGCGGCACCTTATATACCCCGCAGTACGCTACATCTTTAGCTTGAGGAGATTTCTACAACCATGATGCGCATCCTGCTGTTTTTGGCCACTAACCTGGCGGTCGTGCTGATAGCCAGCATCACCCTGAGCCTGTTCGGCTTCAACGGGTTCATGGCGGCCAACGGGGTTGATCTCGACCTTAGTCAGCTGCTGGTTTTCTGTGCAGTCTTTGGTTTCGCCGGCTCGCTGTTCTCGCTGTTCATCTCCAAGTGGATGGCGAAGATGAGCACCGGTACCCAGATCATCAGCCAGCCACGCACCCGGCATGAGCAATGGCTGCTGCAAACCGTCGAGCAACTGTCCCGCGAAGCCGGGATCAAGATGCCCGAAGTCGGCATTTTCCCGGCCTACGAAGCAAACGCCTTCGCCACCGGCTGGAACAAGAACGACGCGCTGGTCGCGGTCAGCCAGGGCTTGCTCGAGCGTTTCTCGCCCGATGAAGTGAAAGCTGTACTGGCCCACGAAATCGGTCACGTGGCCAATGGTGACATGGTCACCCTGGCGCTGATTCAAGGCGTGGTGAACACCTTCGTGATGTTCTTTGCGCGGATCATTGGCAATTTCGTCGACAAGGTGATTTTCAAGAACGAAGAAGGCCAGGGCATCGCTTACTACGTGGCGACCATCTTCGCCGAACTGGTACTGGGCATTCTCGCCAGTGCGATCGTCATGTGGTTCTCGCGCAAGCGCGAATTCCGTGCCGACGAAGCCGGCGCCCGTCTGGCCGGCACCAGCGCGATGATCGGTGCACTGCAACGTCTGCGCGCCGAACAGGGCCTGCCGGTGCACATGCCGGACACCCTGAACGCCTTTGGCATCAACGGTGGCATCAAACAGGGCTTCGCCCGCATGTTCATGAGCCACCCGCCGCTGGAAGAGCGTATCGACGCGCTGCGTCGTCGCGGTTGATCAGATTGGCGTAAAAACAAGAGGCCCGCAGTGATGCGGGCCTTTTTTTGCCTTGATCAATTGGCTGTTCTCACTGGCCTCATCGCGAGCAGGCTCACTCTTACAGGGTTCTGTGGCGGTCACACAATCTGCGATTCAGCACAAATCACTGTAGGAGTGAGCCTGCTCGCGATGAGGCCAGAAAATCCCACGCTATTTATCGGGAAGACACGCGGTACACCCGCTCCTCCAGCCGCGTCACGCCTGCCTGAAGGAACTTCCCGCTCTCGCCGAGCACATCCTGCCCCTCCAGCACCAGCACCTGCCAGGCATCCCCCAGCAACCGCTTGACCTCATCATCCCCCACCGCAAACGGCGGCCCCGGCATCTGCGCCTGATCGTAATCCAGCGTAATCAACAGCCCTTGCACACCCAACGGCAGGATCCGCTGAAGATGCGCCGCATAACGCTCACGCATCGGCGCTGGCAAGGCAATCAGTGCGGCACGGTCGTATATCGCCGTGCAATCGGCCACATCGCTCGCCGTCAGCGCAAAAAAATCCCCGCACCACAATTCGAAGGCATCGCTGCGATAGACCTTGAACGCGCCCTTCTCGCTGATCTGTGGCTGCACCTGATGCTCACTGAAAAAGTCTTCGATAGCCTTCTCCGACAACTCGATCCCGAGCACCTGATGACCGCGGCCTGCCAGCCACGCCAGATCCAGACTTTTCCCACACAAAGGCACGAGCACCCGCGCCGATGCCGGGGCCGCCCAGTGCCGCTGCAGATACGGGTTCACCTCGGGCAGATGAAAACCAATCTGCCCCGAAGCCCACTTCTTGTGCCAAAACTCAGGCTGCATGTATCACTCCCAATAATTCGATCAAAAAGCGTTAAAACTTATATTAGATTTAGATCAATGATCTGACTGAAGATGAGGCCATCTTAACGCTCAGGAACCCATCATGTTTCCCAGCCTGTTTATTTCCCACGGTTCGCCCATGCTGGCGCTGGAGCCCGGCGCCAGTGGCCCGGCGCTGGCGCGTCTGGCCGCCGAATTACCGAAACCCAAAGCCATCGTGATCGTCTCCGCCCATTGGGAAAGCCACGAACTGCTCGTCAGCAGCCATGCGCAACCGGAAACCTGGCACGACTTCGGCGGCTTTCCCCGCGCGCTGTTTGAAGTGCAGTACCCGGCGCCGGGCAATCCGCAGTTGGCCGCTGAGGTGGCCGATCTGTTGACTGCCAACAATCTGCCAGCGCGCCTTGATCCGCAACGTCCGTTCGATCACGGTGTCTGGGTGCCACTGTCGTTGATGTACCCGCTGGCGGATATCCCGGTGGTGCAAGTCTCGCTGCCGAGTCGCGCGGGCCCGGCGCTGCAAACCCGGGTCGGCCGAGCGCTGGCGAGCCTGCGTGATCAGGGTATTTTGCTCATTGGTTCCGGCAGCATCACCCACAACCTGCGTGAACTCGACTGGCACGCCGGCCCGGAAAGTGTCGAGCCGTGGGCGCGGGATTTTCGTGACTGGGTGATCGAGAAGTTGGCGGCCGACGATGAGGCGGCGCTGCATGATTATCGCCAGCAGGCGCCGCATGCGGTGCGCAGTCATCCGAGTGATGAGCATTTGTTGCCGCTGTATTTTGCCCGGGGCGCGGGCGGTGAGTTCAGCGTGGCGCACAAGGGCTTCACGATGGGTGCGTTAGGGATGGACATCTATCGTTTCGGTTGACGCTTTCGCGAGCAGGCTCGCTCCTACAAAGGCAAAAGGCAGGCAAAAAAAATCCCCGAACCAGTCGGGGATTTTTTATGTGCGATCAATCAGCCCAAGGGCGGATCAATCTTCGCGATAGCGACGCAGTTTCAGCTGCTTACCGGCAACGCGAGTGTCCTTCAGCTTGGTCAGGAGTTTGTCCAGACCATCTTCCGGCAGCTCGACGAGGCTGAAGCTGTCACGCACCTGGATGCGACCGATCGCTTCACGGGCCAGACCGCCTTCGTTGAGGATGGCGCCCAGCAGGTTCTTCGCAGCGATACCGTCACGCGCACCCAGCGCGGTACGGCAACGAGCACGGCCTTCGCCCAGAGGCATTGGCGCGCGACGCTCGCGGTCACCACGATCAGGACGATCACCGGTGCGCTCAGGACGGTCGCCACGCGGTGCGTTGTTCGGCACCAGTGGACGTTCCTTCTCGATCGCGGCCAGGTTCAGCGCTTGACCGTTGGTGGCTTTGCGCAGCAGCGCAGCAGCCAGAGCACGCGGAGTGCAGCCGATGTCTGCAGTCAGACGATCGAGCAGCTCACCGTGAGTCGACTCGGCATCAGCGACCAGCGGCGACAGGCTGTTGGTCAGTTTCTTGATGCGCGCATCGAGAACGGCTTGAGCGTCCGGCAGGCGTACTTCGGCAACTTTCTGACCGGTTACACGCTCGATCACTTGCAGCATGCGGCGCTCACGTGGAGTCACCAGCAGCAGTGCACGACCTTCGCGACCGGCACGGCCAGTACGGCCGATACGGTGAACGTAGGATTCCGGGTCGTACGGCATGTCAACGTTGAACACGTGAGTGATGCGCGGAACGTCCAGACCACGAGCAGCAACGTCGGTCGCAACAACGATGTCCAGACGGCCATCTTTCAGCGAGTCAATAACGCGCTCACGCTGGTTCTGGGCGATGTCACCGTTCAGCGCTGCGGCTTTGTAGCCTTTGGCGTCGAGGGCGCTGGCCAGATCCAGGGTCGCTTGCTTGGTGCGCACGAACATGATCAGAGCGTCGAAATCTTCCACTTCCAGCAAGCTGAGAACGGCCGAAGTCTTCTGGTCAGCGTGAACCAACAGGTGAGCCTGTTCGATCGCGGTAACGGTCTGGGTCTTGGTCTGGATCTTCACGTGTTGCGGATCGCGCAGGTGGCGTTCGGCAATGGCGCGGATCGACTGCGGCAGGGTAGCCGAGAACAAAACAGTCTGACGGGTCGCTGGCAGAGCCTTGAAGATGACTTCCAGGTCATCCATGAAGCCCAGTTTCAACATTTCGTCAGCTTCGTCGAGAACCAGGTGGTTCACGGTCGACAGAACTTTTTCGTCGCGACGCAGGTGGTCGCACAGACGGCCCGGAGTGGCGACAACGATCTGTGCGCCATTACGGATTGCTTTCAGTTGCGGGCCCATCGGCGCGCCGCCGTAAACGGCCACAACGGTAACGCCCGGCATTTGCTTGGCGTAGGTTTCAAAAGCGGTTGCTACTTGCAGCGCCAACTCACGAGTTGGCGCCAGGATCAGGGCTTGCGGTTCGCGCTTGGCAGGATCGATGCGGTGCAGGATAGGCAGTGCGAACGCGGCGGTTTTACCGGTACCGGTTTGCGCCTGGCCAATCATGTCCTGGCCGGCCATGATGATCGGGATCGATTGCTGCTGAATCGCCGAAGGCTCTTCGTAGCCGGTCGCTGCGACGGCTGCAAGAATATTCGGATTAAGATTAAAAGCGGCGAATCCGCCGGTTTCCTGGGTCATGGGTCTGCCTCTAAGTGCATCCGCAAAGACCCATGCTCCAAAGCTGCGCATGCCGTGTTGAGACTCAAGAGTCGCCCTGGCAGCTTTGTCGGCGGGGATTTGCGAAAACGAATGAATGAAAAAAAGAATCGTCCGGGAAGAGCCCGCAATGCGGACGTGCAGCCGAAGCTGACTTCGGGAAATTGCGCTACCTAAACGCGGCCCGGTTAAAGGCCGGCGCGCACTATACCGGATTTTGCCCAAAAAGGGAGCTTTTTTTATCGTCAAAATACCTGTGTCACCGCTGTGTAACGGGGTTTTGCGGATAATCGCGCCAAGGTCTATTTTTCAAAGGCCCGGCCCTGCGGGCGATGACGCTAAAACGATTCACCGACGTGCGGCATACCGTCGCTGCACCCGCCCTTCCCGCTCGAGGATTTCGCCATGAATCAGCCCTGCCCCGGCCGCGTCAGCCGAGAACGCCGTGGTCACGTCCATCTGATTGGCCTGGATCGAGCGGCCAAGCGCAATGCTTTCGACCTCGACCTGCTCAATGACCTGAGCCTGGCCTACGGCGAGTTCGAGGCCGACAGTGAAGCGCGGGTAGCGGTGGTGTTTGGCCACGGCGAACACTTTACCGCCGGTCTGGATCTGATCAATGCCAGCTCCGCTCTCGCCCAAGGCTGGCAGGTTCCGACCGGCGGTTGCGATCCGTGGGGTGTTTTCGTCGGACCACGGTTAAGCAAACCGGTGATTGTCGCCGCTCAGGGCTACTGCCTGACCATCGGCATCGAGCTGATGCTAGCGGCGGATATCAACCTGTGTGCGAGCAATACCCGCTTCGCGCAGATGGAAGTGCAGCGTGGGATTTTTCCTTTTGGTGGCGCGACTTTACGTTTTCAGCAGATCGCCGGATGGGGCAATGCGATGCGCTGGCTGCTGACCGGCGATGAGTTCGATGCGCACGAGGCGTTGCATCTGGGCCTGGTGCAGGAAGTCATGGCCAGTGAGGACCTGTTGCCGCGGGCGATTGAATTGGCTGAGCGGATTGCCCGGCAAGCGCCGTTGGGGGTGCAGGCGACGTTGATGTCGGCGCGGCAGGCGCGGTATGAGGGTGAGACGGCGGCGGCGCAAGGGCTGCCGGCGCTGGTGAAGAAGTTGTTGGCCAGTGAGGATGCCAAGGAAGGGGTGAGGTCGCTGGTGGAGCGGCGACCTGGAGTCTTCAAGGGGATCTGAAAAATTTGGCGCCTGCCATGACGCCATCGCGAGCAGGCTCACTCCTACAAGGGAACGCATTTCAATGTAGGAGTGAGCCTGCTCGCGATAGGGCCAGCAAGGCCAGCAGCCTCAGGTGGCCGGGCGAATACTGTTGATCAACGACTGCAACGAATACCCCAACCGCGGTGCCAAGGCTTCAGCCCGGGCAGTCAACGCCTGCATATCCAGTTCCTGATCGAGGTCCGCCGGCACCAGCAAAATCACATTGCCCTCCTTCACCGGCAACTCCCAGTAATGCCGGTGATAGAGCCCACGCAACAACGCCGCACCCAATGGTCTGCCATCATCGGTGGCCCACTGATTGATTACCAGCCAGCCCCCCGGATTCAGGCGCTTCTGACAGTCGCCGAGAAAACTCCAGGCCAGATGGCCGACACCCGGGCCGACATCGGTATACAGGTCGACAAAGATCAGATCCGCAGGCTCGGCGGTCGGCAGCAGTTCCAGCGCATCGCCGACGCGAATGTACAGCCGTGGATCATCGTCCAGCCCAAGGTATTCGATCGCCAGACGCGGCACATCCGGACGCAGTTCAATGGCTTCGACATCGTCCAGCGGCAGGAACTTGAGACAGGCCTGCGTCAGCGTACCGGCACCCAGCCCGAGGAACAGCGCACTCTCCGGCTGCTCATGGCACAACGCACCGATCAGCATCGCCCGGGTGTAATCGTATTCGAGCCAGCTCGGGTCGGCGGTGAAAACGCAGCTCTGCTCGATGGCATCGCCGAACTCGAGAAAGCGGTAGTCAGCCACTTCCAGCACGCGAATCACGCCGAACTCATCCTGTACTTCGGCGAGCAGATGCTCGACGCGCTCCTCAGTCATTTCGTCTCCTGATGGTCACCGGGCGCGGTGACGCGATGGCACCGCTGTGGCGCCGTGGCAAAGCGGCGATTGTCGGCGATGGGGCGGGAGCAGGTCACGCACTAATTGCTGCTACCATGGGCTTCCCGTGCGTAGAACCAATTAGAGACCGTGATGAGCCAACCGTGGAGCCCTGACAGCTGGCGCGCCCTGCCGATCCAGCAACAACCGCAATACCCCGACGCCGCGCACCTGCGCCAGGTCGAGCAAACCCTGGCCAGTTATCCGCCGCTGGTGTTTGCCGGTGAGGCGCGCGAACTGCGTCGACAGTTTGCCGAGGTCACCCAGGGCCGGGCGTTCTTGCTGCAGGGCGGCGATTGCGCGGAAAGCTTTGCTGAATTCTCCGCGGCAAAAATTCGCGACACTTTTAAAGTGTTGCTGCAGATGGCGATCGTCATGACCTTCGCCGCCGGTTGCCCGGTGGTCAAGGTCGGGCGCATGGCCGGTCAGTTCGCCAAGCCGCGCTCGGCCAATGACGAGACCATCGACGGCGTGACACTGCCGGCTTATCGCGGCGACATCGTCAACGGCATCGGCTTCGACGAAAAGAGCCGCGTGCCGGATCCCGAGCGTCTGCTGCAGTCCTATCACCAGTCCACCGCGACCCTGAACCTGCTGCGCGCATTCGCTCAGGGCGGCTTTGCCGATCTGCATCAGGTGCACAAGTGGAACCTCGATTTCATCGCCAACTCGGCGCTGGCCGAGAAGTACAGCCACCTCGCCGACCGCATCGATGAAACCCTGGCGTTCATGCGCGCCTGTGGCATGGACAGCTCGCCGCAACTGCGCGAAACCAGTTTCTTCACCGCCCACGAAGCGTTGCTGCTGAACTACGAAGAAGCCTTCGTGCGTCGCGACAGCCTGACCAACGATTACTACGATTGCTCGGCGCACATGCTGTGGATCGGCGACCGCACCCGTCAGCTCGACGGCGCGCATGTCGAATTCCTCCGTGGCGTGAACAACCCGATCGGCGTGAAGGTCGGCCCGAGCATGGACCCCGACGATCTGATCCGCCTGATCGATGTGCTCAACCCGGACAACGATCCGGGGCGCTTGAACCTGATTGCGCGGATGGGCGCGAACAAGGTCGGCGATCATCTGCCAGCGCTGATCCGCGCGGTGCAGCGTGAAGGCAAGCAAGTGCTGTGGAGTTCCGACCCGATGCACGGCAACACCATCAAGGCCAGCAGCGGTTACAAGACCCGCGACTTCGCGCAGATCCTTGGCGAGGTGAAGCAGTTCTTCCAGGTGCACGAAGCCGAAGGCAGTTATGCCGGCGGCATTCATATTGAAATGACCGGGCAGAATGTCACCGAGTGTATAGGTGGCGCACGGCCGATTACCGAAGATGGCTTGTCGGATCGCTATCACACCCACTGTGATCCGCGGATGAATGCCGATCAGTCGCTTGAGTTGGCGTTTTTGATTGCCGAAACCCTCAAGCAGGTTCGCCGCTAGACTGCGTCGCCTCTTTCGCAAGCAGGCTCGCTCCCACACTGGATCTGTGTCGTACACACAACCCATGTGGGAGCGAGCCTGCTCGCGAAGAGGCCAACTCAGACACCACCAATCTCTGCCAATGCCACCCGCAACCGCGCCGCACTCTCGCGCTGACAATTCAACTGCACCCGCGCCAGCCCGAGCCAATCTGCCATCTGCCGCAAATTCACGGCCAGCGCCAACATCCCTTCTTCATCCAGCCCCGGCTCTTCCTCGTGCACCGCATGCACCGCCAACTGCCCCGCCGCCCGCTCGGCGCGCAAATCAACCCGCGCAGCAATCCGCTCGTTGTGCAAAAACGGCAACACGTAATAGCCGTAAACCCGCTTGTCCTGCGGCGTGTAAATCTCCAGCCGATAGCGAAAATCAAACAACCGCTCAGTCCGGCTGCGCTCCCAGATCAATGAATCGAAGGGCGACAACAATGCACTGGCCGCCACCTTGCGCGGGACTTTCGGTTCCGGCAGGCAATAGGCGATCTGTCGCCAACCAGCAACTTCGCACATTTGCAATTGCCCCGCCTCGACCAGCTCAGCCAGTCGCGGCCGTGCATCCGCCGGATTCAGACGGAAGTAATCACGCAGGTCCTTTTCAGTGCCGACGCCCAAGGCCTGCGCCGCATGCAACAGCAATCCTCGCTGCGCCTCGGTTTCATCCGGCAACGCTTGCTGCAAAATAGAAGACGGGATCACCCGCTCCGGCAAATCATACAAACGCTCAAAACCACGCCGCCCCGCTACCGTCACTTCGCCCGCCGCAAACAACCATTCCAGTGCATGTTTTTCCGCGCTCCAGTCCCACCATGGCCCGGCCTTGTCTTCGCGAGTCGACAAGCTGCCGGCGCCCAGCGCGCCCTGCTCTTCCACCGAACTCAACACCCGGCGAACAACGTCCTGCTGCTCGCGACCGAATTTCGCCAGTTGCTGATAAATATCCTCGCCGCGCCTGGCTCGCTGCATCCGCCAAGCCATCAACGGATACATCAACAGCGGCAGCAATGACGCTTCATGTCCCCAGTATTCAAACAGCGTCCGACGTCGCCCCGAACTCCAGGCAGCCTGGTCGAGCAAATCAGAAGAATAGGAACCGAGACGGGAAAACAGCGGCAGGTAGTGCGAGCGCACCACGGCGTTGACGGAATCGATTTGCAGCAAGCCCAGCCGTTCGATCAGCCCGTTGACGTGAGCGGCTTTGACCGTCGGCGGCTGGCGCCCGTTGAAGCCTTGGGCTGCCAGCGCCAGTCGTCGCGCCTGTTTGAGGGAAAAGGATACTGTTGCGGGCATGAGCATCTCCTTGTCTGCTCGCAACCTACCTCACTGGAAGTGGGTTTGTGTAGCGCTCTGCTCATCATTTATGCAGCGGTCATTTATGCATCGGGTCATCCCAGAACGGCCGCACGGCTTCGTGTTCAACGTCGGCACGACTGACGCCGATGTCCTTCAACGCTTCGTCGCTCAGACTGGCGAGCAACTCGCGTTCACGGTGCAGTTCGTACCAGCGGCTAAACTTGTGCAGCAGGTCGGAAACGATATGGCCGTGGCCGGAAAATTTTGCGTCGTCTACATACTCTCTTTGACCTTTCATCGTGTTGCCTCCTTTGTGGATGGCTCAAGTCTCGCGCCAGCGCTAAGATCAATCCAACGAATGTTTCTGATGACATGCATCACGGAGATTCATCAATTGTCGGCCTACCCCAGTATCGATACCGATGTCCTGCGCACCTTCGTCGCCATTGCCGATCAGGGCGGTTTCACCCGCGCCGGCGAAATGGTCAACCGCACGCAATCGGCGGTGAGCATGCAGATGAAGCGTCTGGAAGAAGACGTGTTGCAGCGTCAGTTGTTCGAGCGCGACGGCCGTCAGGTGCGCCTGACCGCTGAGGGCCAGGTGCTGCTCGGTTACGCGCGGCGCATCCTCAAGTTGCACAGCGAAGTGTTCAACACCTTGCGCGAACCACACATGGTCGGCACGGTCCGCATCGGTACGCCGGATGATTACGTGATGCGTTTTCTGCCGGGGATTCTGTCGCGGTTCGCGCAGTTCTATCCGTTGATCCAGATCGAAGTGCATTGCGAGTCGACCAAACAACTGCTGCAGCGCACCGACCTGGACTTGTCGATCGTTACTCGTGAGCCCGGCAACGAGATCGGCCAGTTGCTGCGCAAGGAGCGGTTTGTCTGGGCCGAGGCGCAGAATTTCAGCGCCCACGAACAAACACCGCTGCCCCTGGCGATGTTCAACAGTGATTGCTTCTGCCGCTTGTGGGCGTGCAATGCGCTGGATGCGATGGGCCGCGATTACCGCATCGCTTACAACAGCACCAGCCTTTCAGCATTGATGGCGGTGGTGAGCGCCGGTCTGGCGATCACCGCGCAACTGGAAAGCCTGATCACCCCGGACATGCGCATTCTCGGCGCCGACCAAGACCTGCCGTTGTTGCCGGAGGCCAGCATCATGCTGGTGCGCAACCTGAACAATCCGTCACCGATCACCGAGTGCCTGGCCGAGCACATCGTCGAAGGCTTCAAACTTTAAACGCGAGCATCACCGCACACAGCACCAGGAAACCGCAGAACAGCCCGCGCAGGAGTTTTTCCGGCATGGCGTGGGCGACTTTCACTCCCCAACTGATGCTGGCCAGACCGCCGATCGCCAGTGGCAGACCGATCATCCAGTCGACTTCGTGGTGCACCGCGTAGGTCACCAGGGTCACGCCAGTGCTTGGCAAGGCCAGCGCCAGCGACAGACCTTGAGCGACGACTTGCGTGGTGCCAAACAGGCTGGTCAGCACTGGCGTCGCGACCACCGCCCCGCCCACCCCGAACAATCCGCCCATGGTGCCGGACGCCGCGCCAAGCACGCCAAGCCAAGGCCAGGAATAACGCATTTCAGACGTCGCAGCGGGTTGCTTGCCGAACATCTTTAGCAGGTTGTACACCGAGAGCACCACGAGGAAAGCGACAAAGCCGATGCGCATGGTTTGCGCATCGATGCCCACCGCCCAGATCGAACCGATCCAGGCAAAGCAGAAGCCCATCACCGCCAAAGGCAACGCATGCCGCAGTTCGATGCGATTGCGCTGGTGATAACGCCACAGCGCCAGCATCACGTTCGGCACCACCATGACCAGCGCGGTGCCTTGGGCGATCTGCTGATCCAAGCCAAACCATACGCCAAGCAACGGAATCGCGATCAAACCACCACCGATACCGAATATTCCGCCGAGTGTGCCGAGGGCGGCGCCAAACAGCAGGTACAACACAAACTCCATCACGGCCAATTCCTCTTACGTCAGGCGAATCATCCTACGCAGTCGCGGCTGGCGGGGAAACGCACAGCAACGCACAATGGCTATGCCGATTTCGCACAAGCGTTGAGCCGATATGAATCCCAATCAATTGACCGATCAACTCGGACTGTTTCTCGATGTGCTGGAGAGTGGCAGTTTTTCCGCCGCCTCGCGCCGTCATCCGCTGACACCGTCGGCCGTCGCTCGACGGATCGACAGTCTGGAAAGCGCGGTCGGCAGCCAGCTGTTTGTTCGCAGCACCCATGCCGTACGCGCGACGCCAGCCGGTCTGGCGTTCGCCGAACGCGCCCGGCGCATTGTCGCCGAGTTGCAACTGGCGCGGGCAGAAGCCGTATCCCTGAGCAGTGCACCGGAAGGCCTGATCCGCATCGACGCCCCCGCCGCGTTCGGACGCCGGCATCTGGCGCCGGTGATCGCCGACTTTCTCGTGCTCTACCCGGGGCTGGATGTGCAACTGCACCTGATCGACAGTTTCGTCGACATGGGCGGTTCGAATCTGGGCAAAGTCGATCTGGTGCTGCGCGCCGGACAAATGGCTGACACGCGATTGGTGGCCACGCCCTTGGCGAGCATGGTGCGTATTGCCTGTGCCAGTCCGGACTACCTCAAACGCCGTGGTGTGCCCGGCAGTCCGGCGCAACTGAGTGAGCATGATGGCCTCGACTGGGAAGGCCTGGCCCCGCCCTTCGCCTGGCGCTTCGAGCAGGACGGGCAGATGCAATTGCACCGCCCGGCGCGCATCCGCATGAGCGCCAACAATGCCGAGGCCTTGGTCTGCGGCGCCTTGGCTGGCTTGGGCATCGCACATCTGCCGACATGGCTGGCCAGCGAATACCTGCTGCGCGGCGAATTGCTGCCGCTGTTCTGCGAAAACGGCCTGCCGAAACCGGAGTCCACCGGGATCTACGCGCTGCGTATGGAGCAACAAACCAACTCGCGCAGCCGCCTGCTTCTGGAATATCTAAAAACCCGTTTCAGTCCGGTGCCGCCCTGGGATCTGGCGTTGCAACGGGACTTGGAACGACATTAGATCCAGAGAATTATCTGGCGCATTAAAGATTCGAGCGCTAGATTCATGGCCATCACCGATCAAGGCTTTGACATGACTTCCGAACGCGACACCTGCGACGACCTGCTCCTCGACAATCAGGCGTGCTTTGCCCTGCACTCCACTTCGCTGATGATGACCAAGGTCTACAAGCCATTGCTACAAGCCTTGAACCTGACTTATCCGCAATATCTGGCGATGATGGTGTTGTGGGAGAAGGATGGTTTGACCGTCGGAGAAATCAGCTCGCGGTTGCTGACCGATCCCGGCTCGCTGACGCCGCTGCTCAAACGGCTGGAGGCTGAAGGCTTACTGAGTCGCACGCGCAGCCGTGAGGATGAGCGCGTGGTGATTGTCGAGCTGACCGAACAAGGCCGCGCGTTGAAAGAAAAAGCCCAGACCGTTCCGCAATGCATTCTCGGCGCCAGCGGCTTCTCTCTGGAACGCCTGCAAAACCTGCAAGCAGAGTTGCAGGCACTGCGCAGCCATCTACAGAACAGCCTGATCTAAGACCCACCAACCCCTGTAGGAGTGAGCCTGCTCGCGATAACGGTGTGCCAGTCAACTCAGAAGTCTACTGAACCACCGCTATCGCGAGCAGGCTCACTCCTACATATGATCTCGTCGTCTGAAGAATATTTTTCAACGCCTGATCTCCCCGCCATCCCCTCTAAATCGCACTTTTCAGGCTGACAGAGCGATTCGCCGTTTTGTCGAAACGCAGATCTCTCAAAAATTTATCTTGCGCACTAAATATTCGCACGATACATTCATCTCGCACTTACTTAGCGCGCAAACAATTAGCGCAACAAATCACACCGACGAGGCTCACACCATGCAAACTCTCTACACCGCAATCGCAACCTCCACTGGCGGCCGTGATGGTCGTGCGATCTCCAGCGACAACGTTCTCGACGTCAAACTCGCCACCCCGAAAGAACTCGGCGGTGCCGGCGGCGCGGCGACCAACCCAGAGCAACTGTTCGCGGCTGGCTACTCGGCCTGCTTCATCGGCGCTCTGAAATTCGTCGCCAGCCAGACCAAACGCAAAATCCCTGACGACGCCTCGATCACCGCTCATGTCGGTATCGGTCAGATCCCTGGCGGTTTCGGTCTGGACATCGACTTGCACATCAGTCTGCCGGGGCTGGAACAGGCCGACGCGCAATCGCTGGTCGATGCGGCCCACCAAGTCTGCCCGTATTCCAACGCCACCCGTGGCAACGTTGATGTGCGCCTGCACGTCACCGTCTGAAGCCATACGCAAATTCCAATGTAGGAGTGAGCCTGCTCGCGATAGCGGTTGAGTCAGTCAATGTAGATGTCGACTGGAATGACGCTATCGCGAGCAGGCTCACTCCTACAGGGGATCCTGCGGCGTGACACATATCGCAGGCACAAAAAAGCCCGACTCAATGGTCGGGCTTTTTCTTTCCGCAAAAACCGCTGCTTATTTGGCACGGCCTTTGTAGGAACCGCCTTCGCGGGTGTCGATTTCGATCTTGTCACCGATTTCGATGAAGTCGGCAACTTGCAGCTCGGTACCGTTAGCCAGCTTGGCTGGCTTCATGACTTTGCCGGAAGTGTCGCCGCGAGCCGAACCTTCGGTGTAGTCAACTACGCGCACGATGGTGGTCGGCAGCTCTACGGAAACCAGACGCTCTTCGAAGAAGATCGCTTCGCAAACATCGGTCATGCCTTCTTCAACGAAAGGCAGAACAGCTTCGATGTCTTCTGCGTTCAGCTCGTACATGGTGTAGTCAGTGGTGTCCATGAACGTGTAGGTGTCGCCGCTGATGAAGGACAGGGTCGCTTCTTTGCGGTCGAGGATTACGTCGTCCAGTTTGTCGTCAGCGCTGTAAACGATCTCGGTCTTGTAACCGGTCAGCAGGTTTTTCAGCTTGGTCTTCATGATCGCGCTGTTACGGCCCGACTTGGTGAATTCAGCTTTCTGAACCAGCCAAGGATCGTTCTCGAGACGGATCACGGTACCGGGTTTCAGTTCTTTACCAGTTTTCATTGCGAATATCCGAATTTGGATGGGATTTACAAAAATCTAGGCCGCGTATCATATCCAATTTAGGTAAAACTGTACCAGCGCTGCGGCAAGATCGGCCTGCAAGCCTTGTTCCAGACACCACGCTTCGGCGTTTTTCTGCAGTTCTGGCCAATGATTACGGGCGGCGAGCCAGTGTTCGCCGATGGGCTGACCGGCGCTCCACGCGCGCCAGAGGCCGTTCATCGCCTCGGCAGCGGCCGGTGACAGGCCTTTTGTGTAGAGCGCGAGGAAGGCGTCGAGCTTGTCCAGATGGATGTCTTCGTCCTGCTGATAGATGTGCCAGAGCATCGGCCGCCCCGCCCATTGCGCACGAACGAATGAATCTTCACCGCGCACCGCGTTGAAATCGCAGCACCAGAGCAAGTGATCATATTGATCCTGTCGGACGAACGGCAGCACCTGCACGGTGAGCGACTGACGCACATGAATCGCACCAACCGCCAGGGCTTCCACCTCGAGCCAGCGCGCCACATCGCCAAGAATCCGCCCTTCCGGCACCAGCAGATGGGTCGGCGCGGTGTCCGCGGCCAACACGTCCAGCCAACTGGCCAGCCCGGCATTCTCGTAGGCAAACAGCGAAATCAGCTGCGCCTCGGGCGCGCGATCGATGCCCAGGCCTTGCAGGAATTGTCGCTGCGCATCGGGATCCTGTTGAAACTGCCGACGCTGCTCAAGCAATCCACGCTCACGCAGCAAACCGCCAGTACCGGGCTGGAAGCCGGGGAAAAAAAAGATTTTTTGCACCGATTTGTATTTCACCGACGGCAGACCGTGGCACCCGACAACCCAGTCCTCGGCGCTGAGGTAGTCGAGGTTCATCCACAGCGGCGGCTGTTCACGCCCGGCCATCGCGTCCATGTAATCACTGGGTAACTGACAGGCAAACGCGGCGATCACCACATCCGCCGCATCTGTGTGCAGCCACTCAGCCGGCCAGTGCCGCACTTCGACACCTTGCTGCCATTGCTGCGCGGCGTTGATATCGATCGCCGGGCAAATGCGTTCGAATGCGCGCAGATCATCGACCCACAAGCGCACCGCCAGACCGTGCTCGGCCGCCAATTGTCGGGCCAGACGCCAGGTCACGCCGATATCGCCAAAGTTGTCGACCACGGTGCAGAAAATATCCCAGCGGGGTTTCAATTGCGGCATCCAAGACTCCCGTTGGCAAAAGCAGCGATTGTCCGCATAAATGACCTCGCGCAGAAGAGCCGACGGCGATTAATCTTCGTGCGACAATCGCCACTTGCCCGCAATCACCCGCCAGGAGGCAGCCATGCCCTACCGTCCCAATCCGCGCCGTCCTTTGCCTGTTCAGCTTAGTGCGCTGCATTTGACCGGCAGCATTGCCTTGGGCCTGTGGCTGGGCTTTGTCGCCATTGCGCTGACCTGCTGGCTGCTGTCGCAGTTTGTCTTCAAAGAACAACTGGCACCGGTTGCTCAGGCGGTGCAACAACTGGCTAATCCGCCGGCCGTGCAGGTGCAGCCGGATATTCCGCCGCCAAGCCCAATGTTCGAACAGTACGAAGAAAACCTGCGCAAGAACGAACAGCAGGCGCGTCTGGATCAGGCACGCGGCAGCACGCGTAATCTGTCCAATCCAAAATGCCAGTTCTGGTTGCAACAGGATCAGACGGCTCCAAGCGAAAAATCCCGCGCCAACGTTTTGCAATTCTGCGATTGATCATGAACAAACACACGGTTCACCAGCTGATTCTCGACAAACTGCGCGTCGATCTCGACATCGCCGAACGTGCCGCGCAAACCGCTTACGAAACCGCGACTCACGAAGAAAACATCGCCGAAAACAAGTACGACACGCTGGGTCTGGAGGCGTCGTACCTGGCAGCCGGGCAAGCGAAACGGGTCGAGGAAATTCGTCAGTCACTGGCGCTGTGTCAGAACCTGACGCTGCGTGCCTATGACGAAAATCGCGGCATTGAAGTCGGCGCCCTGCTCGGCCTGGAAGACGAAAAGGGTCGCGAGCAATGGCTGTTTCTGGCGCCGGATGCGGCAGGACTGAAAGTCGATGTGGTCGGTCAGCCGATAACCGTCATCACCCCGCGCTCGCCGCTGGGCAAAGGTCTGCTGGGCAAGTGCGAAGGCGATGAGGTGGAGATTCTGGTGGCGGGCACCCGGCAACAGTTTGCTGTCACCGAGGTGCTTTGATTCAACGAATCAGTGAACCGGCAGTTCGACGCCGTCGAACAGTTCTTCCAGTTCCTGCTTGTTGTGGCACTGAATGGCTTTGGCCATGACTTCGCGGGTCAGGTGCGGGGCGAACTTCTCGATGAAGTCGCACATGAAACCACGCAGGAAAGTGCCGCGACGGAAACCGATTTTGGTAATGCTCGATTCGAACAGCTCGCTGGCATCCAGCACCACCAGGTCGTTGTCGAGTTTGGTGTCGACCGCCATTTTAGCGACGATGCCCACACCCAGGCCCAGACGTACGTAGGTTTTGATCACGTCGGCGTCGGCCGCGGTAAACACCACTTTCGGTGTCAGACCACGATGACTGAAAGCTTCGTCGAGTTTCGAACGACCGGTAAAACCAAATACATAAGTCACGATCGGGTATTCGGCCAGTGCTTCCAGGGTCAGCTTCGGCAGTTTGGTCAGCGGGTGGCCCTGCGGCACGACCACGCAACGGTTCCAGCGGTAGCACGGCATCATCACCAGATCGCCAAACAGCTCCAGCGCTTCGGTGGCAATGGCAAAATCGACGGTGCCGTCAGCGGCCATTTCGGCGATCTGCATCGGCGAACCCTGGTGCATGTGCAGCGCTACGTCAGGGTATTGCTTGATGAAATTGCTGATCACCGGCGGCAGTGCATAACGTGCCTGGGTGTGGGTGGTGGCGATCGACAGGGTGCCTTTTTTCTCGTTGGAGAATTCCTGGGCGATCTGTTTGATGCTTTCGACCTTGCGCAGAATCTCACCGGCAGTGGTGATGATGCGCTCGCCGGCCGGGGTCACGCGGGTCAGGTGCTTGCCGCTGCGGGCGAACACTTCGACGCCGAGTTCGTCTTCCAGCAGGCGGATTTGTTTACTGATGCCCGGTTGCGAGGTGTAAAGGCTTTGGGCTGTAGCGGAAACGTTGAGGTCGTGGTGCGCCACTTCCCAGATGTAGCGCAATTGTTGAAGCTTCATATGTATCCCTCAAAGCAGGTAGACGCCACGGGCATCAGCGACGGTATATAACTATATTAATGGTTTGGAGAATAAATCTAGAACTTTTTTATCAAAGCGCCATTATTCCTGCCTTAGCGATCCTCCCGCCGCCGACGCTCCACTAACGGCACCAGATAAACCGGCACCTTGGCCAATTGCAGGACCCGCGCCGCCGTGCGCCCCAACGGCGTTTCCGCGCCGACCCCGTGGCTGTGACTGCCGACGATCAGCAGATCGACAGAGAGTTTCTGCACCTGGTCGAGAATCACCTGCGACGGATCGCCCTGCAGCACGCGCACGGCGCGAATGCGCTGCAGATCCTGCTCGCCTTCATCCCCCAGTTCTTCGCGAAAACTGTCCAGCACCCGCTGCTCGATATTGGCAATGACAGTTTTCAGACCCTGGCTATGAAATTCGTTCAATGCCTGCTCGTCGAGATAGCTCTGCAACACCGATTCGGCAAACAGCCCCATCGGCTCCACCGCGTGCACCACGTACAGATCGGCATTGAACGTTCGCGCCAACGCCAGGGCATGCTGCATCACTAACGGTGCGTACAGACCGAGGTCAGTGGCATACAGCATCGAACGAATCATATGACCTCCTCGCGTGCCAACATGGCGGAGATTTGATTCAGCTTAGCAGTGCCTTGGCGACTACGACGGGCGACGCAACGTCTTGAACCAAAGGGCTTTAGACCGACGGTTCGTTGCTGATGCCGTGCGGCACGTGGCCGGTGGCAACGACTTCGCGGGCGAGTTCGCAGTGGCCGGCCTGATCGTCGAAAAACACGTCGGCGGCAAACGCTTCGAGGAATGCCGATTTGGTCAGGCCGCCGAGGAACAGTGACTCGTCGAGGCGAATGTCCCACTCACGCAAGGTGCGGATCACCCGCTCATGCGCTGGCGCCGAACGCGCGGTGACCAGCGCCGTACGGATCGGGCAATCATCGTCGGGGAATTCCCGCTGGAGCAAATTGAGCGCCGCCAGAAAGCCTTTGAACGGCCCACCGCGCAAAGGCTCACGAGCTGCTTCGCGCTCTTTGGCCTGAAATGCTTCCAGCCCGCCGGACTGATAAACGCGCTCCGACTCGTCGGAAAAAATCACTGCGTCACCGTCGAAGGCGATGCGCAATTCGTCACTGGCCGCGCGACTGGCGCCACCGGACAGAATCGTTGCGGCGGCGAATCCGGCGTCCAGCGCCGCGCGCACGTCTTCGGCATGGGTCGAAAGAAACAGGTCGCAACCAAACGCTTTCAAATAAGGATACGGACTGCGCCCGCCGACAAACGCCGCGCGGGAAATCGCCAGACCGTAATGGTGAATCGAGTTGAACACGCGCAGGCCGGTGTCGGCGCTGTTGCGCGAGACCAGAATCACCTCGACCCGCGCACGGCCGAGGCGACTGTTCAGGCTGAGGAGTTTTTCCACCAGCGGGAAGGCGTCGCCGGGCGCCAGGATCTCGTCTTCGTGTTCGATCTGATATTGCCGATAGGCTTCGACGCCGCCCGACAGATAGACCTTGTGGCTCTCGCTCAGGTCGAACAAGGCGCGCGACGAAATCGCCAGCACCAGTTTGTCATCGATGTTCTTGGCCATGCCTTCCCCCCAGAGCGACCGGCTTAAACGTTGCGCCGGTCGATAAAACTCAAATTGCGATACAACGCTTCGATTCGCGGCAACTCACAACCCGCGGCTTTCGCTGCCGCCAGCGGCCGAGCGTAGATCGCTTGCAGCTCCAGCGGGCGTTTGTGTAAAAAGTCGTGGTACATGCTCGGCCAGTAGTCGGGCATTTTCTCGGTCATCATGAACAGATAGTCGGCGTATCCCGGCGGCACGTCATGGCCGCACGCCTTGGCGCCCTGCACCACTTCGGCCATCAACGCCTGGATCAACGCGCGGCTGTCGGCATCGGCCATCAACGGTGTGGTGCTGGCGCCGAGCAGAACCGAAAGCCCGTTGTAGGGAATATTCCACACCAGTTTCTGCCAGCGCGCCTGCCGCAGATTGGGCATTGCCTGGGAATCGATCCCGGCAGCGCGGAACGACCCGGAACCCTCCTCGACAATCGCCATACGTGCGGCGTCATCGCTGGAAGGACCGCTGTGATAACCGACGTTCACCGCGCCCAAGGCTTGGTGGGTGACTTGTCCAGGCCCCTCGCGATGCACACAGATCAGGCACAAACCGCCCAGCAGGTGCAGGGAATCGGGGAGCAGATCACGCAAGCTGTCTTCGACGTCGAGACCGTTTTGCAGGACCAGCACTTTCGCATCGGGTTTGGCCGCTTGAATGATCGACGGGGCCAGGCCGGCGTTGCTGGTGGTTTTTGCCCCCACCAACAGCCAGTCGCATTTGGGCATGTCTTCGGCCGACGAATAGGCCTGCGCCGGATGCAACGTCAGCGGGCCATGCACCGCGCTGTTGATGTGCAAACCGCGCTCGGCCACCGCTGAAAACTCGCTGCGCAACAGAAAGTGCACATCGAAACCGGCACGCGCCAGCATCACACCGTAAAACCCCCCAATTGCGCCGGTACCGATAATCCCTACGACCGGTTTATTCACTGCCCCCATCATGGCAACTCCTCTGCAATTCGATCCAGTGCCTGCGCCAGCGCTGCGTTCAGCGCATCGGCCGTCAGGCGCGTGTGCAATGCCCCAAAGAACTCACCGTCGCGCACCACAAACAGCGCCGGCAAATGAAAGACCTGATAGCGCTCGACCAACCCGCCGTTGTCACCGGCATCGATCCAGCACAGGCGATCGATGGCCAACGCCATAGCCGGCAACACTTCGCGGGCATAACGGCAACTGGCGCAGCCGACACTGGTGAAAATCACCAGCGAAACGCCGCTCATCGCCAATAGCCGTTGATCGGCGTCGAAATCGGTCAGTTCGGAATCGACCACTATACTGGGGGAAACAATGTCAAATGACCGACACAGGGAGTCTGTGCTCATGGGACGTTTCATTCCTCATCCGGACGAGGTGCCGGTTGAATTAACCTTGCTCAAGCCTGAGTGTATTTCCAGGCAACAGCTGCACACTATCAGCCTCGGCGGCATTGCTTGCAATTACCACCGTGCCTGGCGCCATGGCACAGCCCTGCAGGTGCGCATGCCGTCATTGAATGCCGACATTTGTTACCCGGGCTACGTGGCGTGGTGTCTGCGGCGCAAAAAAGGCTATCTGGTGGGCATCGCCTTCACCGATGAGCAGACGCTGTTCAGTGCGCGAATGGGTGAGCAAGTGTGTCAGATCGAGCGCTACTGCCGCATGCACGATACCCACGATGACCTGCAAGAAATTCAGGCGGTGGCCCTGCAATGGGTCGAGCAACACGCCGACGAGTTCTCCCACGACAGCGTGCGCAAGGCTTTCGCCCAGCCAGTGCTGGACTGACCGTCTTCTCTAAACCGTTACATGCCCATTGTCGAGCAGGCGCTTTACGCGCTAAGGTTCCGCTCCCCGACGCGCTTAAATCTGCTGTGCTCCGCCGCGCGGGGATCGCTGGCGGCCGGCACCCGTGACCTGACGAGTAAACGATGGCTGATTTACCGATCAACGACCTAAACGTCGCCTCTAACGAGACCCTGATCACTCCCGATCAGCTCAAGCGTGATATCCCTCTGAGCGATGCTGCCCTGCGCACCGTCACCAAGGGCCGCGAAGTCATTCGCAACATTCTTGATGGCACCGACCACCGTCTGTTCGTAGTGATCGGCCCATGCTCGATCCACGATATCAAGGCTGCCCACGAGTACGCCGATCGCCTGAAGGTGCTGGCGGCGGAAGTCTCCGACACCCTGTATCTGGTCATGCGCGTGTATTTCGAGAAGCCACGCACCACCGTTGGCTGGAAAGGCCTGATCAACGATCCGTACCTGGACGACTCGTTCAAGATCCAGGACGGTCTGCACATCGGTCGTCAGTTGCTGCTGGATCTGGCCGAAAAAGGCCTGCCAACCGCCACCGAAGCCCTCGACCCGATCTCCCCGCAGTATCTGCAGGACCTGATCAGTTGGTCGGCGATCGGCGCACGTACCACCGAATCGCAGACTCACCGGGAAATGGCTTCCGGCCTGTCCTCGGCCGTCGGCTTCAAGAACGGCACTGACGGCGGTCTGACTGTGGCGATCAACGCCTTGCAGTCGGTGTCCAGCCCACACCGTTTCCTCGGTATCAACCAGGAAGGTGGCGTGTCGATCGTCACCACCAAAGGCAACGCCTACGGTCACGTGGTGCTGCGCGGTGGCAACGGCAAGCCGAACTACGATTCGGTCAGCGTGGCCCTGTGCGAACAGGCGCTGGACAAGGCGAAGATCAAGCCGAACATCATGGTCGATTGCAGCCACGCCAACTCCAACAAGGACCCGGCCCTGCAACCGCTGGTGATGGAGAACGTCGCCAACCAGATCCTCGAAGGCAACCAGTCGATCATCGGCCTGATGGTCGAAAGTCACCTGAACTGGGGCTGCCAGGCGATTCCGAAAGACCTCGCCGACCTGCAATACGGCGTGTCGATCACCGATGCCTGCATCGACTGGTCCGCCACCGAGAACACCCTGCGCAGCATGCACGCCAAGCTCAAGGATGTTCTGCCGAAACGCCAGCGCAGTTGATCAGCGTTTTACAGGCATAAAAAAACGCCGGGCAATGCCCGGCGTTTTTGTGTGTGCGATTCAGATCTTGGCGGCGCGACGCTGATGGCGCTCCATGTAGCGCTCGACGTAGGAGCACGACGGGATCACCGTGTAGCCCATTTCTTCGGCGTACTGCAGCGCGCTCTCGGTCAGCGCTGCAGCAATGCCACGGCCACGCAGGGCGTTGGGCACAAACGTGCGATAAATATCCAGGGTCTGTTTTCCCAGATCCATATAGGTCAGGTAGGCACGATGACCGTCCACATTGGTCTCGAACTGATGACCAGCCTGGTCATGGTGGATGGACAACGCCTCGCTCATCACTACTCCTCGCGGGTCTTGAGTTCTGACCCCTACCTTACCGATGTTTTTCCGGCGAAGGAACATCTACGCCACCCCGTGCCTGATGGACACCGAGAAGAGCCACACCGATCTCGCGCAACCTGGCACCTGATAAATAGTAGGCACCATTGGCAAAAATGCTCAAGGTACGCTCGTCATCAAGCGGGTTGACGGGGGTTGCTCCGAGGGACGCAGAGGTGACTGGGGAGAAGATCTTCCCGGGCCACTCACCTGAACATTGCCGGATGTTGAGACTTAAGACGTGCAGCCTTTTTTAAAGTCACCTCAACATGCACAAAGATAAGCGAAGCAGCGCGCAAAATCGGAACAAAAGTGTGGACGAATTCATCTAGACAGACTTTAGCCAAGACTGCAAAAACAGCACGTGGCAACGGGAACTTTTTCTCATTAACTCGCTCAGCTCGGGGCTTGCAGCTGGGTATTTTTTAAACAGTGCAGTTAAAAGTTGCTCGAAAAAGAATCAACGCCTACAATTTTTTTTGCTTCTTGCCTTACGTCAGTTTACTTACTACAAGTAATGGGTAGTATGTACGCCGGCTATTTCCTCAATCGTGAGGAGACAGTCACTTAATTTGAAAGTCCTTGAAGGGGAACACGATGAACAACGTTCTGAAATTCTCTGCTCTGGCTCTGGCCGCAGTTCTGGCTACCGGTTGCAGCAGCGCATCGAAAGAAACCGAAGCACGTCTGACCGCTACTGAAGACGCAGCTGCTCGCTCCCAGGCTCGTGCAGACGAAGCTTACCGTAAAGCTGATGAAGCTCTGGCTGCTGCTCAAAAAGCACAACAGACTGCTGACGAAGCTAACGAGCGTGCTCTGCGCATGCTGGACAAAGCTAGCCGCAAGTAATAATCCCTCGGGATTGTTATCAAGCCGATCCGATGTCTGGGTCGGCTTTTTTGTGCCTGAAACTTTTGTCCGGGCAATAAAAAACCCGCCGACGCTTTACGCATTGGCGGGTTCTGAACGCCGACTTACTGCTGCAAATCGATCGGTGTGTTCGAGACCATCGGCGCCGAGGTACTCGGTGTACCGATTTCCGTCGGCAGGCCATCTTCGGCCGCAACTACATCCCGTACCACATCCCAGTTCACGCGCAGGTTGCTGGTGACGTCTTCACGCTTGAGCATCGCGTTGATCACTGCGGTGTGCTTGTCGACCACCGACGGGTTGCCCTTGTCGTCGATCGGCGTGTGCGCTTCCAGATAAACCTTGCCGCCACTGCTGCCGAACTTGTAGGCATCGTTGAGGATGCGCACCGACGTACCGACCGGGACCATGCCGGCCATTTCCAGCACGTTGTTGTTGAACATGCGGAAGCAGCCGTGGCTGGTGCGCATGCCGATACCGAATTTCTTGTTCGAGCCGTGGATCAGGTAGCCCGGGGTGCCTAAAGTGAACTTGAACGGGCCCAGCGGATTGTCCGGGCCGGCCGGCACTACGTTTGGCAGCGGGTCGCCATCAGCGGCGTGTTCCGCCTTGATCGACGCTGGAGGCGTCCAGGTCGGGTTTGGCGTCTTGGCGGTGATCGAAGTGTGCGCGATCGGCGAACCCCAACCTTCACGACCGATACCCAGCGGGAACGTGTACACCACGTTCTTGCCTTTCGGGAAGTAGTAGAGGCGGTATTCGGCGAGGTTGATCACGATGCCTTCGCGCGGGCCCGGCGGCAGAATGAAACGGGTCGGCAAAACGATTTCGGTGCCGGCGCCCGGCAACCAGGCATCGACGCCCGGGTTGGCCGCGACCATCTCCGAGTAACCCAGATCGTACTTGGTGCCCAGATCGGCGAAGGTGTCTTCGTACTTGGCTTTGATCACCTGCACCTGACCGATGATGTCTTCACCAGGTGGTGGCAGGGGAAACTCCAATGCAGCAACGGGACCGGCCACACACAGGGCGGCAAGTGACAGGCAGCGGGTGACGGCAGGAAAGCGCGGCAACATCCGGAAAATCCTTCGCATGATCAACAAGGGTATAAGAGCGCGATTGTACACCGCGCTTTGAATATTCGGGGAGATCACCCCATTGCAGGCGACAAGGTGTTCCAGGTGGGAGCGAGCTTGCTCGCGAAAGCGGTGGGTCAGTCGCCAAAAATGTTAACTGACATGGCTTCTTCGCGAGCAAGCTCGGCTCCCACAGAATCAGAGCTCGAAACGCAACTCCGGCCAGATCGGCGAGGTGCCGCGCTTTTGCGACTCCAGAATCGCCCGGCACAGCGAACACAGACGCTGATCCTGAAACACCCGGCGATCCACACTCGACCAGCGCGGCTGCGCTGGCAACAGGCTGCCGCACAGAGTGCGATCGGCCGAGCCACCGAGTTCGAGTTGCCGCGTCACCAGATGCACCCGCACTTCCTGGCAGGCGAACAGATCCAGCTGCTCGTCAGGCTCGATCAGTTGGTAGGCAAACAGGGACCAGGCAGAACGCGACATCGGGGGCTCCAAATAAGGGGGCGCCACATTAGCCGAAAGCCTGCCCTTAGAAAAGCCTCATAACAGCGGTTTTAGCGTCGGCCAGACATTTTCCAGCAACTTGCCCTGAGCCCCGGCCGCCGGGTGCAGACCATCGGCCTGCATCAAGTCCGGATGACCGCCGACGCCGTCGAGGAAAAACGGTACCAGCGGGATTTTTTTATCGTCGGCGAGTTTGCCGTAGACCTCGGCGAAGGCATCGGTGTAACGCTTGCCGTAGTTGGGTGGCAGTTGCATGCCGAGCAACAGCACCTTGGCCCCGCTCTGACGCGAGCTGTCGATCATCGAGGCAAGATTTTGTTGCAATTGAGTTGGCGGCATTCCGCGCAAGCCATCGTTGCCGCCGAGTTCAAGGATCACCAGCTCAGGCTTATGCTCTGCAAGCAGCGCGGGCAGCCGCGCCTGGCCTCCGGCACTGGTGTCGCCGCTGATGGAGGCATTGACCACTTTGTCGTCGAAACCCTCCTGTTTGAGCCGTTGTTCGAGCAACGACACCCACCCCAAGCGGGTATCCAGTCCGAAACCGGCGCTGATACTATCGCCAACGATCAGGACAGTACCCGCCGCTGCGTTCTGGGCCATGCACATCAAGGCCAGGCCAGCACTCAAAAACCACACACGCATCGGATTCTCCATGGGCGCAAGCATTCTCACCGCGAAGAACCTCAGCAAAGTGGTTCCCAGCGCGGAAGGTGAACTGACTATCCTGCACGAACTCAGCCTGGAACTGAACAAGGGCGATAGCCTGGCCATCGTCGGCGCATCCGGTTCGGGCAAATCCACCCTCCTCGGCCTGCTCGCCGGTCTCGACCTGCCGAGCAGCGGCGAAGTCATTCTCGCCGGCCAGGGCCTGAGCAATCTTGATGAAGACCAGCGCGCACGCATTCGTGCCGAGCATGTCGGTTTCGTCTTCCAGTCCTTTCAGTTGCTCGACAGTCTCAACGCACTGGAAAACGTCATGCTGCCGCTGGAACTTGATGGCCGCAAAGATGCCCGTGAACGTGCGACTGAATTGCTCCAGCGCGTCGGCCTCGGCCAGCGTCTGACTCACTCGCCACGTCAACTCTCCGGTGGTGAGCAGCAGCGCGTGGCAATCGCCCGTGCCTTTGCTGCCGAGCCCGACGTGCTGTTCGCCGACGAACCCACCGGCAATCTCGACAGCCACACCGGCGAGCGCATCAGCGATCTGCTTTTCGAATTGAACAAGGAACGCGGCACCACCCTGGTGCTGGTGACCCACGACGAACGCCTGGCCCATCGCTGCCGGCGCCTGATCCGTCTTGAAGCCGGGCTGTTGGTCGCCCCTCTGGAGCCTTGATGGCACGTTTGCCGCTGTTGCGTCTGTTCAGTCTCGCCATACGCCAACTCATGCGCGATGCCCGCGCCGGTGAATTGCGCGTGTTGTTCTTTGCGCTGGTCGTGGCGGTGGCGGCGAGTACCGCCATCGGTTATTTCGGCGCCCGCCTGAACGGCGCCATGATGCTGCGCGCGACCGAATTTCTCGGCGCCGATCTGGTTCTCGAAGGCAGCTCTCCGGCCCGTGAAGAACAGATTCGCAGCGGCACAGAACTTCGCCTGAATCATGCGCAGGTGGTGGAGTTTTCCAGCGTCATCGCCACTGACAGCGGCATTCAGCTGTCGAGCATCAAAGCCGTCGACCGCGCCTATCCGTTGCGCGGCGAACTGAAGAGCGCGCCAGCGCCTTTCGCCACCGAAGAAACCGGCGGTGAACCGCAACCCGGCGAAGCCTGGGTCGAGGCACGCCTGCTGACCGCACTGGATCTGAAGATCGGCGACAGCATCGATGTCGGCATGAAGACGTTGAAACTGTCCCGCGTGCTGACGTATGAACCGGATCGCGCCGGCAACTTCTATAGCCTCACGCCCCGAGTGATGATCAACATTGATGACCTCGCTGCTACCGGCGTGGTGCAACCCGGCAGCCGCGTGAGTTACCGCGAACTGTGGCGCGGTGAACCGCAGGCGCTGGAAACCTATCGGCAACTGATCAAGCCTGGGCTCGCCGCGAATCAGCGGATTCAGGATGCCCGCGATGGCAACCGGCAGATTGGCGGCGCACTCGGTAAGGCCGAGCGTTATCTGAACATGGCCAGTCTGGTCGCCGTGCTGTTGGCCGGGGTCGCGGTGGCGTTGTCGGCCAACCGTTTTGCCAGTCGCCGCTTTGATGCCAGCGCCTTGCTACGCTGCCTCGGCCTATCGCGCCGGGAAACCATGGTGCTGTTCAGTTTGCAGTTGACCGTGCTCGGCTTGTTCGCCGCGCTCAGCGGGGCGTTGCTCGGCTGGCTGGCACAACTGGGCTTGTTCGCACTGCTGCATGATTTGTTGCCAAGCGACGTGCCACCGGGCGGTCTGTTTCCAGCGATCGCCGGGATCGGCACCGGGCTGGTGGCCTTGGCCGGTTTCGCCTTGCCGCCGCTGGCCGCATTGGGTCGCGTGCCGCCGCTGCGTGTGCTGCGCCGGGACATGTTGCCGATTCCGTCGAGTACGTGGATGGTTTACGGCGCAGCCTTGGGTGCGCTCGGCCTGATCATGTGGCGCCTGAGCCTCGATCTGCTGCTGACATTCGCCTTGCTCGGTGGTGGTGGTGTAGTTGCCGCGTTGGTGTTGGGCGGTCTGCTGTTGTTACTGCTGCAAAGCCTGCGGCGGATGCTCGCCCGTGCTTCGCTGCCGTGGCGGTTGGGTCTGGGCCAGTTGCTGCGCCATCCCTTGGCAGCGGCTGGTCAGTCGCTGGCATTCGGCCTGATTCTGCTGTCGATGGCCTTGATCGCCCTGCTGCGTGGCGAACTGCTCGACACCTGGCAAAACCAGCTACCGAAAAACGCTCCCAACTATTTTGCCCTGAACATTCTGCCGGCAGACAAACAGGCCTTCACCGATCACCTGATCAAGGTCTCCGCGCAAGCGGCGCCACTGTATCCGGTGGTACCGGGACGGCTGATCAGCATCAACGGCGACGCCGTGCAGCAAATTGTCAGCAAGGATTCGGCGGGCGACCGCGCCATTCAAAGAGATTTGAGTCTGACCTGGGCCGCTGATTTACCGGCGGGCAACAAGCTCACTGCGGGTGAATGGTGGAAGGATCAGCCAACCGACGGCGTTCCCGGCGTATCGGTGGAAGGCAAAGTCGCCGAAAGCCTCAAGCTCAAACTCGGCGATCACATGGTGTTCAGTGTCGGCGGGGTCAATCGCGAGGCGAAGGTCACCAGCCTGCGCGAGATCAACTGGGACAATTTTCAGCCAAACTTCTTCATGATCTTCCAGCCCGGCACGTTGAAGGATCTGCCGGCGACTTATCTGACCAGCTTCTATCTGGCGCCAGGTCATGACCAGCAGATCGTCGAACTGTCACGCACGTTCCCGGCGGTGACCATTCTTCAGGTCGAAGCGCTGCTCGAGCAGTTGCGCAGCATCCTCGCCCAAGTCACCCTGGCGGTCGAATATGTGCTGTTGTTTGTTTTGGCTGCGGGCATGGCCGTACTGTTTTCCGGCTTGCAGTCGACGCTCGATGAACGTATTCGCCAAGGTGCGCTGTTGCGGGCCTTGGGTGCGGAGCGGCAGTTGCTGATCAAGGCGCGGCGCATCGAGTTCGGCTTGCTCGGTGCGGTCAGCGGCTTGCTCGCGGCGATCGGCTCGGAAGTGGTGAGTCTGGTGTTGTATCGCTACGCGTTCGATCTGCCGTGGCATCCGCATCCGTGGTTGTTGGTGCTGCCGTTGATTGGCGCGGCGCTGATTGGTGGTGCCGGCGTATTCGGTACGCGTCGGGCGCTCAACGCAAGTCCACTGACAGTGTTGCGTGAGGGTTGATAGACTCAGGCGGTCTTAATCACAAGAAGTTGCCATGAGCCGTTATCGCCCTCCACGCCCCGCCGGCACCGCGCTGATCACCCCCGAAGGTGAAGCGCGGATGCGCGCCGAATTCCATGAGCTGTGGCATGTGCGCCGCCCGCAAGTCACGCAATCGGTGAGCGAAGCGGCGGCTCAGGGTGATCGTTCGGAGAACGCCGAGTACACCTACGGCAAGAAGATGCTGCGCGAGATCGACAGTCGCGTGCGCTTTCTCACTAAACGTCTGGAAGCGTTGAAAGTCGTCAGTGAAAAACCCAGTGATCCGAACAAAGTCTATTTCGGCGCGTGGGTGACCATCGAAGACGAAGACGGCAAGCAATCGCGCTACCGTATCGTCGGTCCGGATGAACTGGATCTGAAACTGGGTCTGATCAGCATCGACTCGCCACTGGCCCGCGCCTTGATCGGCAAGGCGCTGGATGCAGAAGTCAGGGTGCAGACGCCAACCGGTGAGCAGTTCGTTTACATCGTCGCTATCGACTATCCGTAAAGCGTATCAGCGACGAGTGATCAAACCCTGCCGCGCAACGCGGACCAGTTGTTTGATCATCTCTGGCGCATCTTCGACAGTCGGGGCCTGAATCACCGCGAGATCAAAACTGTCAGTGGCGAAACGCGCCAGCGACTCGCCGTCTTCAACGAACTGGATCAGGAACGCGGCAGGACCGCCGCTGCGACGTGGCCAGCCATCGAGATAACGCAACAGCGTCGGCTGATGTTTGCCGCCAAGGAGAATTTTCGGGTTGCGCTGGGTGATATGTGCCGTGATCGGCGCGGGACGTGCTGGAGGGCGTAGTGCATTCATCGTGTCGTGTCTCTGCCTCAAAAGTCTGCATGGCAGGTGAGAGGCAACACCGAACCAGCGCTTTAGCGGTATTTCGAAGCCCTGTTCCGGCTTCTGACGGCAACTGTTGAAGTCACCTGGCGCCCCGCAAGTAGCTGTTTAAATCGGCGCATGGGCAACATCCTAGAGAACGTGACCGATCAGTGTCAAGAATCAGCCGCAACAAAAAAGGCCCGCACAATGCGGGCCTATTCCTTGAGCCAGAGCGCTCAACCGGCGATGGCGCGATCCACCGAGAGCTTGCCCGCGCCTTCGATCAGCACGGCGAGGCTGCCACCGAGCAGGGCCAGGGCGAACTCGTAACCGTTGTTGGCCATGAACAAACCGTTGCTGATGTGTACGGTGAAGATCGCCACCAGCGACAGGAAGGTCAGACCCAATGCTGCCGGACGTACCAGCAGGCCGATGATCAACGCCAGGCCAGCGAAGAACTCAGTACCGCCCGCCAGCGTCGCCATCAGGTAACCCGGGTGCAGACCGATGCTGTCCATGTACTGCGCCGTCCCCGCCAGACCATAACCACCGAACAGACCGAAAAGCTTTTGCGAACCGTGCGCCGCGAAGATCACGCCGACAGCGATGCGCAGGATGGTCAGACCGTAGCCAGCGCGGGTGAACAGTACTTTGTTGATCAGAGAGCTCATGGGGCATTCCTTGTTTTGCGAGAAGTTGTGTGTGTGTTGGTTGGCCGCTATATTAATCAGTAAATTTCATGTTAAAAGCGCAAATATTCCGCCATAACAATCGACTTATTAGATCATTTCCGTGAGACGACTTTTTGCGCCCCGGGCTCCAACGACTCCCGCTCCCGGTCGAACGCCAAGTAATACTTGTTCACGCTATTAACATAGCTGACCGGCCCCATTCCTACCTGCTCCATGGCGATGCGCTCGACCTGGAAGAACCACTGATTTGGGTTTAACCCGCGCCGCCGGGCCTCAGCGCGCATGCCCTGCACGCGCTCGGGGCCTATGTTGTAGGCCGCCAGCGTAAACGCCATGCGCTCGCGCTCATTGAGTTTGGGGCTGTTGAAGAACTTGCGGCGGATCATCGCCAGATATTTGGCCCCGGCCTGCACATTCGCATCAAGATTCTGAATGTTGCTCACGCCGACTCGCTGAGCGGCGGAAGGCGTGATCTGCATCAGCCCGGTCGGGCCACTGCCGCTGCGGGCATTGGGTTGCAGGCGTGATTCCTTGAACGCCAGTGCGGCCAGATTGAGCCAGTCCATGTTCTGCGCCTGGGCGTGCTTTTGCAGGGTCGGGCGCAGTTTTTCCAGGCGCTGGCGGTCAGCCTTGGCCAATGGATAGTGGACTTGATAGAGACGGCGATAGATGCGCAGAAACGCGGCATCTTCGTTGGACGGTTTCTTGTAACCACCGAGGAAGCGATCAATGCTCGCACGCAACATCGCAGCATCGCGGCGTACAAACCAGTATTCCTCGCCCGGCTCGCTGATCATCAGTTGCCGGTCAAAACGCAGTTTCGGCAGGATCTTGCCCCAGCGTTCGGCAATCGGCTGCTCAACGATGGTCAGGTGAAAAATCCCGCCCTGAACCATTTCCAGCACATCTTCGACCGCCAGCGTCGGATCAACCCATTCGATCTTGATCGGCGCCAGTTTGTGCAACGCCAGTTTCTGATTGAGCTGACTGACCGCCTCCCCCGCCGCACTGCCGGTCGGCAACGCCAGGGTTTTGCCGGAAAGCTGCTCGACTTTGGTGTAGCGCCGCTCACCTTTGATCCCGACCAGCACCAGCGGTATGTTGCTGGCGATCGGTTCGCTGCTGGCCACGGCATAACCAGGTTGCAGATCGAGCAATTCACCCGGTGCGACCAGATCACCTTCGCCACGCTGCAAGGCGCCGAGCAATTGGTCCTTGGCTTTGGGAATGATCTTGAGGGTGATTTCCTGGCCATCACGGGCGTGGCCATTGAGGTATTGCTCGAACGCGCGCAGGCGATGGTATTCGACGCCGATGGCCTGACCCTGCACTTCGCCGGAGCTGTTGCGACTCTGGTTGACCAGCACCCGCAACACACGGCTGCTGCGAATCTCGGACAAGTCCCGCACCTTGGCCGCCGGCACGGCTTGCAGTGGCCCGGGCAGGCGCGCGACCGCCGTCATCGGCAGCAGCAACGATCCACACAACAGCAGCAAAACCGAGGGACGAACCATCCACTCTCCGGAAAGAATACGGGGCAATTTCATCCCTGAAAGATCGAAATCACCGACGAAAACAGAGCGCTTGGAGCGCTGGCAAAGTGCGAGAGACTGGCACAGTAATGGCACTCCTGCCAAACCGGGCTGCGTCGCGGCATCAAAAGACAGCTATAACTCGTTGTAGTTCTTGGCTTTTCTTATGAATCTACAGCTCTGGTATGCTTTCCGGCCTTCGGCCCGAGGTAGCAACCATGCAACTCATCGATATCGGCGTCAACCTGACCAACCCCAGTTTCGCCGACAAACATCAGGCCGTGCTTGATCGCGCCTATGCCGCCGGGGTTTGCCAGCTGGTGCTGACCGGCACCAGCGTCGAGGGCAGCGAACAGGCTCTGGAGCTGTGCCAGCAACTGGATGAGAGCGGTCAACGGCTGTTCGCCACCGCCGGTATTCATCCGCATTCGGCCAGTGACTGGAACGCGGACAGTGCCCGTCGTTTGCGTAGCCTGTTGCACGAAAAAAACGTAGTCGCCGTGGGTGAATGCGGGCTGGATTTCAACCGTGATTTCTCGCCGCGCCCACAGCAGGAAAAAGTCCTCGAAGAACACCTGGCGCTGGCCGTTGAACTGCAACTGCCGGTGTTCCTGCACGAGCGCGATGCCAGCCAGCGTTTGCTGGAAATCCTCAAAGGCTTCCGCGATCAACTGCCTGCCGCTGTGGTGCATTGCTTCACCGGCGAGCAAAAGGCGTTGTTCAGCTATCTCGACCTGGATCTGCACATCGGCATCACTGGCTGGATCTGCGACGAACGCCGTGGCACGCATTTGCATCCGCTGGTGAAAGAGATCCAACGCGGGCGCTTGATGCTGGAAAGCGACGCGCCCTATTTGCTACCGCGCACATTGCGACCGAAACCGAAGAACGGGCGCAATGAACCGGCGTATCTGACTGAAGTCCTGCGTGAAGTGGCCTTGCATCGTGGCGAAACCGAGGAGGATCTGGCGGCACACACCACCGCGTGTGCCCGCGCGTTCTACAACCTCCCCGCCCTCTCCTGACACACTAGAATCCAATGTAGGAGTGAGCCTGCTCGCGATTGCGGTAGATCAGTTGAAATCGTTGTCGACTGGCACGCCGCCATCGCGAGCAGGCTCACTCCTACAAGGGCGGACCGCATCGTCTGTTGACTCACATCAAAATGTCTATATCTGCATAGCGGCACAATGCTGGCACCTTGCCAAAACTGTTTCCGCTATCAGAGAAGACCTCCATGGGTGCCTGGCTTAGCAATATCTCGCTGAAATACAAATTCTGGGCGGTCAATGCGGTCGCCTTCGTCACCACCCTGCTGTTGGTGTTGTACGCCGTGCAACTCGAACAGCAGGCGCGCAGTCACGCCTCACAGGCCTCGGCGCAGGCCCAGGCGCAATTGCTCAAGGCCTGGCCGGCCGGGCAGGCATTGCCGAAAACCGATCAGGTGTTGACCTTCAAGCGCGGCGAAGCACCGCGCCTGAATGATCAACCCTTGCTGGAAATCACTGAAAGCAACGGCTGGAACGAAATCAATCATCTGCCGCTGTTCGGCGAAAACCCGTTGATGGGCGCTGAGGTGTTCAGCCGTGCCGATGGCCAGCAGGTCGCGGTGCTTGCCTATGGCCCGAGTCTCAGTCAGGTGTTCAGCGAGCGTTTCGCCAACTATGCCGTGGCGGTGTTCATCCTGATGTTCGCCATGCTCTGTGCCTCGCAATTGCTGATCCGCTTCCTGCTCAGCCAGCTCAACACCTTGAAAGATGTGATGCTGCACGTTGAGAAAAGCGGCGATCTCTCGGCTCGTGTGCCATTGGCGGGCAAAGACGAAGTCGGGCAAATGGCCAACGCGTTCAACGCGATGCAGGCCGGTTACCAGCGCGTTGTGACGACCGTCGCCAACACCGCACGGCAACTGGATGTCGGCGCGGCGCGACTGGCATCGAGCATGAACGAAGTGCGCCACGGCATGCTTGGTCAGCAGAGCGAAACTGATCAGGCCGCCACCGCGATCAACGAAATGACTGCCACGGTTTATCACATCGCCCAACACGCCGGCGCCACTCGCGACTTGTCGCAGACCGCCGATGGCCTCGCTGGCAGCGGTCAGCAAGTGGTCGCGCGGGTGCAACAGTCGATTGCCGGGCTGTCCAGCGGCGTGCAGCAGACCGCCGAGATGATTCAACGGCTTGCCGAGGACAGTCAGAAGATCAACGGCGTGGTCAGCGTGATTCACAGCATTGCCGAGCAAACCAACCTGTTGGCACTGAACGCCGCCATCGAGGCCGCCCGCGCCGGTGAAATGGGCCGCGGCTTTGCGGTGGTCGCCGATGAGGTGCGCAATCTGGCCAAACGCGTGCAGACCTCGACCGACGAGATCACCACGATGGTCTCGGCCTTGCAGGCTGGGACCCGCGATGCGGTGGATTTCATGCAGGAAAGTTCGTACAAGGCCGACGACTGCGTGCAGCAAGCGCAAGAGGCCGGCGCGGCGCTGGCGGAAATCACCGGGGCGGTGGCGCAGATGCGTGAAAGCAATACGCAGATTGCCGTGGCGGCGGAGCAGCAAAGCCAGGTCGCCGAGGAGATGAACCGGGCGGTGGTGAGTATTCGTGATGTGACCGAGAACACCGTGCAGCAGACGGTGGATTCGGCGACCACGAGTAATGAGTTGGCGACGTTGGCTGGGGAACTCAACAAGGCTATAGGTCAGCTCAAGCTTTGAGGGACTCATCGCGAGCAGGCTCACTCCTACAGGGGAATGCATTCCAAATGTAGGAGCGAGCCTGCTCGCGAAGGCGTCAGATGGGGCGACATCGAATCCTGCGATGACGCCTATCACTTCAATAGCCAACCTTGATTCGCCACCCTCCCTGCCCGGGCCTATTCTTCAACCATGAGTTCAACATGGATCGAGGAGTAGAAAACATGGGCAAACGTCACCCCAACCTTCCCGCATGGCAATGGCGCGCGTACCCGGGCAATCACCAGCACCCGACCAATCTGGTGCTGCACCTGATCGCCGTGCCGTTGTTCATCGTCGCGTTTCTGCTGATTGTCTCGGGGGTGTTCAGCCTGAGTCTGGCCAGTGTGGCCATCGGCGTGATCGGCATCATCGCGGCGCTGGGTTTGCAGCGCCACGGCCACAGCCTGGAGGCGCAAGCCTCCGAGCCGTTCAGTGATCGTAAAGATGCGGTGTCGCGGTTACTGGTCGAGCAGTTCCTGACCTTTCCGCGTTTCTTTCTCAGTGGCGGCTGGTGGCGCGCCTGGCGTGAGCGCCACCGTCGGCATTGAGTCAGGCGAAGATCGTTACCGTCTGGCGACTCATCGCAATCAGCTCACCTTCTGCGCTCCATAGCTTGGCGGCGACATGGCCGTAGCCGTCGGCGGCGTATTCGATATCGGCCAGATATTGGCACCAGTCCAGCGTGCTCAAGTCCCGTAGTGGCTGCACGAATTCGATGGTCCAGGTCAGCGTGCTGCCCGGCGCAGGCTTCTTCAGATACGGCAACAGCGCCGGCGGCCATGCGTCCACCAGAGCCAACAGATGCGTCTCATTGACCGGCTCTTCTTTGACATCGCCACGCAACCGCACCCAGCCGCCCATCAGCCGCGATTGATTGCCGGTGAACGGCATTCCACCGACACTCCAGCGCATTGCCAGATGACGCATGAATTCCGGGGTCACGCCTTTGATGTAGGGTAACTCCTGGCATTCATCCCAGCGTTTCATTGCTGGCGCCGGATACGCTTCGACGGCAACCTCCGACGGCCGCGAGGCACCAAAGCTGCCTTGGACGATCGTCACCACCTGACCATTCTGCATCGCCCGGCCCATGACCTGACTGACGGCTTTGCCTTCGCGCAGCACCTCCACTTCGAAGCTCACCGGGACTTCAGGCTCAACCGGGCCGACGAAGGTAATTGCCAGCGAACGCACCGGGCGATCCGCCGGGACTTTCGCACGCATGGCTTCGTATTGCAGCGCGGCCACCAGACCACCGAAACTGGCACGGCCCTGACCCCATTCGGCAGGAATCGTCAGTTCCGGTTGGCGGCGGACCGCATCGAGCAGATCGCTAAAGCGCATGGGGCAACCTCAGAAAACGAGAAAGGAATGCAGGGATCTTAACCAGACCTGCAGAGCGCCGCAGCGTCTATTCCGGTCAAATGGGCTGACAGAAAGGCCTTAAACCAATATCAGCCACACTGAAATCTCTTGTAGGAGTGAGCCTGCTCGCGATAGCGGTCTGACAGCCAACACATGTGTTGAATGTCTGACCGCTATCGCGAGCAGGCTCACTCCTACAGGGAATTTGTGGTGATTCAGGATTATTTGAAACAGGCTGAACTGAGTTTTTCCAGCACGCGATCAGCCTTGGTTTCGGCTTTGATCATGGTCGCCTGCCAAATGGCGACGCAGGGCTGCAGATCCGCCTCCAGCTCGGCTTTCGCCAGCCACTGCCAGCAATCGTGCCAGTCGCCCAACGCGCCTTGGGCTGACTTCAACCGCGCCAGCGCCGCTTCGGGCAAACGATCCAGCTCGGGATAGGCTTCGATGCCGTAGCGCACGCGCTTGATTAGCAGGCGCAGGCGATGGCGGTCGTGAGCCGGATCGTGCAACGCCTCATCGAGTTTCTGCCATTGCTTGCCCAAGCGTTTTTCGATGCGTTTGGCCAAGCCCTTGAGCAAGCCCTGACGCTGGGAGGCGCGCAGGAAACGTGGGAAAGCGTCGAGAATCATCAGCAACGAAGCCACCTCGGCGCTCGCCGCCAGCGCCGGATAGGCCTCGGCCATTTGCGCCATGCGGCGTTGAGCAGCTTCCGGCTGATCATGCTGGAGCAGATATGCCGCCAACACCTCGCGATCACGCCACGGCGTGGTCAATTGGCCGACTGCCGAAGCGGCGTCTTCCAGTTGTTCGACACCCGGTAAACCGCGCAATGGCCGCAACAGGCTGCGCAAGCGCCGCACCGTGGTGCGCAGATCATGCAGCGCCTCGGGGTCGGTACGTGCCGTCAATCGCGCCTGACAGGCCAGCAGCCGCACCTCCAGACTCAGGACATGAGCCACCAACCGGTCAACCAACGCAGACATCACTTGCTCCTGATTCAAATGGCTCCGAAGAACATTCTGCCGTCCAGTGAACGCAGCCTCCTTGCTTCACGTCAGCAGCTTAGCGGCCGGCGCGGGATTCGCGAATGTAGAAACGCGCCTTCTCGGCTTTCTTGCTGCAGCCTTCAAACCCCTCGAATTGCTGCTGGGTCTTCGCGGCGGTCAGCAGCGACAACGCTTTGGAGTAGCTGACGGTGCCGGCAAAGCCTTCAGCCTTGGCCAGATCCAGTTCATGCCAAGCCGCGTCGAGCTGGCTGCCGCAGCTGTCGCGGTAAGCGGTTTTACCGGCGCAACCGGCCAATGCCAGAGCCATCAACGGCACACAGATCCAGGCTTTCATCACTCACACCTCAAAATAGGTCAACAGTCGTGCAGGTAAGACGGCTTGGCTGCGAAAAAGTGCCTCGCCGGCGGGTGAAACCGCGCAACTGAGAAGGATATAGCCGAAGGGTCATGCAGTATCGAAAAAACGACGTCACTGGCGCACTCAACGACCTCGGCGATTGAGCCAGCCCGGCGATGGGTGCATTGTGCAACCTTGTCGGGAGGAAGTTTGATGAAAAAGCGTGTCGCACTGGTGCTGGGCTCCGGTGGCGCCCGGGGTTATGCCCATATCGGAGTCATTGAAGAGATCGAACGACGCGGTTACGACATCGCCTGCATTGCCGGGTGTTCGATGGGCGCGGTAGTCGGCGGGATCTACGCCGCCGGCAAACTCGACGTTTACAAGAACTGGATCGAAAGTCTCGACTATCTGGATGTGCTGCGGCTGGTCGACGTGAGTTTCCGCCTCGGCGCAATTCGCGGCGAAAAGGTCTTCGGGCAGATCCGCAAGATCGTCGGCGAAATCAACATCGAAGACTTGCGCATCCCCTACACCGCCGTCGCCGCCGACCTCACCAACCAGCAGGAAATCTGGTTTCAGGAAGGCTGCCTGCATCAGGCGATGCGCGCCTCGGCGGCGATTCCCAGCCTGTTCACCCCGGTGATGCAGGGCAATCGCATGCTGGTCGACGGCGGCATTCTCAACCCGTTGCCGATCGTGCCGGTGGTGTCGAGCCACTGTGATCTGATCATTGCGGTCAATCTCAACTCGACCAATCAGCGTCACTACAAATTGCCGGTGATCCAGCGCCCGGCCGCATTTCGCTCACGCTTTGACAGCCTGCTCAGTTCGCTGGGATCGAAGATGCCGTTCCGCCGTACACAGGCCGAGCAACTGTTGCGGCTCGAACAGGAAGCGCTGCGCGCCGAAGCGGCAGACATCAACCCTTGGCTGGAAGGCGCCGAGCCGGAAAGCCAGCAACCCGCCGCCGCGCCCGAGCGTGAAGGCGCACCGAAATCGGCGACCGGTTCGTTCATCATCGATAACGTCGGGCCGGCGTCGTTGCTGGATTTGATCAACCAGAGTTTCGAGGTGATGCAGACCTCGCTGGCGCAATACAAGATTGCCGGGTATCCGCCGGATATCCTGATCAACGTGCCGAAGCGGGTGTGCCGGTTTTTCGAGTTTTACAAGGCACCGGAGTTGATCGCGTTGGGGCGCGAGATTGCCCGGGATACGCTGGATCGGTATGAGAGTGAGCAGGGTTGATCGACTGAAAAATCTCGATTGAATGCAATGCCCTCATCGCGAGCAGGCTCACTCCTACAAGGGGAATGCATTCCAAATGTAGGAGTGAGCCTGCTCGCGATGAGGCCAGAAAAGACAACACAACTACCTACAGGCTGTTCTCACTCAACAGCCGATACCCAACCCCGGCTTCAGTGACGATAAACCGCGGCCGCGTCGGATCATCCGCCAGCTTCTGGCGCAAATGCCCCACCACAATCCGCAGATAATGACTGTCCTCGGTGTGCGTCGGTCCCCAGATATCCTTGAGCAATTGCTGCTGGGTAATCACTCGCCCCGGATGCCGCGCCAGTTGCGCCAGCACCGCGTATTCCTTGCGCGTCAGCGCCACTTCGACACCGTCGAGCAGCACGCGCCGATAGGCCAGATCAACCGTCAACGGACCAAAGCTCAGCGCCGCCTGCTGCGCCTCCCCCGCCGGCGCCTGACGCAACAAGGCGCGAACCCGCGCGAGAAATTCCTGAATGCCGAACGGCTTGGTCACGTAGTCATTGGCGCCGCCATCCAGCGCCTGGACTTTCTGCCCTTCGCTGGCGCGCACCGACAGCACCAGCACCGGCGTCGTGGCCCATTCGCGAAACTCGCGCAGCACTTGCTGGCCGTCCATGTCCGGCAGGCCTAAATCGAGCACCAGCAAGTCCGGCTTGTTCAGTGCGGCCTGCGCCAACCCCTCGGCACCGGTGCCGGCCTCAAGCACTTTGTAGCCCTGGGAAGCGAGGCTGATGCGCAGGAATTTGCGGATCTGCGGTTCGTCGTCGATGACCAAAATGGTCGCGGTCTGGCTCATGAATTCACATCAACACAAAAGAGTGGCAAGAGAGTAGCGCAGTCGCAATCAGGCTTCATCGTCCATTCCCGGCTGTGTCTGCAACGGCAAGTGCAAGGTGATGCAAGTGCCGCGTCCATCGATGCCGTTGGCGACGCTGATCCGCCCGCCGTGCGCACCGACCATGCCCTGACAGATCGCCAGCCCGAGGCCGGTGCCCTGCCCCCCGCGATCTCCCCGGGCAGCGGTGTAGAACATGTCGAAAATCTTCGCCCGTTCCTCTTCGGGAATCCCCGGTCCTTCGTCACTGACCGAGAAGAAAATCTCTTGGTCATTCGCGCCTGCGTTCAGTTGCAGTCGACCGTGAGCTGGCGAAAAGCGCGCCGCGTTTTCCATCACATTGACCAATGCCTGTTCGATCAACGCGGCATGGACGAACAACAACGGCAACTCGCCCGGCACATCGGTGCTGACTTGCAGCGGCGCCAGCACTGCACGCAATCGGTTGAGCGAGCTGCCAACGATGTCGGCCGGCGACACCCAGTCCCGCGCCAGCTTCAACGCACCATGGCCGAGGCGGGTCATGTCGAGCAGATTCTGAATGTAGCGATCGAGGCGTTCGGCTTCGTCGCGAGTGCCTTCGAGCAGTTCACGACGATCCTCCAGCGGGATCGCTTCGCCGAGGGCCAACAGGCTGTCGATGCTGCCGCGCATGGCGGTCAGCGGCGTGCGCAAGTCGTGGGATACCGACGCCAGCAAGGCACTGCGCAGTTGTTCGGTTTCACCGTGCAGGCGCGCAGCTTCCAGATCATCGGCCAACTGTGCGCGCGCCAGCGCTTGCGCCAACGGCTGACTCAACGCGGTGAGCAAACGACGGCGCTGGCCACTCAAAGTCTGGCCCTCTTTCGCACAGACACCGAGCAGCGCCAACGGCCCATCCTCGACCGACAGCGGCCACCACCACCAACGCCCGAACGGCAACGTGCCGGTGCCCATGCCTGCGGGTTGATCGTGTTGCCAGGCCCAATCGGCGGCGGCGCGTTCGGCTTCGGTGAATTGCAGCGGGCCGCCGGTTTCGACTTTCCAGCCGCCCTGGCCGTCGCGGTTGAGCAGGCACAGTTGCAGATCGCTCCAGCCATTGAGGTGTTGCGCGGCGGCGCTGATTACCGCTTGGCGGTCGGTCGCGGCGGTTAGTTTGCGCGACAGGTCGAGCAGTTCGGTGGTCTCTTCCTGGGTGTCGCGCAGGGCCTGCAATTGCCGACGCTGACGCGCCGCAAGGTTACCCGTGAGCGCTGCCATCAGCAGGAAAAACAGCAAGGTCAGTACGTCTTCTTCGCGCTGAATGCTGAAAGAAAAATTCGGCGGGATGAACAAAAAGTCATAGGTCAGAAACGACAACGCGGCACAGGCCAGCGCCGGACCGAGACTGCTACGCACCGCGACCAGCAACACCGCCGCGAGGAACACCAACGAGATGTTCGGCAGTGGCAACACACTCGACACCGCCCACGCCAGAGCACTGGCCAACACAGTGGCGACCAGCGCCAGCGCATAGTCGAACCACACCAAGGTCAGAGCATTGCGCGGGCGCGGTTGATGCTGTTGCTGATCGCTGTCGAGGACGTTGATTTCCAGCCCATGGGCCTGACGTAACAAACGCGCCGCGAGTCCGCCGCCAAACAAACGACGGCGCAGACGTGGCCGGGACTGGCCGACCAGGACCAGGCTCGCGCGGCGCTCGGCGGCATGCTGGATCAGGGTTTTGGCGACCTCACCGGCGCGCAGTAAAACCACCTCGCCGCCAAGACGCTCGGCCAGTTGCTGAGCGCTTTGCAGGCGCAGACGCGATTGCTCGTCGCGTACGGTGCCGTTGTCGACGTGCACCAGACTCCACGGCAGATGCCGACGCTGGGCGACGCGACTGGCGTGGCGGACCAGGCGTTCGGCCTGCGCATCACCATCGACGCCGACCAGCAATCGCCCGCGCACTGCCGGGGCGGCCTGGCCGAGTTGGCGATAGCCTTGGGCGAGATCATTGTCGACCTGCGCGGCGGCGGTTTGCATCGCCAGTTCGCGCAATGCGGTGAGGTTGGTCTGGGTGAAAAACGCATCGATCGCCGCGCGCGCCTGCTCCGGCACATAGACCTTGCCTTCGCGCAGACGCTCGAGCAATTCACGCGGCGGCAGGTCGATCAGCAGCAGTTCGTAGGCTTCTTGCAGCACCCAGTCCGGCAGGGTTTCGCGCACTTGCACACCGGTGATGCCGCGCACCTGATCGTTGAGACTTTCCAGGTGCTGGACGTTGACCGTGGTGAACACGTCGATGCCGGCGGCGAGCAGTTCCTGAATGTCTTGCCAGCGCTTGGCGTGGCGGCTGCCGGGCGCGTTGCTGTGGGCCAGTTCATCGACCAGCACAAGCTTGGGCCTGGCGGCGAGAATGCCGTCGAGGTCCATTTCTTCGAGCATCACGCCACGGTATTCCGAGCGCACCAGCGGCTGCTGCGGCAAGCCGCCGAGCAGCGCTTCGGTTTCAGCGCGGCCGTGGGTTTCGACGACGCCGGCGAGGACTTTCACTCCTTGGCGCAACTGGGTGTGGGCGGCCTGAAGCATGGCGTAGGTCTTGCCGACACCGGGGGCGGCGCCGAGGAATACTTTCAACCGGCCACGGCCGTCACGGGGCAAGTCTGCTAACAGTGCGTCGGCGCGGCCGGAGTCGCTCATGCTTGATGCTCTCTCTTGCTGATAGTTATGCAGTGTTCTTTCGGCCCTCTTCGCGAGCAGGCTCGCTCCCACATTTTGAACGCGTATCCCTGTGGGAGCGAGCCTGCTCGCGAATGGCCGCGCCACCGATCTACAATTTTTCCAGTGCCATGTTCAACGCCAGCACATTCACTACCGGCGGCCCCACCAGCGGCTGTTCGATGTGCGCATCGAGCAGTTGCTGCAAGGTCGACACCGGCAGGTTTCGCGCCGCTGCAACACGCGCCAGTTGATAGGCAATCGCCGCCGGAGGCAAGTGTGGATCAAGGCCGCTGCCGGAGGTGGTCAGCAAGGCCAATGGCACCGGGCCTTGGCCGGGAACCTGGAGTTTGTTGGCGTCGTCGATCACCCGCGTGGCGAGTGCCGGATTGCTCGGCGCCAGGTTGCTTGCGCTGCTGGAAACCGTAGCAAACGCACCGGCGGAGGGACGTGGATGGAACCAGGCATCGCCGACAAAATCCTGGGCGATCAGTGACGAACCACGGACCTTGCCGTCGGCGTCGTGCACCAGGCTGCCGTTGGCTTGCGCGGGGAATGCGACTTGCGCGACACCGGTTACCACCAGTGGATAGGCGACGCCGGTGACCAGGGTCATCAGCACCAGCAGGCTCAGGGCCGGACGTATCATTGTGGACATTGCAAAATCCTCGAATTCGTTGGGCAAACTTTGGTGGAGTGTCAGGGGGATCTCTTCCCCCTCACCCCAGCCCTCTCCCCCAAGGGGGCGAGGGGGAAAGGGAGCCGATCTTTGTACTTTTCAAAACTTGCGTTCGGCTCGGTATTTCTGGCCGATGTACCTTTGATTAACCACTCGGTCAGTCCCTCTCCCCCAAAGTCGCCAAGGGGTAAGGGAGCCGGTTTTTGTGCTGTTCAAAACCTGAGTTCGGCTCGGTATTTCAGGTCGATGTACCTCTCCCAATCACCTCGGTCAGTCCCCTCTCCCACGAAGGTGACAAAAGGAAAGGGAGCCGATCTTTGTGCAGTTCAAACCTGAGTTCGGCTCGGTATTTCAGGTCGGTGTAGCTCCCGTAATCACCTCGGTCAGTCCCCTCTCCCTCCGGGAGAGGGTTAGGGTGAGGGGTTCTTTCCCGCCTCACACCAGATGCAGCGCCGTGAGCAGCATGTCGATCGCCTTGATCCCCACGAACGGCACCAGAATCCCGCCCAATCCATAGATCAACAGATTGCGTCGCAGCAACGCCGCCGCACTCGCCGCCTGCACGCGAACCCCGCGCAGCGCCAGCGGAATCAGCACAACGATGATCAAGGCGTTGAAGACAATCGCCGAGAGAATCGCACTCTGCGGACTGGTCAGCTGCATGATGTTCAGCACACCCAGTTGCGGATAAATCGAGGCGAACAGTGCCGGCAGAATCGCGAAGTATTTGGCCACGTCGTTGGCGATGGAAAAGGTCGTCAGCGCGCCACGGGTCACCAGCAATTCCTTGCCGATCTGCACCACATCGAGCAGCTTGGTCGGGTCGCTGTCGAGGTCGACCATGTTCGCCGCTTCGCGTGCAGCCTGGGTGCCGTCGTTCATCGCCATGCCGACGTCTGCCTGAGCCAGCGCCGGCGCGTCGTTGGCGCCATCGCCGCACATCGCGACCAGGCGACCGTCGTTCTGCTCGTGACGAATACGCGCGAGTTTCTTCTCCGGCGTGGCTTCGGCGAGAACATCATCGACGCCCGCTTCAGCGGCGATGGCAGCGGCGGTCAGCGGGTTGTCACCGGTGACCATTACGGTGCGAATGCCGAGTTTGCGCAGTTCGGCGAAACGCTCACGAATGCCCGGTTTGACCACGTCTTTGAGGTGAATCGCGCCAAGCAATTTACCGTCGGCGCAGACCAGTAACGGGGTACCGCCGCTCTGCGCAATCTTGTCGATTTCCCGCGACAGGGCTGGGGCCAGATCCGAGCGTTTTTGCCCGAGAAAACTCAGCAGCGAGTCCACCGCGCCTTTGCGATAGACACGGCCCTGATAGTCGACACCGGACAAGCGGGTTTCAGCGCTGAACGGCACGGCGGTCAGGGTTTCCAGCGCCGGCTCAGGTTGCGGATGCAGACCACGCAGGTATTCAACGATGGATTTACCTTCAGCGGTTTCATCGGCCAGCGAAGCGAACAACGCACCTTCGGCCAGCTCGCGACCGCTGACACCCGGTGCAGCGTAGACCGCACTGCAACGACGATTACCGAAGGTGATGGTGCCGGTCTTGTCCAGCAGCAGTACATGCACGTCACCCGCTGCTTCCACCGCACGACCGGACTTGGCGATCACGTTCAGACGCACCAGACGATCCATCCCGGCGATACCGATCGCCGACAGCAAACCGCCAATAGTGGTCGGGATCAGCGTGACCAGCAGCGCCACCAGAAACACCAGCGGCAGGCTGCCATTGGCGAAATGGGCGAACGGTTGCAGGGTCACCACCACCAGCAGGAAGATCAGGGTCAGGCCAATCAGCAGGATGTCCAACGCCACTTCGTTCGGGGTCTTCTGGCGTTTGGCGCCTTCGACCAGGGCGATCATGCGATCCAGAGTCGACTCACCCGGATTGACGGTGATCTGCACCAGCAACCAGTCAGACACCAGTCGCGTGTTGCCAGTGACCGCCGAACGATCGCCGCCGGACTCACGAATCACCGGCGCCGATTCACCGGTGATCGCCGCTTCGTTGACCGCCGCGATGCCTTCGATGACCTCACCGTCACCGGGGATCATCTCCCCGGCTTCGACGCGCACCACATCACCTTTGCGCAGGCTCGCCGCCGGCACGACCTGAAAGCTGCCGTTGGCCAGTTTGCGTCGCGCGCTGAGGCCTTCGCTGCCGGCCTTGAGGCTATCGGCGCGCGCCTTGCCGCGACCTTCGGCCAAGGCTTCGGCGAAGTTGGCGAACAGCACGGTGAACCACAGCCACAGGGCGATTTGCGCGGCGACAAAGGTCGGCACATCGGCGTCGGGAATGAAGCACAGCACGGTGGTGAAAATCGCGGTCAGTTCGACCACCAGCATCACCGGCGAACGCTTCAACTGCCGAGGGTCGAGCTTGACGAAAGCTTGCAGCAGCGCCGGCCGCCACAGGGCCGAGATCGCGGTTTTCGGTGCTTCTGCCGACTTGGTCGGCTCTGCAGGTTTTGCAGGAACGTGCATATTCATGATGGATTCCTTAGAAGCCCATACTTAAATGTTCGGCAATCGGGCCGAGCGCCAGAGTCGGCAGAAAGGTCAGGCCGCCTACAAGCAAAATGGTCACGGTCAACAGGGTCACGAACAGCGGGCCGTGAGTCGGGAAACTGTTCTGGCCGATCGGTGCGGTTTTCTTCATCGCCAGGCTGCCGGCCAAGGCCAGTACCGGAAGGATGTAACCGAAGCGACCGATCAACATGCCCAGGCCCAGCATCAGGTTATGGAAAGGCGTGTTCGCGCTCAGGCCACCGAACGCCGAGCCGTTGTTGGCACTCGCCGAGGTGTAGGCGTAAAGCAACTGGCTGAAACCGTGCGGGCCAGGGTTGCTGATGGTCGCCGCAGCACTGGGAACCGCGGCGGCAATTGCACCGAGCACCAGCACGCCGACCGGCATCACCAGCAGGGTCACCACCAGTAATTGCACCTCTCGCGCCTGGAGTTTCTTGCCGAGGTATTCCGGCGTACGCCCGATCATCAGACCGGCGAGGAACACTGCGATCAACACGTTGAGCAACATGCCGTAAAGCCCGGCACCGACGCCGCCGAAGATCACTTCGCCAACCATCATGTTGACCAGTGCAACCATGCCGCTGAGCGGATTGAGGCTGTCGTGCATGCCGTTGACCGAGCCGTTCGAGGCGGCCGTCGTCGTCACCGACCACAGCACCGTGGCGGTGGTGCCGAAGCGTGCTTCCTTGCCTTCCAGCGGCGCAGCCTGTTCGACGGCAGCGTTGTTCAGCGTCGGGTTCGGCTGATATTCGGCCCACAGCGAGGTCGCGCCGCCGATCAGGAACAGCGCGAGCATGCAGGCGATGATCGCGCGGCTCTGGCGCAGGTCTTTGACGTAGTGGCCGAAAGTGAACACCAGCGCCACCGGGATCAGAATGATCGAAGCGACTTCAAACAAGTTGCTCCACGCGGTCGGGTTCTCGAACGGATGCGCCGAGTTGACGCCGAAGAAACCACCGCCGTTGGTGCCCAGTTGTTTGATCGCAATCTGACTGGCGGCCGGGCCGAGCGGGATCACTTGATCAACGCCTTGCATCGTCACCGCGTTCACATACTGCGCAAAGGTCTGTGGCACGCCCTGCCAGACCAGATACAGTGCCAACAACAGGCACAGCGGCAGCAGGCCGTAGAGGGTGGCGCGGGTCATGTCGACCCAGAAGTTGCCAAGGGTTTTCGTCGATTTGCGGCCGATGCCACGGCACAGCGCAACCAGCACGGCGAGGCCGGTGGCGGCGCTGACGAAGTTCTGCACGGTGAGGCCGACCATCTGGCTCAGGTAGCTGAGCGTCGCTTCACCGCTGTAGGACTGCCAGTTGGTGTTGGTCATGAAGCTGACCGCGGTGTTGAACGCTTGGGTCCATTCCTGGCCCGGCAGATTTTGCGGGTTCAGCGGCAAGTGATCCTGAAACAACAGAATCGCGAACAACAGCAGGAAACCGGCAAGGTTGAACGCCAGCAGTGCCAGCGTGTATTTCTGCCAGCTCTGTTCAGCCTGGGGATCGACCCCGGCGATGCGGTAGCAACCGCGCTCGACCGCGCCGAGAACCGGCGTCAGCCAGGTGCGCTGACCTTCCATTACCTTGTAGTAAAAGCGCCCGAGGAACGGCGCCGGCAACAGAACCACCGCGAAAAACGCGAGGATCAGCCAATAGTCATAACTGTGCATAGCCGCTCCTAGCTCCGATCCGCGCGCAACAGCGCAACCAACAGATAAATGAACAGCCCCACTGCCAATAGCAGTGACACCCCGTCCAGAACGCTCATGGAGATCTCCGTGTTACGGCGTATTGCCGTGTGTGCAGGCATTGTCGGAAAGGAGGCTGTAAAGGAACGAGAGCGAGGGTGTTGGCTGGGCATAAAGAAAGCGTAAAGAGTGGGTTTATGCAGGCTTTACAGGTGGGTTTTGCGCTGTATGGGCGGGCCTCTTCGCGAGCAGGCTCGCTCCCACATTTTGAAATGCGCAGGTCCAGACACCGGTGATACCTGTGGGAGCGAGCCTGCTCGCGAAGACGGCATAACCGCCAACATCGCACCCAACTGGCGCACAAAAAACACCCATCCAGCCGCGAACATCCCCGATACGACAGCTTTCAACTCATTACGACTTGTTTCAGCGCACTGGCACGCCCACTGCAAACGCCCTCCCCCGAGCTTTCCAAACCGTTCAGGGAGCAACCGCATGAACACACAACTCAAACCCACACTGGGCACGTTGCATCTGTGGGGCATTGCCGTAGGGCTGGTGATTTCCGGGGAATACTTCGGCTGGAGTTACGGCTGGGGCGTGGCCGGGACACTGGGGTTCCTGGTGACCTCGTTCATGGTCGCGACCATGTACACCTGCTTTATCTTCAGCTTCACCGAACTGACCACCGCGATTCCCCATGCCGGCGGGCCGTTTGCCTACAGCCGTCGCGCCTTCGGTGAAAAAGGTGGATTGATCGCAGGCCTGGCGACGCTGATCGAATTCGTCTTCGCCCCGCCGGCCATTGCCCTGGCGATTGGCGCCTACCTTAATGTGCAGTTTCCGGCACTCGATCCGAAACACGCGGCGGTCGGCGCCTACATCGTATTCATGGGCCTGAACATTCTGGGCGTGAAACTGGCGGCGACGTTCGAGCTGATCGTCTGCGTGCTAGCCGTTGCCGAACTGCTGGTGTTCATGGGCGTGGTTGCGCCGGCGTTCAGTTTCAGCAACTTCGCCCTGAATGGCTGGGCGGGGTCGGATGTGTTTGGTGCACCAGCGATCGCCGGGATGTTCGCGGCCATTCCGTTTGCGATCTGGTTCTTCCTCGCCATCGAAGGCGCCGCCATGGCCGCTGAAGAAGCCAAGGATCCGAAACGCACGATTCCCAAGGCCTACATCAGCGGCATTCTGACCCTGGTGTTGCTGGCGATGGGGGTGATGTTCTTTGCCGGCGGCGTTGGCGACTGGCGTACCCTGGCCAACATCAACGACCCGCTGCCGCAGGCGATGAAAACCGTGGTCGGCGACAACTCGGGCTGGCTGCACATGCTGGTGTGGATCGGCCTGTTCGGTCTGGTCGCCAGTTTCCACGGGATCATCCTCGGCTACTCGCGGCAGTTCTTCGCTCTGGCCCGCGCCGGGTATCTTCCAGCGTCACTGGCGAAACTCTCGCGCTTCCAGACACCACACCGCGCCATCATTGCCGGCGGCATCATCGGCATCGCGGCGATTTACAGCGACGGCCTGATCAACCTCGGTGGCATGACCCTCACCGCAGCGATGATCACCATGGCCGTATTCGGCGCCATCGTGATGTACATCATGAGCATGCTCAGCCTGTTCAAACTGCGTAAATCGGAACCCAATCTCGAGCGTACTTTCCGCGCGCCGTGCTATCCGTTGATTCCGCTGATTGCCTTGGTGCTGGCGGTGGTGTGTCTGGTGGCGATGGCGTGGTTCAACGCGCTGATCGGGTTGATCTTCCTCGGTTTCATGGCGGTCGGTTTCGGCTACTTCCTGCTCACCGGGCAACTGCGCGCCAACGCACCGGCCGATGCGATGCTGACGGGCAATTGAGGGATTTCGGGTGAACCCGGTGCAAGCGGCCTAGAATGGAACCACTGCGAAGTCACTTCGCTCAAACGTGGTATGCAGCGTCGCACGGCGAAATCCTCGCCCGTCGACCTGCCCTTAAGGAGAGCCGTTATGCCCTGGTATGCCTGGTTGATTCTGGTCGTTGCAATCGGCTCGATCGTCGGCGGATTAATGATGTTGCGCGACACCGCCAACAAGGTCGATCTGACCGATGAAGAACGCCGACGCGTTGCCCAACGCAATGCCGAAGCCGACGCCAAAGACGCCCAAGATCGCTGAACACAACCCCGCCTGATCGGCGGGGTTTGTGCTTTTTATAGCCATTGGACCTATCTGCACGCTTTTAAGAAGTAGAAGTACAGTCACCATCTAATTTTCCTTGGTTAAGATGGGGACATTGTTGCGGAGAGTTCCAGATGCGTTATTCGCAGGACCATAAAGCCCAGACCCATCAGCGCATTATCAAGGAGGCTTCGGCACGCTTTCGCAAGGACGGAATCGGCGCTACGGGCCTGCAACCCCTGATGAAAGCGCTGGGTCTGACCCATGGCGGTTTCTACTCACATTTCAAGTCCAAGGACGAGTTGGTCGAGAAAGCCTTGCAAGAGGCCGGCAACCAGGTTGACGGGTTATGTGCAGAGATTTTTTCGCAGGATAATCCGCTTGATGCCTTTATCGAGACGTACCTGTCGGAATGGCATCAAACGTCGCCGCATGAAGGCTGCCCGTTGCTGACCATTTCTTCCGAACTGGGCCTGCGTGGACAACCGAGTCCTACCAGCGACGCGGTGTTGAATGCACGGCTGGAGCAGATCGAAAACAGCCTCGAAGGCGAAAACAGCGCAGACCGCGCCATCGTCATAATGTCGACACTGGTCGGTGCACTGCTGCTGTCACGTAGTGTCGCGGATGCCGAGTTTGCGCAACGCATCCTCGATGTCACCCGCGATCACCTCAAGGACCGGGATTAAGCCTGCCAGCGCTTGAACAGCACGCTGGCATTGACCCCGCCGAACCCGAAACCGTTGGACAGTGCATATTCGATCGCCATCGGTCGCGCCTGGCCGTGGACGATATCTACACCTGCGCTCGCCGGATCGGGATTGTCGAAATTCAGCGTCGGCGGCACCACCTGATCACGAATCGCCAGCAGCGTGAAAATGGCTTCAAGCCCACCGGCAGCGCCGAGCAAATGACCGGTGGCGGACTTGGTCGAGGTCACGGCGATTTTATTTTGCGTGCCGAACAACGCTTTGATCGCCGCCAACTCGCCGAGGTCGCCCACCGGGGTCGAGGTCGCATGAGCGTTGAGGTGCTGCACCTGATCCGGCGTGATACCCGCCTGCGCCAATGCCAGCGTCATCGCGCGCCGCGCACCACTGCCATCTTCCGGCCCGGCAGTCAGGTGATAGGCATCGGCGCTGGTGCCATAACCGACCAGTTCCCCCAGCGGCGTCGCGCCACGCGCCAAGGCGTGTTCCAGGGATTCAATCACCAACAGCCCCGCACCCTCACCCATCACGAAGCCGTCGCGACCGCTGTCGAACGGCCGAGAGGCGCGCTGCGGGGTGTCGTTGTAGCCGCTGGATAACGCCCGCGCTGCCGCAAAACCGGCAAGACTGACGCGGTCGATGCAAGCTTCCGCGCCGCCACACACGGCAATATCCGCTTCACCGGCGCGGATCAAGCGCGCCGCATCGCCAATCGCTTGAACACCCGCAGCGCACGCCGTCACGGGTGCGCCCAAAGGCCCCTTGAGGCCGTGTTGAATCGACACGTGCCCTGCCGCGAGATTGACCAGGAACGACGGAATGGTGAATGGCGACAAACGCCGAGGACCGCGACTGTCGGTGGTGCGTACAGCGTCGGCAATCGCGCCGAAACCGCCGACACCGGAGCCGATGATCGTAGCTGTACGCTCCTGGCTTTTGCTTTCCGAGGGGTGCCAGTCAGCCTGTTCCAATGCCTGCCGGGCAGCTTCCATGGCGAACAGAATAAAGCGGTCCATCTTCTTCTGTTCCTTGGGTGGCGTGGCGCGATCCGGATCAAATCCTGCCTCAGCGTCTTCTTCCAGCGTTGGCACCGCGCCGCCGACTCGCGTGGGCAAATCAGCGACCGTTGCTTCAGGCAAGTTACGCAAACCAGAACGCCCGGCCAGCAAACGCTGCCATACGACTTCGAGATCGCTGCCCAAGGGTGAAACCAGGCCCATGCCCGTGACGACTATTCGACGCGAATCCATACCGTGGTGACCTCTGATCAATTCAATTGCCGGACTTGTAGCGTTGGGCTGCGGAACTGCGGGAAAGGTTCGGTGCCATGACATGGCGAGCCGCAACAAAGGCGTGCCATTCGCCTGCGTCAGGCAGCGAAGGAATGGTGATCAACTCGCCCTGATCCAGACCGGCCAGCGCCGCATCGACCATCTCGCCTGCGTCCATGACCATTTCTGCCGGAATGCCACTGGCATCGATGCCGGAGCGCTCCCAGATTTCGGTGCGAGTCACACCCGGCAGCACGGCCTGGATCTGCACGCCGGTGCCTTCGAGTTCAGTGTTCAGCGACTGGGTCAGGCTCAGTACATAAGCTTTGCTAGCGCTGTAGGTGGCGTTGAAGCGTTCCGGAAACAGCGCCACCACCGAGGCGATATTGATGATCGTGCCACGCCCGGCCTTAGCGAAACTCGCGGCCGCGGCCGAGGCAAGGCGCGTGACGGCGGTGATGTTCAACTGGATCAAGCGCTCCAACTGGTCCATATCGGCGTTGGCCAACAAACCGTCCGACGCCACACCGGCGTTATTCACCAGCAAACTGATGCTGGAATCGCTGCGCAGGCGTTGCTCGAGTTTGAGTACGTCATCCTTTTGCGTCAGGTCTGCTTTCAGCACTTCGACCTGAACACCATGGGCATCGCGCAACTGACTCGCGGCGCTTTCCAGACGATCCTTGTCACGGGCAACCAGCAGCAGATCAAAACCACGCGCCGCCAGGCGCTGAGCGTAAATCGCACCGATACCGGACGATGCACCGGTAACCAGAGCAGTACCTTTAGATTGTGCGGAATTCATGAGAATGCTCCTGGAATGCTTGATGAAGGACGTTGCCGATGAGACGTGTTGGCTTGACGCACCGGCAAATTATTATAGGCATAATCCAAACGCAATATGATAGCCGTAATTTTAAATCGTCCGACGGGTGCCCTCTCCACTGTTATCCGCAGCCAAGCACTGCGCCAAATGAAAAAGGCCGGTCTAAGACCGGCCCCCTTGGCGTTGAACAGTAAGCTTAGTTGACTTCCAGCTTGTCGCGATTGCGATCCAGGATCGCCTTGCCAATTCCTTTCACTTCCAGCAATTCATCCACGGAGGCGAAAGGACCGTTTGTTTCACGATATGCAACAATCGCTTTGGCTTTGGCCTCACCGACTCCGGCCAGCTCTTTTTGCAGCGTCGCTGCGTCAGCACCGTTGAGATCGATTTTTGCACCTTGGGAAGGCGCCGCTGTATCCATTACGATCGGCGCCCTGGCTGACTCCGCTGGCGCAACAGGTGCGGCAATAGCGGCAATCGATGCACTGGTGAGGAAGGCAAAAATCAGGGAATAGAAGTAACCGGTACGCATTAGTGACGCTCCATCATCGTTTGAGAAAGCAGCTTTTCCGAAGCTGCTCTTCAAACGTAGGTCATGCTGGAGCTATGTCAAAAATGCGTGCGTTACAGGATGTGAAACAATCAAGGCTCGAGACGGCGCTGCTGGTAGATCCAGTCGACGATTTCGCCGTCGGGGGTGTAACCGCTGACGGTTTCACGCAGGAGTTGACGGACGCGGGCATAGTCATCTTTCTCGACAGCAATCAGCAGATCACTCAAACGCCCTTTCAACACATCCCATGGCAAATGGTCCTCGCTAGCCGTCATGATCATCGGATGTGGGGTGGCGGCTACGTTATCGCCGATCAACAGTTCCTCGAAGAGCTTTTCGCCCGGGCGCAATCCAGTGAACTCAATGGAGATATCTCCTTGAGGATTGCGATCGGAACGAATGCTCAGGCCCGAGAGGTGAATCATCTTTTCTGCCAGCTCGACAATCCTTACCGGTTCGCCCATGTCCAGCACGAATACGTCGCCGCCTTGTCCCATGGAGCCAGCCTGGATCACCAATTGAGCGGCTTCGGGGATGGTCATGAAGTAGCGGGTGATTTTCGGGTGAGTGACCGTCAGCGGGCCGCCGGACTTGATTTGCCTGTGAAACAGAGGGATCACTGAACCGGACGAACCTAATACATTGCCGAAACGAACCATGGTAAATCGAGTTTTGTTGACTCGAGAGACATTGGCCTTATCACCGAACAATACCGGGGCGATCTCGCGACTGAGCGCTTGCAGCGTCAGCTCGGCAAGTCGTTTGGTACTGCCCATGACATTGGTGGGACGTACGGCCTTGTCGGTAGAAATCAGAACGAAGTTTGAGACACCTGACTGCAGCGCTGCCTGAGCAGTGTTTAGTGTGCCGATAACATTATTCAGCACACCCTCCGCGATATTGTGCTCCACCATCGGTACGTGTTTGTAAGCCGCCGCGTGATAGACAGTGTCGACCTTCCAGGTCTTCATCACGTCGAGCAGTTTTTCCTGGTGACGGATGGAACCGAGGATCGGCAGCAGGCGAACGTCCACCGCATCACGGCAGCCACGCTGCTCGAGCTCGGAGAGAATGCTGTAAAGATTGAACTCACTATGTTCAAACAGAAGCAATGTTGTCGGGCCCAGCAAAAATATCTGCCGGCATAACTCCGAACCGATGGAACCACCGGCCCCAGTTACCATGACTGTCTTGCCTTTGATACAGCGCTCGAGTAAATCAGGCTGAGCCGGGACAGCGTCTCGCCCGAGCAAATCTGCGATATCGATTTCCTGAATGTCTTCGACTTTGACCCGGCCGCTTGCCAGATCGGTGAAGTTTGGAACGCTGCGCACATGAAGGGGGAAACCTTCCAGCAAGTTGAGAATCTCGCGACGCCGCGCACGAGTCGATGATGGCAGCGCAAGCAGGATCTCCTGCGCTCCGGTGACATCGATCATTTGCTGTATATGTTTTGGTTTGTAGACTTGCAGACCGGAAATGGAGCGATCAGCAATGCTTGCATCATCATCGATAAACGCCACAGGCCGCATCACGCGCCCCATCCGCAGCGCAGCAACCAGTTGATTACCAGCCACTCCCGCGCCGTACACTGCGACCTTGGTGAGGCCGTCGTCGCGACTCGTAAACGGGACATGCTTGGCCGCCATGAACCAGTCGCCCATGAAATACTGGCGCATGCATAAGCGCAGTCCCCCGATGATCACCAGGCTTAACCACCAGTAATTGAAGATGATGGAACGCGGCACCACAGTCTTGTGGTTGCTGTACCAGAAGACGACTAAAGCGAGGATGAGCGCAGACAGACTGACCGCTTTGATAATGGCGATTAGCGCATCGTTGCCAAAATAACGCATCACGGCACGATACATGCCGAAACGAATGAACAATGGAATGGCAATCAGCGGCGCGCTGATAAAGAGCCAGAGATGCGTCTCAATGGGCTGGGTAACATTTTCGATTCCCAAACGAACCACGAACGATCCCCATAGCGATATCCACACCAGGAATACGTCCATGATTACCTGAATCAGACGTTTTCTTTGGCGAGGCATTCCAAGCAGGAATAATCGCATTTTATCCATTAACCATCCGTCCATTTCATATCGGCCACCCCAAGCGGGCAGGGATCACGCCAGAGACCAAATACTTTGGCAGGTAAATTGCCACCTTCGTGCCAATCCCAGTGAACCCCTGGCTGCAGTCTGTATTAAAACGCAAAAGAGTAGAGATTAAACCTGCTGCACAGATAAAATACACCTCCTGTGCGCATCCCGTTTGCCGCTCTGCGATCACCGGGCGATATCACTAAGCCATCAGGTCTGTTTTTTAACTGCATCTGAAGCATTATTTAACTCAAAACGCGAGGACGCATGGAGCCGCAACCGCCCCGAGCCGGTCAACCAGATTCTGATCTATCCGTCGAAGCCCAGATGAAATTGCCCTCCCAGTGTAAAGTCGCAATCCTGATGTGCACGTACAATGGCCAGGCATACCTGAAAGAACAGATCGATTCGCTCATATCCCAGACTCATCAAAACTGGACGCTGTACATATCCGATGATGGTTCTACCGACGGCACACTTGCGCTACTGGAAACCTACCGGGAATTGATCGATTCACAGCGCATTCATTTATTCAGCGGACCCCGCGAGGGATTTGCCAAAAACTTTATGTCGCTTGTTAGAAATGAGAATGTCGAGGGAGACTTTTTCGCATTCAGCGATCAGGACGATATCTGGCACAACGACAAGCTGGAAAGAAGCATCCGCCAATTGCAGTCGTTCCCCGGAAATCAGCCCGCTCTATACTGCTCGCGCACTCGCCTTATCAACGAAAATCGCAAAGTCATCGGGTTTTCACCCAAATTCAACCGACCGCCCCTATTCCAAAATGCGCTAATACAGAGTATTGCAGGCGCCAATACGATGCTTCTGAATGGCGCGGCACGAGACTTGTTGAACAGAACTTCACCCGACATTCCTGTTGTCGCACATGACTGGCTTGCCTATCTTTTAACGACAGCGTGCGGTGGAAAGGTCATCTACGATTCGGAGCCAACGCTCGATTACCGCCAACACGGTGGCAATGTGATCGGTTCCAACTCCAGTATCAAAGAACGCATACTTCGTTTGGGAAAACTTATCGACGGACGATTTAGCCGCTGGAGCGATGTCAATCTGAGCATCCTTGAACCACTTGAAGAAGATCTGACACCCAGCAACAGACAGACAGTGCATGACTTCAAAAAGGCAAGGCAAAGCACATTGCTTCAGAGGTTTCGTCTAATGAGAAGTTCAGGAATTTATCGTCAGACCTTGATGGGCAATATAAGCCTTATTCTAGCCATCTATCTGAACAAGATTTAAGTCAGTCCAGCACGCACGGTTAGCGCCTCTTCAAAAAGGCGCTTACCGGCGTTATTAACAACTTGAGTGCGTTCGCACATTCACATCCAGCTCGGCGCGATCAGAAGCTCATGCTGCAGACTTGACCAGCTTGGCAGCCGTGTCTAGAACATCAAGCACTTGACGCTGCAGGCGATCAACGGAGTAGTCTTCCCTGAGTCGGTTTTGAGCATTCAAAACCTGCGTTAAGCGTCTCTCACTGCCACCAATCAACAGTTCAAGAGCATCCACCCATTGCGCAGTCGTTGTTGCCAATGTGCCACATCCCCCTGAACAGCAGGCGTCATAAATTGTATCGGCACTCGCGACGACCGCTGTACCAACCGAAGTATATTCGACCCACTTGGTATTGGCTTTGACAGCATTGAAATCCGTATTAGCTAGCGGGCAGATGCCAATATCCCAGTTCAGCGAAGAAAACTTGGCAAGAAACTCTTCGTAGTTGGGTACCGGAGGGATGACATTGACCCTGTCACCAAACTCCTCAAGTACTGCTGGTTTTGGTATTGAACCAAACAATTCAAATTCAACGTCAGAGTCATTTCTTAGTACTTGAATCAGTGCTGGCAAGACCGTTTCCAGATCATGGGCGTGGTCAAAACCCATATAGCCGATTTTCTTTGTCGATCGTTTTACTGCCGGAACCAATACATTGCCAGAGCAATAAATGGTACCCACTTTAAAGTTTGACTCTAATCCATAGGAAACAAAGCGCTGTTTCAGCGCTTCAGTCGAGCAGTAGACAAGATCGACATTCTCAAGCAGGTACCGCACAGCTTCGAGGCGAGCGGGATGATTATGGTACTCATATTTTTTCTGTCCAATTTCAACAGGTACATGCAGAAGATCATCGTCGACATGAAAAACTGTAGGAATGCCCGCCGCTTTAGCCAGTTGAGTCAGATAGGCCGTATGCGGCCCACTGTAACGACAAAAAACGATCGCAGTAGGCTTAAACTTCTCCACCCGCTCACTTATCCAACTCTCCACTTCGGATTCGCGCAGACGTTTGCCAAACAGCTCTTTCATCTGCTGTTCACTTAACAAGTCCGTGGTCAGATTACCCTGTTCAATATTGGCTGCGAGCGGTTTCAAAAAGCTCAATTGCAATGTTGGAATAAGTGCATTAGCTACAAAAAGCACGCGTGCGGAAACACCGCCTTGCACTTTCACCTCCGCGTCTTTACCACCAAAAATCCGAGCGAATGCGTCGCTGATAGTTTTTTTAATCTTCTCTACGTGGCTAAGCATTTTAGTTCCTGACCTTGCTCTTCATTGATTTTACGCTCGAATCCCTGTTGATTTATTCCCAAACCCGCTGACCCTGGAGACCTTCGCTACCGAAGTAAGGGCCGCAATATCAGACGAAACGCACGAGATAACCTGGACAAACCCGCGTACAGCTTTCCGCGGCGTGATGCGGCGATGGAATAATAGGGTGGGGTATATAATGCGTCGGCTAACAGATCACCAAAAGCCGGCTTCCAATTGCCTTTGGAATTTGAAAACGCCTCAGCAAGGAGCGAGGGCCGGACGTGACCCTGCTCTATCTCTCGCACTAACTCATCACGAGAAATAAAACCCTTTTGTAGCGCCCTACGCAAACACGAAACCCATAAACCTCTGTTAGGATTATCCAGGGACACCCATGGTTGGGTGTTCATATCTGTATAATGCAGCAAACTTGTTTCCCCCTCAGCGTAGCTCTCTAGAGAGTTCCACAACTCCGGAACTGAGAACGAAATCTCACTGGCCAGTTTCATTTCATACATAAGTTCGTGATAACTGATTTCGCCTTTATCGAGCTGGTTGATAATGCTATCAATGTTCCAACCCAATTGAGCACAGTCCATCAGCATCACGCTGAACTGAGAGCGGCGCCCTCCCCCTGCACTACCGACCGTTTGCAAAACACTTCCCTGAAACGGCCGATTCCATAAACCCGCTATATCCTGAAATACTTGCATATCCGCATCGAGATATATCGCTTTACCTTCATACCCACATAGTTCAGGGATTAAAAAACGCTGGAATGAGAAAGGCGTTCTTGCCTTGTTAGCAGCGTCCTTAGGTAATGGTATCGTTCGCTGATGTGTATAAATAGCTGACAGCTGAACAGGCAAGTCTGTAGTTTCAAGAATCGAGAACTCAAGAACCTTCATCGGCAGCCATTCAGCGGGAGTGGCTGCCACGAATACGCGGACTGTATCTATGGGGTCGTTGGAGATGCCTTTAACATCCGTCATATATTAGACCTTAATAAGATATGAGACTTGCAACTGACTCCCCAACGACACAACGCCCCCTATCACTCTGGGAATTGCCATGTCGCGGTTTTCTGAATGGCTACGGCATTTAAATAAGAGCCGCCAATCCTGAAGGGCGTAGACTCTGACAGTGAAATATGTTCGACCCCATCAGGACTCATCACTTCAATTGAAATCGAATACGCACCGGGTGCCAACTCCGCACTCCCGAGATCCGCTTTTAAGCGGGTCCGTCCGGCAGGCCAAGACAAATTCGAACGTACAGAGTTCCAATCCGCCAGAACACCTTGGGAGCCATCCCGCAGTAGTGGTCTTATAACTGCATTCTCGGGCAACTTGCTAATATCTATATCAAGACTCAGATTAGCCCCATAAGGAAGCGATTGACCTGGAACAAGCTGGCAACCATTTGCCATCAAACTGAATGAAATCAGCTCCGGATGAAGTGTGTGACCACGCTTTCTCTCATTTTGATCACCCAGCTTGTCCTGATAGAGGGAAATGGCATTCTGAACCCCTCCCTCATATAGCACTTTACCCTTTTCCAGGAATATGGCTCGATTACAAAGTCGAGCTACCTGACCGATAGAGTGCGATACGAAAATGACTGCCGCATTCCGCGCGAGCTCGTTTACGCGTTCGTAACAACGCAGCCGGAAAGAAAGGTCTCCTACGGCAAGAACCTCATCGATAATAAGAATATCAGGCCGAATGACGGAGGAAGCAGCGAAACCAAGCCTCGACTTCATACCTGAACTATAAAACTGTACAGGTGAGTCAAAAAACGTATCAAGCTCAGAGAAATCTTTAACTTCATCAATATAGGCAGCTAACGCTTTGCCATTCATGCCCATCAAACGACCGCGCACCGTGACATTGTCACGACCCGTCATGGTAGGCGAAAAACCCGCGCTCATTTCCAGCAGGTAACCCAGCTCACCGTTTCGGATCACACTGCCTCGATCAGCTGCCAGTTTCCCGGCAATACATTTGAGCAGTGTGCTTTTTCCTGCGCCGTTATGTCCCAGTACGCCAAGTACTTCACCACGGCGAAGGGAGAAATTCATACCTCTAATCGCCCAAAACTCGGAATCGCGAAGGTCTTTGTGATCGTTTTGCCCACCGCTTACAGCGCCACGCAAAATATCTCGAGCCGCATACTTCACAGATGACTTCAAGTCACGTGAATACTTTTTCCATAAATCGTTTACTTCTAGCAGTACAGTCATAAGTTACCCCATGCGCTCAAGCAGAATCGGTACTTGACGATGGAGCTGTTTGAGCGACCAACTCAAAATTAAGGTAAACACCACCGTACTGATAATCAATGGAAGCATGTAAACAGATTCCAAATCGTGTAAGGACTTCGCCAATATAGCCAATGGAGCAGCTAAAGGGTTGATACAGTTCAACCAGAACAAAGGCCCGGAAGTTTGTTCAAAAGCCGGGTAAAAAATCGGTGATATGAGTATCACTGGTAAACTGACGGACGAGAGCCCTTTACGAACATCCGCGTACAGCACCGCCCATGGCGCAAGTATAGTTCCGATGGTGACCGCTGAAATCAGCAAAGCCATCAAGGAAATTATAATTGACAGCCAGGAGAAAGGTTGCGTAGGGAACGACAGACCCAACAAAGGTATTGCGATCAATATCAATACCACTCTGATCAGCAAACCAATCAACCCTTCAAATAAAACTGATAGAACGAAAGGAATTGGCCCGACGTTAATACCTCGCAAAAGACCTCTATTCTTTCGAATAAAATCAGACATCTCTTGAACGATATGCATCCACCATTGAAAAATCGTTACTCCGGCAAACGCTCGTAGTATGTCCCAGCCGGAGTCTGCCGAATGTGCGGCACCACCATTCAATTGACCCTTGATAAAGATATAGCAAGCAGCATAAAGCATGGGCGTTATTAGTGCCCATGCGTAACCCAAAGCGTGTTGTTTTATCTGAATGGAAATACTGCGCTTCGCAAGCGCAACACTGGAGTTAATGGTTTGTCGCCACATGTAATAATCAGCCTTCTACGAGTTCAATTGTGGCACTTTTCTCAGCCATCTCAACGAAAATGACGGAGCAAACCAGTCTTGTCCACATTCGTTCATATCTTATCCTTCGCTGCAGTGTCCCTTCACCGCAGCAATCTATCACATATCGGGGAGTAGACCTACGCCTACCCGGGTCTCAAGGGCCATCCTTGCGTAAACGCCGGCGGGTCATCCTTTTGTCAGCGCGATCAGCCTGAGTCGTGATCACTGGCTTCTAGATAAGGTAACCCCACCCAGAATAAATCCTAAGCATATATTGATTAAACAATTAAACTCTTGACCTACCCCGAGCAAACTTTAAATCAAGCCATTGATCAAAGTGACCAATTGATCTTGCAAGCGCTTTTCCGAAAAATTACTTACACAATACTCGTGTGCATTCTTAACCATTGACGCTCTAAGCCCGGAATCCTTCAACAATGCGTCTATAGCGTCGTACCATTCATCCTGAACTAGAACCGCACAACCTGGCATTGCGAAAGGACTGTAAACTTGAATATCCGATGCAATAACCGGGATGCCTGCCGCAGTATATTCAACGAACTTGGTTGGAGCCTTGCACAAATTGAATTTTTCATCCACCAAAGGGGCTAGCCCAACATCCCAACCCAAGGTATTAAGTTTATTCAAAAAACCGACATAATCCTTACAAACCTCATGAGCCTTTACTCTTTCTCCGAACCTAAGAAGCTCGTCAGGCATTTTAATGCTACCAAACACCTCAAACCTTATACTCGCATTATCATCCAGCAAGCGTACTAGTGAAGGTACGACCAGATCCAGATCTTCCTGATGCCCTCTTGACCCCATATAGCCGATAATAGGTTGATCATTACCTGGTTTTCTTTCTGTGCGGATGTGTTCAACCATATAAGGCGCATACATACCGCTAAATATCTTTTGCTGCGGAAACAAGCCTTGCAAGTGCTGGGCGAGATACTGCGTGGATGCATATATTAAATCGCAATTCTCAAGCAAATAACGCCGCGCCTCGATGACATCCGAGGCTCCGTGACTTTTGCCAATTACCTCCCCAAGAGACGCGGGTATATCTAATAAATTGTCGTCAATATGATAAACGACGGGAACTTTCTTCCCCCGGAAATATTCAAGTATTTCAGTTCCGTACGGTAACCCGTAGCGCGTAAAAATGACAATTTGCGGTCGAAATGCAGCATCCCATTCTTTCCAAACACCAACGCCCTTCCTGCTGACCTTAGACTGCGAGACAACAGAATAATTAATTGCACCGTTGCGACTAAGCTCTTTAAATGGAATATCAAAACTAATGTAGTAGGTTGCATTGAGATGCTCAGTAAGTATCAGCACCCTCGGACTCTTATCATGCCCAGCGCTAAGCCGATCAAACTTTTTCGATCGAACCAACTCAAACTTTCTAGCAAGATAATTAATCACCTTTAACATCGGAATCCCTTCCACAGCCCGGAATCATTGACAAAACTTTCGCTACAATCTCATCAAGTCTTACTTTAGCTATTTGCGGTTGAGACATATCCACCGCGTAGCATTCAAGAAACCAATCGACGAAACCTTTATACTTTACTTCCAACTCAGCTGCGTTATTGGTCTGGACATAAGCCCAAGCCTCATCAAGTGTGTTCACACTGGCGTTGAACGTAACGCAATCATATTCGACACGACCAAACGTAACGACAGGTTTTACCTGCAGAATCGCCTCGAAGCCCACACCGCTATTGATTGTATAAACTGCCACTGCATGCGAAATCAAATCCTGGACATTCGCTTGACTGTAAAAAACATGCGTATTATCGACCAGTTTTTCAAAAGGCTTCATGCTTTTCATATTTGCAGGATGAGGCTTGATCACTACTGCTACGTCGTTCTCTTTCGCCCAAGTCACCAGCGCCTCGAGTATCGTCAACTCTGACAAGTCGGAAAACAACTGTATTGATTGATCCGAAGGCACCTGTAAGGGGAAAAAGATATAAGGACGAACACTGCTTTTACTGAACCAACCGCCACTAACCTCCGACGGCAAACAACCTTCAGCAATCAACTGCTTCGTGGACTTCGTGGCTTGCTGGGAGAACTTACTGTTCAAACGTCCATCCGCGAGACGCTTCCGGTATTCCGTGAAGGACACCCCTGCCTTGCTTGATTGGACATCGCGGTCTACCGGGTAAACGCTCGATGCAGCGCTCCATCCCCGAGAGTCAACCACAAAGGCCCAGCGGAAAAACTCTTGCATATAAAACAACACTGGAGTTTTTCCAGTGGGGAAGTTCAAATAACAACGATGAGGAACAAATGCCAAATCATAGGCATCTTCATCGACTCTCTGCCGCTCGATTTCCCAACCTGGCACTTCAATGACGTCCACGGGTATACCAACGCGCTCAAGCGCATTAGCCATGCGTATACCAAATTCTTTCCAGTGTAAGCGTAGATCTATCGTGTCATCGCTGACCTCTGGAAACTTAGAGCCGGTCGAGGCCATTTTTTTCCAGGGAAGGTCGAGCCGTGGAACATAGAATGCGACGGCAACCTTTCTCGCCGAATCAGACTGCGTTACAACTTTTGCTGATTGAGTCTCGGCTTTTACAACAAGATTATTTTCGCTTTTTCCTGTTATTGCCTTGGTGATACGCGAACGGGTCGACTCATCGACAAGCGAGTTTTCATCAGTAAAAAACTCCTCCGCTAACAGTTCGGCGATATCTCGCTTTTTTGCATCATCGCAAAGTAAATTCTGTAGCAGGAAAAAACGCAAATCATAGAGTTTAAGGCCGCCCTTACCCGCCCATAGAATGCTCGAAGCAGAGAATGTCCAATCGGCGTATTTCCGCTTCAGATTATAGAATCTGAGCCGGCGAGAGTATTCGTTCATACCATAGAAGAAAAGTTTCTGGTCGACGAACCATTCAAGAGAACGTTCTTCTAAACGCTTATCTATTTCAGCAGCAATTCCGCCAAGGAAACGGAGAATCTCTTCAGAAGGTTTGAACCAGATAGACCCGGTTGCGACAGCCAAGTGATCGGGCTGATCTTCAGCCAGATTACGCCGCACGATTACTACATCCGCGTCTGTTTTGTTAGTAAAATCAAAATCAAAAGCATTCACAACCAACGAATCAGCATCAACACTGAAAACAGGAATCGAGTATGTAGATAGAATATTTGAAACTTGCAAAAAGCGCGCACTGGCGTAATAAGCACGCCGCTGATCGACATTCAGAGCTGTCAGATCGATCGTTTCGAATGAAATACTGACATTTGTCACTTCCAGGCTATCAGCCAAATGCCTCAAACGTTCGACCGCCTCCGCATCAGGATTGATCACGTGTAAAAAAAACGTAGCGCCGGGCGAATACAACTCTACGCTTTTTATTAAAGAAATGGCAAAACCAAGATAGCCCGCATCACAAGCAGAAAAAAGTATTAGAGACTCACTACCATTTAAGTTAGGAGGCATAAACCACTGTACCAATCGATTTACCATTCTCAAAATACCTGACAAAACAAAATTTCAAAAACCTGCAATACAAAACAACAAAATACAAGAACTACTGAATCGCCCACATCCACTTACCCTGCTACTTTTTGCATGAACTTAAACGTAGCATACTATCACCTTCCAAAGGTGACCGTTCGATTACAGGGGTAAGATCATGTTTCTGCTCAAACCGATTAACGCCCGCCTCAAGCGCCAGTAATAGCAAACCGCTACCAACGCAAGTTGCCATGTGATCCTCATCACTAAAAAGACTCCAGTCACTCATATATCCGAGTTCCGGTCTGTTTAGATCTACAAATGGGATCTGATACTTATCAGATACTCGCAATAAGTCATCGACGTGCTGCTTGAGGCCATACTTCACTTGATATGCATAAAGATCTGAGCGTACCGGCGGTTGAAATAGCACGACTTGAATACCGTGCTCGCGCCCCCAGAGTGCAAACATGTCGAACAAGCCATCCCAAGGAGCATTACTTGTAATATCCCTCAGGCGCTGAGCCTTGATGTTGTCATTGCTTATCTCTGGACGCATTTCGGATTTATCGGTCAGCGCTCTGAAATGACCTTTGGTCTCCCCATTTGCTTCAAGCTGCCCGAGTAACGGGTCAGATTTGACAGGGATAGAATCCTGCGCCCCTGGCAACAAAGAGGAGAATCGAAACTCACTTCTGTGACGACGCATTTCCGGCTTCCAGCCTGTCGTAGAGCTGTTGGTCAGACTGCCTGCTTGCACAAATACATCATGACAACCTGGAACATCGCTCGCCTTCGAGCAGAGCGGCGTCAATGTTTTAAGCAATGGAAGATACTTGAGGTGGTCGGTCTCAACCATCAAACGACCAGGGCGGCGTAGCAGGAAAGAACTTTCGACATACACACGCTTCAGGTTTGGAAATTTCAAGCGCAGGATTTCTGCCTGAAGCAACAGACCATAAGTTATTTCGTTGTATGTGTTACCTGCACCTACCACCGCATGGGGGACGCCAAATTGGCTAGGGTGCAGGATTTTACTTCGTGAAGTCCCCACATAAGCAGAAGTTATCTCGACCGGATCAGGATATTGACTAAACAAGGCAACGTTCTGAATCAGCATCTGATTACCCAACTCGCGACCCGATATCGACATATTGGGCAGCGCAGCCATCAGATCCGATGCGCTTTGCATCACATCTGGCTGTTTGAGCGATTCGCGATAGCGAACGGTAACTTCCAGGCAAACAAAACCGAAAACAACCAATACCGCCGTCAGCACGTAGAGCTTGAGCAGTCGCGACCGCGTCAGCCTCAAACTATTAGAATTGAAAGTATATGAAGTCATTGCCGTCTACATAATAAATATAGGAGAAAAGTACCAACGATGCGAAGCCCAGGGCGGCTTGCCAAGGAATGGCATTGGTGATGTCACGCTGGTATGTCGTGCGATGTACGAACCACTGCAGCGGCAGATACAGTATCAACAGTTCGAAAAACAGTGGCGCGAGCTTCGTCTGCGTCCAATCAGAGGCAGGAACTACGATTCGCTCAATCATCATCATCGCATCCCCGACGTTTGTGGCCCGGAAGAAAATCCACGCAACAAATACCACAGTCATCGTCAACAGCCATGCGATCGGCAGCCATTGGAATAACCGCTTCAAACCGGTGGGCAGACTACTATTTTCAAACCACCGATTGACTGCCAGCGCGCCACCATGGATCCCACCCCAAATAATGAAATTCCAGCTGGCACCGTGCCACAATCCCCCCAGCAACATGGTGAGGATGAGATTTCGCTGAATTTTCCATTTCGCCTGAGTACGCGAACCACCGAGCGCTATATAAAGATAATCGCGCAACCAATTGCTTAACGTGATGTGCCAGCGCCGCCAGAAATCCTTGATGGACAAGGAAGAGTATGGAGCATTGAAATTGTAGGGCAGCACATAGCCAAAAAGCAGTGCTGCGCCCAGAGCCATCAACGAATAGCCCCAGAAATCACACAAAATCTGCACGCCAAATCCGATGACGGCGAACAAATTATCAAGCCCTGAATATTGATCAGGCGCTTTGAAGATGACATTGATAAAGGGTGCAATGCCATCAGCGATACCACACTTGAGTGCAAGTCCCGCGATGAAATAGTACAAACCGTTATAGCAATGCGCCCCATCCAGTCGCTGCTTTACATGAATCTGCGGCATGAACTGGCTTGCACGGCAGATAGGACCTGCAATCAGATGCGGGAAAAACAATACGAAAATAGCGAAAACTACCGGATTTTTCTCGTGTTTGAATTTCCCCTGATACACGTCGACCTGATAGGAAATCAATTCAAAAACATAAAACGAAATGCCTAGCGGCAATATGACTTTCAGTAAACCGATTTCAAACGCTGGATCCTTGAGTCTCGCGACATACTCAATGTTCTCCAAAAAGAAATTCATGTACTTGAAATAACAAAGTAACGCGAGATTCAGCACGCAGGAAAAAATCAACCAGCCACGAGACCTGGTAGCCGAAATTTTTCCGGCAACCAGCCAGTTGATGGCGATGACTCCCAACAACATAAGACCGAACTCTTTACTCCAGCTCATGTAAAAATACACGCTGGACAGAAGCACGATCCATTGCCGCACACGTAGCGATGGACACAACCAGTAAAACGCCAGGGTGATCCCCAGCAAAATCACGTATTCTATTGAGTTGAACAACATTGCCAGTAATTCCGCGTCATCTAATTATTTTAGAACAGCTCTGTTCACGGGGTCCGTACACGCAAAGCAGGCCCCGTGTCAGCGCTCAAGCTTGTTTGCCAAAGCCAGATCCATCCTCGATATTCGCCCAGGCTTGCCGACTGAAAAACATCTGACGTAATAAGCTTGGGCGATCCCGGACATTATCGTCCGGGAATATCTCGATACGCTTGATGGACACGGCTTGAGCAAAAGCTTGAGCCGTTCAATCATGCGTTGGAAGCCTTCTTGTCGCCAGAGCCTTGCTCGGCTCGTAGCTTGGCTTCATATGCTTTGATTACCTTTTGACGATGCCGCTTGGCTTCATAGACAGCCTTGTGCGGGATGTATCCTGACAATTTATCAGTGGCTGTGTTTTTCCGGTCCCATATTCCGTGCAGAAAGGACGGGATCAGATGACGATACTTGATATCGCGGAGCAGCGAGGGCCTGAAATACCCAAGATCGATTTCCTTTTTGATCTCCGCCTCGGTCAGTTTACCGTCCGCCAACATCCTTCTTACTTCAGCAAACCACGGCCAGGCGTTCTTGTTACCGCAGCAGGACCACGGCTGAGTGGCCACGTCAGTGTAATGAATCAGCCGCGTATTCGCATCCAGATGCTCCAGGCTGTTCCACTCAAACGGGACACCGTACTTGACATGCTCTTCGTCGAGAATAATCAACTGCGACATCAGCTCGTCATAGTTGTAACGTCCTTCATCCATGCCGCCAACGATGTCTTCGACTTTCCAGTCCAGGCGCTCGCAATCAAGCAGCATAACGGCACACTGCTTTTTTCTGACTTTTGGCGCGCCGACCTTTTGAGTCGTCTCGTCAGCAAATTTCACTTCCTGCTGGATAATGATCTTCGCGCCATCGAACGGAATGTTCCACAGCTCGCGGATGTCGCGAAAAACCAACATGTCGGCATCCATATAGATGGCTTTGCCTTTGTAACCGCACAGCTTGGGAATGCAGAAGCGACTGAATGAGAATCCGGTTCGCTGCCCGTTACGCGGATCCAGCGGTTCAGGTACCGGAAGATCCAGCATGGGAATAACTTCAACCTTGGCCGTGGTATGCCGTTTGATCGAATACTCAAGAACGGGCACGGCTAATAACTGCGAGCGGTCCACGCCCACATATACCCGTATAACTTCATCGTCATGAACCATTCGAAAATCCCTCTTAATCGTTAGCGTTCTTGAATTCTACCTTCGCCCACTCGGCCAAGCGCTCTACACCCGATTGAATACTGACGTTCGGGCTCCAGTTCAAGGCGGCTTTGGCGGCGGTTATATTTGCGCACGCATAGCGAATATCACCGATCCGGAATTGGCCGGTAATTTTATAAGAGGTGTCGTCCACGCCCAGATTGCGCATGAGCATCCTGGCCATCTCAAGGATAGAGACCGGTTCGCCACTGCCAATATCGAGAATGGTGCCGTGGGCAACACTGGCCGCGTTTGCCTTGACCAACGCGTCGACGATGTCATCCACAAAAACGAAATCTCGAGCGATATCGCCGTCTTCGAAAATCGCGAGCTCACCACCCGCAAGCAATTGACGAGCGAAGATCGACAATACACCGGTGTATGGGTTGCGCAGGGATTGACCAGGACCGTAAACATTCTGGAAACGCAGAATGGTCGCACTCCACGGCGCGCCGTCACCGGCCTGGCACAGCAGATATTCCTGCATCAATTTGGTTGACGCATACACCGACGCGGGGGCAGGAGGGAGTCCGGCATGACTGGCAATAGGACGTGCAGGCAAGACCGCGGACGCTGGCAAGGGCACGCTAAAATCACCGGAATCCATCGCCTGTGGCTGGCGCGGCAAACCGACGTACTCCACACCTTGAGCATCTACATAGCCGCCTTCACCATAAACTGCCCGCGATGCTGCCAATACGACCTTGCGCACATTATTTTGCTTGCGAAGCGCTTCGATCAGGTGAGTGGTTCCCAATACGTTGACCGAGCAATAACGAGACGGCTCATCGTAAGACTGGCCAGTACCGGTTTCCGCAGCGAGGTGATACACCAACTCTGGGTCAGCCTCGGCCACTGCTTGCATGAGCGCCTGAAGATCGGCGACGTCACCACGGATAAAGCGCACATTGTGCGGCAGGATCGGATCGACGGCATTGAGGCCGTGGACTTGTGGGTGCAGGTTGTCAAAGACCCAAATGGAACGAGCAGGATCTTCCTTTAGCAGAGCCTTGACCAGACGACTACCAATGAAGCCGGCACCGCCGGTGATGAAAATACGTTGCGTCATTAATTTATTACCTGGGAATGTAGTGATGTTGAGCAAACCAAGTCGTCAACTATTCGGGCGGCAGCATCGCCTTTAAGGACCAGACGATTTACAAAACAATCAGAAAAATGTTCGAGCTCGGAAATCCTGTTTTCATCCAGAACACGCTCGAGGAACCTGGACCAGTCTGCCATTTGCTCGATTGTGTAAAGTGGAGCGTAGGTTTCTGTGTCGAGATCACCCGTGACAACCGCGACAGGCAGTCTCCGCGCAGCTGCATCAAGCGCCACGGTAGAAGGACTGGTGATAACCGCCTTCATTCGGCCCAACAAGCCCCCAGCGGTATAAAGCTCCCACTCAGCCTGTTTCGGATCGGCAATGATCAGGTTCGACGCAATGGGTTTTTCCCCCTTGTGACGGGAGGTCAGCCACAAGCCCGCATGATGCGGCTTGATCAAAAAGGTGATTGATGGGAACTGTTCCGCCATCTTGCTCACCCCTTCAAGAAAAAACTCTCGGTACGCGTCGGAGTACCGATGCCAGTGAAGGTTCTCGAAGACACCGACAACACAGGCTTCGGGAGCAATCAACGCATCCAGATTGGCATTTTCCTCACGGCCTACCTTGGAGCACCCCATCGCAACACATTTTACGCGCGTGGCAGGGCTGATGTCCGCATGCAGCGTGTCAAGTCCCCCCCAAAGGTAAATCCTGTCAGCTGCAAAATTGACCCGGTCTATCGAATGGATGCTGTCGCTGTAGGTCAACCCCACATTCTCGAGTCCATGCTGCAAGGTCGCGGTCATGATGCCCGCGCTTTTTGCCGATTCGGTAAGCGCGCGACTGAAGCGGTGAGGACCGAGATTTGTTTCCGATATTGTTAAAAGTGACCGAACTCTGGAACCAAAGGGAAATGAAGTCAATTGCTCGGTAGCAGCGACCACTCGAACATCAATGTCATGATGCGACAGGCTTTTGATGACTCGCGGAGAAGCTTTTATCAACGTGTGGCTGCAAACTACCTGTACCGCTATCTCACGACGCTGGAGCTCAAGAATGATAGGCAGTGCGAGATCCAGATCCTGAATCAGATGCAGCACCACAATGACCTGCGCGTCTTGGAGGGATGACTCGCTGGAGCCCATGGCGATTGCAGATTGCAAAACATCCCGCCAAAGGGAACCGATAACAACGGTGCTGAAGTTACGCTCAATCAACTTCTTACCGAGGGCCAGATCGCGGCGAGCATTGTTAGGGCTCGATAGATAACGACGCATCCCTTGTAAAAAGTCACCGGTCATGATGCTGCCCGCCAGCGGCGCTAGCGCAGGTGTTGCCGTAGCGACGACAGGAACACCCCGGGTTAACGCATGCACTGTGCGGTTGGCGGATTTGCAGATACTGAATGCATCACAGGAGTTGGGAATCAGAACAACCCGTGAAACTGCCATCCAATCGTCGACAGCGTTGATTGACCATGCCACATAGCGCGATGCAATCGCCATTGGCTTGATAAAGCGCTCGTACTTGGCCGCGTTGTTACTGATCACTACGAGCTCAACTGGATATTCCAGCGCGATCGCTTCCAGATCGCTCTGGATGAGCAGCAAGTCCAACATACCGAAATCAGCGTATTCAGCACCGTGATTACCGAACCACAACAGATACATGGTCTTCGATGAATCGTGGGCCGGAACCAATGATATGACGGGAGCGGCGATAGGCGCCGTTCGCTTGAGTCTGAGCACTTGCTGTCGCAACGCGCGCATCACTTCTCTCGGAATTGACATGAGCGTCGCAACAGAACCATCCCTGCCACGCTTTTTCCTCAAGCGGTGCAATTGCTTTTTCAGCACGTGCTTACACATGCTCAACAAATGTTTGGTCGTGTGGCGAGCGCCTGAATCCTGGAGCTCACTCAACAATTTCGCTGTCCGGCTTGGCTGCAATAGCGGAGCCGTGATTTTCTCGATGCCCTTGGCCTTTTCGATGAGCTTGCTGCCCATTTCTATAACGGATTCAGACGCCAGACCATCAGGAACTATGTGGACGGGAACGCCCGGAGCATGAGTTCTAATTACGTCGCACAACGGTTCAGTGGTTGTCACAATGGCAGTTGAGAGCTGAGCCATAATGGTAAAAAGATCGCCATGCGTACCAAATGGTCCACTGCCGTAGCCGGGAACAAAAACGTTGTCACACAAGTCGATAATGACAGGAATGCCTAGCGCTCGGGCTCGCTGCACCAACGCCAGAGTTTCGATAGAAAAGGATTTGACAATCACGAGAACATCGAGACTTTCGAGATCAAAAGCACATCGACTGGTAAACAGACTGCCAGCAATATCCTCAGCCTCCAGTGCCAGCAAAGGAAGCAATGCTCGATAGCGCACACTAGCGGTGTCATTCGACAGAGAAGCCACACACCAGCCGACTTTTATTTGGCGTCTAGCCATAAGACCTTCCATTCCTAAACGTATCCTCCCCTTTCGGCCAATGCGAAATACAAGCCGAAACCAACAACATCAATAACTAAAAAAACGCAAAGTGGATCCGATTTCGCATCAGAAACGAAGGTAGTCACGAGCCACGGCCCGCGCATTCTACCGAACGCATCTAAGTCCGCGGGCTTTTTTCGACGTCAGGTATTTTGAACCATGCTCGTCAGGGCGCGATGACATGCGTCAAACGCTGCTACCAGAACACATCGAGCTGCAGCAGATACAACTCTCCGATACTCCAGCGTTTTGAACTTATGGCTTGCCTGCACCCAGTCGGCAAGCAAGACAGGCAAGCGGAACATACGCCAGACCCGCCCCTGTAAAAGGACTCAAATGACCGAGCACTATCAGGATCGACAATGGCAACAGAAAGGCAACGTTGATCGCCGCGACGCATAATGTCACCTTTTTATGACCCCAGCGACGCGCAGCTTTCTGATAAGCATGATTGCTATGGGCGTGATAAACCTTATCCCCGCGAAAGAGCCGGCGAACAAGAGTCCATGTTGCATCGACGATAAAAACACCCAACAGAATCAACCAGCTCCAAATCAGCTCGGGCTTGCTCCAGGCGGCTTGAATCGCCATGGCCCCAAGCATGATGCCAAGAAAGCCACTACCCGCATCCCCCATGAAAATCCGGGCTGGCGGGAAGTTCCAGCATAGAAAGCCGGCAACTGCCACTGCCAGTGCCATGGGGGCCCAGATCAGGTCCGCAACTCCACCACACCAGTAAACCAGACACATCCCCAGGCATACACTGATAGCCTCAGTGCTGGCCAACCCATCGATACCGTCCATGAAATTGTAAAGATTGAGCATCCACACAAGGTAAATCGAACCCAATATCCCGCCTATCCATGCCGGCGCCAATGAAACACCCAACAGCTCGATGGGTGCCAGCCCGTTCAACCAGAACAATATCCAGCCCGCCGCGATGAAGTGCCCTAGCAACCTCCACCGCGCAGCGATATGACCATGGTCATCGACGAAGCCGATTAGCGCAGTCAGCAATCCCGCCCCTGACAATGCCATCGTTATTGGCAGCGACAGCACGTTCAACGACGTCAAAACTGGAAGTGCCAGCAGAAAGGCAACGACAATTGCTACGCCACCACCCCGGGGCGTTGGAACTGAATGAGCGCTACGCTCATTCGGAATATCCATCAGGCTTTTGGACAGCGCGTACCGGCGCAATAAACCGGTCAGTCCCCAGGAAACGAGAAACACCACCACCAATAACGCAAAAATCATCTTGTCTCATCCCGATAATGCTCGACGGTCTGACGCAAAGCCTTTTCTGTATTGATAGGTGGACGCCAGCCAAGCAATTCGCAGGTGCGCTGTATATCCACTTGTAAATTGCCACACAGGCGCTCGGCAATTCCTGACTTGCCAACCATTGACGCGGCGGCTTGCAAAAGTCCGGCAGGTACGGGCACCAACCTGGCAGACTTGCCCAAGGCGAGCGCTGTGCGACGCAACAATTGAGTGGTGGAAAGATCCTCACCATCGCTAACCAGAAATATTTCGCCTGCGGCAGCAGGGTGATCGATACACGTCAACACCAAGTCCGTCAAATTGCCGATTGCAACCAGACTGCGCCTGTTATCAATAGCCCCTAATGGCAGGGGTATACCGCGATCAAGCCAACGTACCATGCTAAGAAAATTGGCTTTGACACCGGGTCCGTAAACAAGTGGCGGCCGGATCACAACAAGCTCCATACCGGTTTCCTCGCATACTTGCCGTAATGCGTCCTCTGCCTCACGCTTTGAAATGCCATAAGCATCGACCGGTGCGGGCAAATCTGTCGCCTTGAACGTTTTATTTCGAGGCGTGCCTTCGCCGTTCACCTTGATCGAGCTGATAAAGATAAAACGCTTCACGCCGCACTCGGCTGCACGCCGGGCAAGCCGAACAGTACCCTCGACGTTAATCTTTCGAAACGCCGCTAAACCGTCCGCGCCCTTTTCGTTCATAACATGCACTCTCGCCGCACAGTGAACGATGACGTCTATGCCCCGCAACTCTGGCATGCCTGTCGGCAACTCAAGGTCAAAGGGAACGATCCGACATAAACCACTTAAGCGTGTAGTTGCGCGGACTGCAGCAACGGGCGTGTATCGTTTATCGAGCAATAACCTGAAGACAACAGCCTCGCCGACAAGTCCGGTAGCTCCCGTGACTAAAACTTGCAGTCCTTTCATCGAGGCCTACTTCCAATCAACGCCGTAGCCCAGCAAATCAAAAAGAAAAATATTTTATCCCGCACACGCCGACGACAATTCCAGGCATTAAATGAGAGCCTTATTAGTTGCCCCCGCCCAAGACATAGTGAGACCTGGCCAATTGGATTGGTATCCTGCCCTATCACGCGAGCGATTAGCCGGACTTGGGAAAACCACCAGCCATCATGAATTGTTTTGTAGCGCGCAATCATTGAACCAAGCCCCGTATTGGCTCCAACCTGATTTCGCTCATGTTGGCGATACTCCATGGAGGGACGCGGATCGATATACCATTTGAAGCCGTGGCTACGTGCAAAGGCGTAGCAGTACCAGTCATGCAGACTGACAGCCTGCAGATCAGCCCAATGCTCCAGCAGGGATGCCTTCAAGGATCTCGCCATCTTTTGCTTCAGCACATACGTGCAACCCGGGCCAGCTGCCTCAAATAGAAAATCCCAGGCAACCTGCGGCTGAGCCTTGTCCAGCAATCGAGTACGGCCGTTCGCCCAGAAAGCGGTGACGTTACTGGAATAGGCATCTACGTTGAAAGTTCGAATTGAATCAGTCGCGCACTGCAATTTATCAAGATGCCAAATGTCATCCTGATCGGCGAAGGCGACAAAGTCGTACCCATCAAAATCGACATCTCGAATCAATCTGAAGAAGTTGCGTGAGGCACCGCCGAAGGGGCCGACCGAAGGTAATAGAACGACATTTGCGTGCTCAGCGGCGTAAGCCTGACACCAAACCTCGGTACCATCATCAGAAGGGTCAATACTTATATAAATAGTTACGTTAACAGCCGACTGGGCGAGGACTGAGGCTAACTGCTCCTCAATCCATCGCATACCGTTGTAGGCAGCCAGCAAAACCGCAACCTTGGGATGTTCTACTGGCATGCCATTCCTGTCCGGGACGTTTAAACGCTACCGCTCAAAAAGCACTTAACTTTTTGATCAATGGGAAGGCGAGTCCAACAGTTTTTGCAGATATTGACCATAACCGGTCTTCTTTAGAGCATCAGCCTGAGCCGCCAACTGCGCGGCGGTGATCCAGCCATTGTGGTACGCAATTTCCTCAAGGCACGCTACCTTCAAGCCTTGACGCTGCTCAATGGTATGCACGAAATGGCTGGCTTCCAGCAACGAATCATGGGTTCCAGTATCCAGCCAGGCAAAGCCCCTTCCGAGCATTTCGACCTTGAGGCTCTTGCGCTCAAGATAAGCACGGTTGACGTCAGTAATTTCCAGCTCACCACGCTCGGACGGCTTGATGTTCTTGGCGATCTCAACAACTTCGTTATCGTAGAAGTACAACCCGGTCACAGCGTAGTTGGACTTGGGTTTCAGCGGCTTCTCTTCGATGCTCAGAGCCTTGCCGGCCGCATCAAATTCAACAACACCAAAACGCTCCGGATCAGATACATGGTAGCCAAACACGGTGGCACCGTTTTCTTGAGTGCTGGCGGCACGCAAGTTGTCAGAAAAGTGCTGACCATAGAAAATGTTGTCACCCAGAATCAGACAGCAAGGATCATCACCAATGAATTCCTCACCAATGATGAAAGCCTGCGCCAGACCATCGGGAGTTGGCTGCTCAGCATAAGTCAGCTGGATGCCGTACAAACTGCCATCTCCCAACAATTTGCGGAATAGCGGCAAGTCTTCAGGTGTAGAGATAATCAGAATCTCGCGCATCCCCGCCAGCATCAAAACCGACAGCGGATAGAAAATCATCGGCTTGTCGTAGATCGGCAGCATCTGTTTGGACACACCGAGGGTCAGCGGGTGCAGACGAGTGCCAGACCCACCGGCGAGGATTATGCCTTTACGATTTGTCGCGGTCATTTGTTCAGGACTTCCCTAAGCATTCGGGTTACACCACTTTGCCAATCCGGCAAGTGTAGAGAAAAATTGTCACGCAGCTTTTGAGTATTCAGCCGTGAGTTCAGCGGACGGCGTGCAGGCGTTGGATAAGCGGTTGTATCGATGGGATTGACCGCTGTTACTGCCAGCTCTTCACCTTGTGCCTTGGCGAAATCGATCACATGACTGGCATAGCCATGCCAGGACACCTCTCCCGCCGCAGCCAAATGGTAGAGACCTGCAAGTTCTGGACGCTTGAGCACTTGTTGAATAGCGAGAGCTGTAACGTCGGCGATCAAATCCGCACCCGTCGGCGCGCCGATCTGATCAGCGATGACGTTGAGTGTTTCGCGATCCTTGGCCAAACGCATCATGGTCTTGGCGAAGTTGTTTCCTCGAGCACCAAATACCCAACTCGTGCGAAAGATCAGGTATTTGCAGCCAGACGCCATGATCGCCTGCTCACCGGCAAGCTTGCTGGCACCATAATGATTGACAGGCGCAACGTCGTCCGACTCTTGCCACGGCCTGTCACCCTGACCGCTGAAGACATAATCTGTCGAGTAGTGGATCAGCCACCCGCCCACCATCGCCATTTCTTCGGCCATGACCTGGCTTGCCTGAGCATTTACGCGGTCAGCCAGATCGGTCTCGGATTCAGCCTTGTCAACAGCGGTGTAGGCTGCGGCATTGACGATCACGTCAGGCCGAACTGTCCGGATTGTAGTTCGCAAAGTATCGAGATCGGACAAGTCGCCGCAAAGACCATCAACGGGATGCCGATCCAGGGCGACCAGCTCGCCAAGCGATGCAAGAGAGCGCTGAAGCTCCCAACCTACCTGACCGCTCTTTCCGAGCAGAAGGATCTTCATACCTTGCCCGACCGATCGGCGTAGTTCTGATCGATCCATTGTTGATAGCTGCCGCTTTTCACGTGCTCAACCCATTCGGTGTTATTCAGATACCACTCGACAGTCTTGCGAATGCCGGTCTCAAAGGTTTCTTGCGGGGTCCACCCCAGCTCACGCTGAATCTTGCTGGCGTCGATCGCATAACGCTGGTCATGACCGGGACGATCCTGAACATAAGTGATCAAACTTGCGTGAGGACGATGAGCAGAGTCCGGACGCAACTCATCAAGTAACGCACAAAGTGTGTGCACTACTTCGATATTTTGTTTTTCGTTATGACCACCGATATTGTAAGTCTCGCCGATCACGCCCTCGGTCACGACTCTGTACAGAGCGCGGGCATGATCTTCGACATACAGCCAGTCACGGACCTGATTACCCTTCCCGTAAACTGGCAAAGGCTTACCTTCCAGCGCATTGAGAATGATCAGCGGGATCAATTTCTCCGGAAAGTGGCAAGGGCCGTAGTTGTTCGAGCAGTTGGTGACCAGCGTCGGCAGACCATATGTGCGCGCCCATGCACGAACCAGGTGGTCAGAACTGGCCTTGCTGGCCGAGTACGGCGAGCTAGGCTGATACGGGGTGGTTTCGGTAAAGAGATCTTCCGGACCTTCGAGGTCTCCGTAAACCTCATCAGTCGAAATATGGTGAAAGCGGAAGTGGCTTTTGCGTGCATCATCGAGTGCAACCCAGTAGTGGCGTGCAGCCTCCAGCAGGGTATAAGTGCCGATGATGTTGGTTTGAATAAACTCGGACGGCCCGGAGATTGAGCGATCAACATGGGACTCTGCGGCCAGGTGCATGATGGCATCCGGTTGATGCTCACGCAGGACACGATCAATCTGATCGCGGTCGCAAATGTCGACACGCTCGAATGCATAACGAGAGTTTTGACTGACTTCAGCCAGTGATTCCAGGTTTCCGGCGTAAGTCAGCTTATCGACGTTAACGATGGAGTCGGTGGTATTGGAGATAATGTGACGGATCACTGCCGAGCCGATAAACCCGGCGCCGCCGGTTACTAGAATTTTCACGCGAAACCATACCCTTGAGCTGCGGACAGCGCCATCTACGAGCGCGATCTAATCCATGAATGCAGAAGCCGACAGACATGAAGGCTTCCGTCAGAGTCAGTCTGAATCGAAGTGCATTGGAGGCACTGTCGAACAAGGGTTGCATTTTACAGCTTAGTGAACGTTTTACTAATGGATAAAGACAGCTAGAGACGCAATTTCGACAGATGCCCCGCACTTGTCGTTTTCAGACAAGACGCTTGCGCGCAGCTCTGGACGAACGCCCCAGAATCCAGCCAAGTACCGGCCCCATCAACATACCAACAAGCAACGCCAACACCACGATCAGCGAAACCGGCAACTGCGGACCGGACAAACCCAGAAACAATAACGATACGGACTGCTGGTTCTCAAGCACGAACGCCAGAACCGCCAGCACCAGCAATAAAATAAAAACACCGACAAATATGCGCTTGAGGTTACGCATGAGTAACCCCTTTAGAGATAACGATTGTCAAACCCCCTCCTCCTCTTCCTCATTCACCCGGTCACGGAGCTCTTTACCCGGCTTGAAATGCGGAACGAATTTACCGTCAAGACTGACGGACTGGCCGGTCTTGGGATTGCGACCGACGCGCGGCGCGCGGTAGTGCAGGGAGAAACTGCCAAACCCACGAATCTCGATGCGATCACCGGTGGCCAGACACTGGGACATTTGTTCAAGCATGGTCTTGATGGCCAACTCCACATCCTTGGATGAGAGCAGCCCTTGATGGGTGACAATTCGTTCGATCAACTCCGACTTCGTCATATTTTTCCCTTCTTTTTCAAGCAGCTAGATCAGCGCTTGAAAGGTTTTAGCACGCCCGGAAGATTTTGAACAGCCCAGGGATTGACATATCTTCCACCGCGTTGGAACGCCCGTTTTCAGGGCATCACAGCAACAAACAGGGCACGGCATACTCAACGACATATCACCAGCATGGTACGTGTCACATAGCCCGCAGGGTTGAAGCCAAAAGGAAACTCATCTTCATCCTTGGCATCATCTGATCGGGTGATCACTTTGTACCCCGCGCCCTTGCACTCCTTTGCCGCGCGCCTCTGGCATTTCTCCCAGCCAGAGCCCAACCCGGAGCAATCGACCTCTATACCACTGACACCACGCACAGCATGGGTCTTGGCACTGGTCGTACAGCCAGCCAGAACCAGTACAGCCATGAGGACAATAAACTTGTTCATCCACTTCCTTATGCCAGGCAACTGCCCGACGACTACACGCTTAAGACCAAGCTTAGTCGTGAATAGGCGATTGATCCGATTAAAGAAACAGACCGCCCGGAAGCAAGATTGGTTTCACCAGAATCCTCACACAAACCACGAAGCACTAAATCGCAGGCACAAAAAAGGGCGACCGAAGTCGCCCTTTTTCATGATCAAGCAGAACTTAGTTCTGTTTGGCCATTGCTTGACGCAGCAGTGCCGCCATAGTGGTGTCAGCTGCTTCGCCTTCCGGAGCTGCTTTCAGGCTCTGGATAGCTTCTTTCTCTTCAGCATCGTCTTTCGATTTGATCGACAGCTGGATTACGCGGCTCTTGCGATCAACGCTGATGATCTTGGCTTCTACTTCCTGGCCTTCTTTCAGAACGTTGCGCGCATCTTCAACGCGGTCACGGCTGATTTCGGAGGCTTTCAGAGTCGCTTCGATATCGTCGGCCAGAACGATGATGGCGCCTTTGGCGTCAACTTCTTTCACGGTGCCAGTAACGATTGCGCCTTTGTCGTTAACCGAGACGTACTCGGAGAACGGATCGCTTTCCAGTTGCTTGATACCCAGGGAGATACGCTCGCGCTCTGGGTCAACCGACAGGATAACGGTGTCCAGCTCGTCGCCCTTCTTGAAACGACGAACAGCTTCTTCGCCCACTTCGTTCCAGGAGATGTCGGACAGGTGAACCAGACCGTCGATGCCGCCGTCCAGACCAATGAAGATACCGAAATCGGTGATCGACTTGATGGTGCCGGAGATTTTATCGCCCTTGTTGAACTGACCAGAGAAATCTTCCCATGGGTTAGATTTGCACTGCTTGATGCCCAGGGAGATACGACGACGCTCTTCGTCGATGTCCAGAACCATAACTTCCACTTCGTCGCCGACTTGTACGACTTTCGAAGGGTGGATGTTCTTGTTGGTCCAGTCCATTTCCGAAACGTGCACCAGACCTTCAACGCCTTCTTCCAGCTCAGCGAAGCAGCCGTAGTCGGTCAGGTTGGTTACACGAGCGGTAACGCGAGTGCTTTCTGGGTAACGGGCTTTGATAGCAACCCATGGATCTTCGCCCAGTTGCTTCAGGCCCAGGGAAACACGGTTGCGTTCGCGATCGTATTTCAGAACCTTGACGTCGATTTCGTCACCAACGTTGACGATCTCGGAAGGATGCTTGATGCGCTTCCAGGCCATGTCGGTGATGTGCAGCAGGCCGTCCACGCCACCCAGATCGACGAATGCGCCGTAATCGGTGAGGTTTTTGACGATACCTTTGACTTGCTGGCCTTCCTGCAGGGATTCCAGCAGAGCTTCACGCTCGGCGGAGTTCTCGGCTTCCAGGACGCTGCGACGGGAAACGACAACGTTGTTGCGCTTCTGGTCCAGCTTGATGACCTTGAATTCCAGCTCTTTGCCTTCCAGGTGCGTGGTGTCGCGCACTGGACGGACGTCAACCAGGGAACCTGGCAGGAACGCACGGATGCCGTTAACGTCGACAGTGAAGCCGCCTTTAACCTTACCGTTGATAACGCCCTTGACCACTTCCTCAGCTGCGAATGCTGCTTCCAGAACGATCCAGCACTCAGCGCGCTTGGCTTTTTCACGGGACAGCTTGGTTTCACCGAAACCGTCTTCAACCGAGTCCAGAGCAACGTGAACTTCGTCACCGACATTGATAGTCAGATCGCCAGCGTCGTTGTAGAACTGCTCAAGCGGGATGAGTGCTTCAGACTTCAGGCCAGCGTGAACGGTTACCCAGCGAGCCTGGTAATCGATATCAACGATAACACCGGTGATGATGGAGCCTGCCTGAAGGTTCAGGGTTTTTAGGCTTTCTTCAAAGAGTTCCGCAAAGCTTTCGCTCATTTTAATTCCTGTAAATGAGGGCGAAGGATACGCCCATCTCCACACCCCAGACGGTGTGGGTTAGTTTCATATAGAAGAAGCGCCGCAGGACTATGACTGGTCCCCTGTGGCCTTCTTGGTCACCCGGCGATATCGCGAATGGCGATCTCGCTCATGATGCGTTCAAGCACCTGATCGATGGACAACTCCGTGGAATCCAGCTGTATGGCGTCAGCCGCCGGCTTAAGCGGGGCTACCGCTCGCTGGGTGTCACGCTCGTCGCGTGCACGGATCTCATCTAGCAGACTCGACAGACTAACACCCTCGACTTTGCCCTTCAACTGCAAATATCGACGGCGCGCCCTCTCCTCGGCACTGGCGGTCAGGAAAATCTTCAGCGGCGCATCCGGAAAAACCACCGTACCCATGTCGCGACCATCGGCCACCAGGCCCGGCGCCTCCTGGAATGCGCGCTGGCGCTGCAGCAGCGCCTCGCGCACGGCCGGCAGTGCGGCCACTTGCGAAGCGCCGGAGCCGACGCTTTCAGTGCGGATGACATCGCTGACTTCGTCACCTTCCAGAATGATCCTTTGCAACTGACCATCGGTCGCCGCAATGAACTGAACATCCAGATGAGCGGCGAGTTTCTTCAGCAGCTCTTCATTGGTCAGGTCGACACCATGGTTGTGCGCAGCAAACGCCAGCAGGCGATAAAGCGCACCGGAGTCCAGCAGATTCCAGCCCAGACGCTTGGCCAGAATCCCGGCTACGGTGCCCTTGCCCGAGCCGCTTGGCCCATCAATGGTGATGACCGGTGCAATGTTCTTCACGACTGAGCCTCTTGTGCCACACGAATACCGACCTGCTCGCACAGCGCGAGGAAGTTCGGGAACGACGTCGCGACGTTGGCGCAATCATGGATGCGAATAGGCGCAGTGGCGCGCAACGATGCCACGCTGAATGCCATTGCAATACGGTGATCGCCATGACCATGCACTTCGCCGCCGCCGATCTGGCCGCCGTCGATGATGATGCCGTCCGGGGTCGGCTGGCATTTCACGCCCAGCGCTAACAGACCGTCTGCCATGACCTGAATGCGATCCGATTCCTTGACCCGCAGCTCTTCAGCGCCAGTCAGCACGGTACGCCCTTCGGCGCAGGCAGCCGCAACGAACAGCACCGGGAATTCGTCGATAGCCAGCGGAACCAGCTCTTCCGGAATCTCGATACCTTTGAGTTTAGCTGCCCGCACGCGCAGATCAGCCACCGGCTCGCCGCCGACTTCACGCTGATTTTCCAGAGTGATGTCCGCACCCATCAGGCGCAGGATGTCGATCACGCCGGTACGAGTCGGGTTGATGCCGACGTGCTCGAGCACCAGCTCCGAACCTTCGGCGATCGAGGCCGCTACAAGGAAGAACGCTGACGACGAGATGTCGCCCGGAACTTCAATGTGAGTCGCTGTCAGCTTGCCGCCGGATTCGACCGAAGCCGTAGCGCCTTCAACGCTGACCGGATAACCGAAACCACGCAGCATGCGCTCGGTGTGGTCGCGAGTCGGAGCCGGCTCGGTCACAGTGGTCTTGCCTTCAGCGTACAGACCGGCGAGCAGCAGGCAGGACTTCACCTGAGCACTGGCCATCGGCATGGTGTAAGTCAGACCTTTGAGCTTGTGGCCGCCACGAATGGTCATCGGCGGACGACCTTCGGCAGCAGTTTCAATCACCGCGCCCATTTCACGCAGTGGATTGGCTACGCGATTCATCGGGCGCTTCGAAAGCGACGCATCACCCGTCAAAACACTGTCGAAGTTCTGCGCGGCCAGCAAACCGGACAGCAGACGCATCGAGGTGCCGGAGTTGCCCAGATAGATCGGGCCCGGTGCCGGCTTCAGGCCATGCAGGCCGACACCGTGGATGGTCACGCGGCCGTGATGCGGGCCTTCGATGACCACGCCCATGTCGCGGAATGCCTGCAAGGTTGCCAGAGCATCTTCGCCTTCAAGGAAGCCTTCCACTTCGGTGACGCCTTCGGCCAGCGAGCCGAGCATGATCGAGCGGTGGGAAATCGATTTGTCACCCGGTACGCGAATCCGACCGGACAGGCGGCCACCAGGTTGAGCCAGGAAGATCAGATCGTTGGAATTCATAGCGTCCACATAGGCCCTGCGGGCCAGGATTTTACTGAAATGCTCGCGGGCAACCCGGGCGCGAGTGAAAACGCCCAACAATTGGTGCCCATCCCCTGCATCGACCGCGTCGCGCAAGGCGTCGAGGTCGCTGCGAAATGTATCGAGTGTGCGCAGGACAGCCTCGCGGTTGGCGAGGAAGATGTCGTGCCACATCACCGGGTCGCTTCCGGCGATTCTTGTGAAATCGCGGAAACCGCCCGCAGCGTAACGGAAGATCTCAAGATTTTCATTGCGCTTGGCCAACGAATCGACCAGACCAAAGGCCAGCAGGTGCGGCAAATGACTGGTCGCAGCCAGCACTTCATCGTGACGCTCGACCTGCATGTGCTCGACGTCAGCGCCCAATTCGCGCCACAGACGATCAACCACCGCCAACGCGGCCGGGTCGGTTTGCTCAAGCGGCGTGAGGATCACTTTATGGCGACGGAACAGCTCGGCATTGGAGGCTTCCACCCCGCTCTGCTCGGAACCGGCAATCGGATGGCCCGGCACGAAACGCGACGGCATGCCGCCAAACGCCTCGGTCGCCGCGCGCACCACATTGCCTTTGGCGCTGCCGACATCGGTCAGAATCGCCGCCCCCAGATCAATACTCGCCAAACGCGCGAGCACTTTCTCCATGGCCAGAATCGGCACCGCCAGCTGAATCACGTCAGCGCCCTGACAGGCCACCACCAGATCATCTTCACAACGATCGACCACACCCAACTCGACCGCCAGCTTGCGCGATTGCGGATCGAGATCGACCCCGACCACTTCGCGGCAGATGCCACTTTCACGCAAGCCTTTGGCAAACGAACCACCGATCAACCCCAGACCGACCACCACAAGGCGCCCGATCATAGGTGCAGCAGATTGCAGTGCAGTGACATCACCCACGAGCCAGAACCTTGCGCAGCGCTTCGAGGAAGCGGCTGTTTTCCGCCGGCAGACCGATGGTCACTCGCAGGTGGTTCGGCATGCCGTAGTTGGCCACCGGACGCACGATCACGCCTTCACGCAGCAAGCCCTGAAACACCGGGGCCGCGACTTGAGCGAGATCGACGCAGATGAAGTTGCCTTTGGATTCGATCCAGCTCAAGCCCAACTCACGGAAACCGGCCTGCAACTGCTGCATGCCCGCCTCGTTGAGTTGACGGCTTTGCGCCAGATATTCCTCATCCTTCAGCGCCGCACAGGCTGCCGCGAGGGCGAGACTGTTAACGTTGAATGGCTGGCGAACACGGTTCAGCACATCGGCGACAACCGGAGTCGACAGGCCGTAGCCAACGCGCAATGCCGCCAGACCATAGGCCTTGGAGAAGGTGCGCGAGACCAGCAGATTCGGGTAAGCGGCAAGGAAATCCAGACCGTCCGGCAGATCGCTGCCTTCGGCGTATTCGATGTACGCCTCGTCGAGCACCACCAACACGTGCTCCGGAACATCCTGCAGGAACTCGTCCAGCGCTTCCGCGCCGAACCAGGTGCCGGTCGGGTTGTTCGGGTTGGCGATGAACACCACGCGGGTATTGGCATCGATGGCCGCGAGCATCGCCGGCAGGTCGTGCCCCCAATCCTTGGCCGGCACTACTTTGGCTTGCGCGCCAACTGCCTGAGTGGCGATCGGGTACACAGCGAAAGCGTGCTCACTGAACACCGCATTCAGGCCCGGCGCCAGATAGGCGCGCGCAACCAGTTCAAGAATGTCGTTGGAGCCGTTGCCCAGCGTGACCTGGCTCAGCTCGACACGGCATTGCTCGGCCAGCAGCGATTTCAGCGCGAAACCGTTGCCGTCCGGATAACGAGTCAGTTCGGCCAGCTCTTCGCGGATTGCCGCCAAGGCTTTCGGGCTGGCACCCAACGGGTTTTCGTTGCTCGCCAGCTTGACGATTTTTGCCGGATCCAGATCCAGCTCGCGCGCCAGTTCGTCCACAGGCTTGCCCGGAACGTACGGCGAAAGTTGTTGCACGCCCGGCTGTGCCAGAGCGAGGAAGTTGCCACTCATTTGCTACCGCCCCTTAGAGAACTGCTTTCGGGTAGGAACCCAGCACTTTGAGTGCTACTGCTTCCTGACTGATCTTTTCCAGCACACCCTTGATCAACGGATCACGGTGGTGTCCGACAAAGTCGATGAAGAACACGTAGGTCCATTTGCCGCTGCGCGACGGACGCGTTTCGATACGGGTCAGGTCGATCCCGTTGTCGTGGAACGGCACCAGCAGCTCGTGGAGCGCGCCAGGCTTGTTGCTCATCGACACGATGATCGAAGTCTTGTCGTCGCCGGTTGGCGGCACTTCCTGATTACCGATCATCAGGAAGCGCGTCGAGTTGTCCGGACGGTCTTCGATCTTCTCGGCCAGACGGGTCAGGCCGTACAGCCCTGCCGCCATGTCACCGGCGATCGCCGCCGAGTTCCACTCGCCTTTAACCCGCTTGGCCGCTTCGGCATTGCTGGAAACCGCGACGCGCTCGACATTCGGGTAATGCGCGTCCAGCCACTTGCGGCACTGAGCCAGCGACTGCGCGTGGGAGTAGATGCGACTGATGCTGTCGGTCTTGGTGTTTTCACCGACCAACAGGTGATGGTGAATACGCAGCTCGACTTCGCCACAGATCACCATGTCGTGTTCGAGGAAGCTGTCCAGCGTGTGGTTGACCGCGCCTTCGGTGGAGTTTTCCACCGGCACCACGCCAAAATTCACCGCACCAGCCGCCACTTCACGGAACACTTCGTCGATCGCCGCCATTGGCTTGCTGATCACCGCATGACCGAAGTGCTTCATGGCCGCTGCTTGAGTGAAGGTGCCTTCAGGGCCGAGGTAAGCCACTTTCAGCGGCTGCTCCAGCGCCAGGCACGACGACATGATTTCGCGGAACAACCGCGCCATCTCTTCGTTGCCCAGCGGCCCCTGATTGCGCTCCATCACGCGCTTGAGCACCTGAGCTTCGCGCTCAGGACGATAGAACACCGGCACTTCGCCTTCGGCCAGCGAGGCCATCTTTACTCGCGCGACTTCCTGGGCGCAACGCGCACGTTCACTGATCAGCTCCATGACTTTGGTGTCCAGAGCGTCAATACGAACGCGCAGTGCCTTGAGTTCTTGCTCGGACATCAGCCGTGTTCCTTCTCGAATTCAGCCATGTACGCCACCAGCGTGTTAACCGCGGTGATGTCGACGGCGTTGTAGATGGAGGCGCGCATGCCGCCCACGGAGCGGTGGCCCTTCAGATTGAGCAGGCCGCGCTCTTCGGCACCGACGAGGAACGGCTTGTCCAGACGATCGTCAGCCAGACGAAACGGCACGTTCATCCACGAGCGATCCGACTTGTTGATCGGGTTGCTGTAGAGGCCGCTGGCGTCGATGAAGTCGTACAGTGTGCGCTGCTTGACGTCATTCAGTTTGGCGATGGCTTCAACGCCGCCCTGCTCTTTCAGCCACTGGAACACCAGGCCGGACAGATACCAGGCCAGGGTCGGCGGGGTGTTGTACATCGAGCCGTTATCCGCCGCGACTTTATAGTCGAGCATGGTCGGGCACAGCGAACGTGCTTTGCCCAGCAAGTCTTCGCGGATGATGTTGACGACGATGCCGCTCGGGCCGATGTTTTTCTGCGCGCCGGCGTAGATCATGCCGAAACGCGAGATGTCGACTGGACGCGACAGAATGTCCGAAGACATGTCAGCTACCAGCGGCACGTCGCCGGTTTCCGGGATCCACTGGAATTCCAGACCGCCGATGGTTTCGTTCGGCGCGTAGTGAACGTAAGCAGCGTCTTTCGACAGCTTCCACTCGTTCTGGCCCGGAATGGCGAAATAGTCGTAAGGCTTGGCGGTGGCGGCAACGTTGACGTGACCGTAGCGCGAAGCTTCTTCGATGGCTTTCTGCGACCAGATACCGGTATCGATGTAGTCGGCCGAGCCGCCTTCAGGCAGCAGGTTCAGTGGGATCTGCGCGAATTGCTGGCTGGCGCCGCCCTGCAGAAACAGCACTTTGTAGTTCGACGGGATATTCAGCAGGTCACGCAGATCCTGCTCGGCCTGGGTGGCGATGGACACGAACTCATCGCTGCGATGGCTCATTTCCATGACCGACAGACCCTTGCCGTGCCAATCAAGGAGTTCACCCTGGGCACGTTGCAGGACAGCTTCAGGAAGCGCCGCAGGACCGGCGCAGAAGTTAAAGGCTCGCTTGCTCACATCCAATCTCGCTCTGATTTGATATCACGCATTAAATCGTATCGACCGTCGACACAGGAACAGCGATGAAACGCTTTCCAGTGTAGGAGTGAGCCTGCTCGCGATAGCGGTGTATCAGATAAACATTCGCTGACTGACACACCGCTATCGCGAGCAGGCTCACTCCTACAGGGGAATCTCCTTGCCTGACGAAATTTCACACCGGACAAATAACAAGGGGGCGAATTTTCATCCGCCCCCTCGTTTGTCCGCTTATTCTTGCGGTTCTTCGTCTGCTGCGGCGTCGAGTTGCTGGTCTTCACCGGCATCGTCGTTTACGACAGTGCCTTCGAATTCCTCGCCCTCTTCACCTTCAAGCTCTTCACCTTCGATTTCCGAAGGCTCCTGAACCCGCTCCAGCCCGACCAGGGTTTCATCCTTGGCCAGCTTGATCAGCGTGACACCTTGAGTGTTACGACCCAGGCTCGACACTTCGTCGACACGGGTACGCACCAGGGTGCCCTGATCGGAGATCAGCATTATTTCTTCACCGTCCTGCACCTGAACCGCGCCGACCAGACGACCGTTACGCTCGTTGCTGACCATGGCGATAACGCCCTGACCGCCACGCTTGTACTCAGGGAACTCGGTGATCGCCGTACGCTTGCCGTAGCCGCGCTCGGAAGCGGTGAGGATTTCGCTGCCTTCTTCCGGAATCAGCATGGAAATCAGCTTCTGCCCTTCCGGCAGACGCATACCACGCACACCGCGGGCGGTACGGCCCATGGCGCGAACTTCGGATTCCTTGAAGCGCGTCACTTTGCCGCCGTCGGAGAACAGCATGATTTCCTGCTCGCCATCGGTGATGGCGGCGGAGATCAGGATGTCGCCTTCGTCCAGTTCCAGCGCGATCAGACCGACGCTGCGCTGACGGCTGAAGGCCACCAGCGGAGTCTTCTTCACAGTACCGTTGGCGGTCGACATGAAGATGAACGGTGCTTTCTTGCGGTCGGCAGCCTTGATGCGAGCGCGACGCTCTTCATCAGTCTCGTTGCTGTTTTCGATCTCTTCTACATCAGCCTCGGCGCCTTCGGCTTCTTCTTCATCAGCCTGACGCTTCATGGCTTCGAGATCGACCGGCAGCATGGTGGTGATGTACTCGCCTTCGCTCAATGGCAGAAGGTTGACCAGCGGACGACCACGGGCGGCGCGGGACGCTTCCGGGATCTCGTAGGTCTTCAGCCAGTAAACCTTGCCTTTGCTGGAGAACAGCAGCAGCGTGGTGTGGCTGTTGGCAACCAGCAGGTGAGCAATGTAATCCTCATCCTTGACGCCGGTGGCCGACTTGCCTTTACCGCCACGACGCTGAGCCTGGTACGCAGCCAATGGCTGGGTCTTGGCATAGCCACCGTGGGAAATGGTCACGACGCGCTCTTCTTCCGGGATCATGTCACCCAGGGTCAGGTCGAGACGGGCATCGAGAATTTCGGTGCGGCGCACGTCGCCGTATTCGGCGCGGATCACTTCCAGCTCTTCGCGGATCACTTCCATCAGGCGCACAGCGCTGTTGAGGATGCGGATCAGCTCGCCGATCTGGTTGAGGATCTCTTGATACTCGGCCAGCAGTTTTTCGTGCTCCAGACCGGTCAGACGGTGCAGACGCAGTTCCAGAATGGCTTGCGCCTGTTCTGGCGACAGGAAGTACTTGCCCTCGCGCAGACCGTATTGCGGATCGAGGTTTTCCGGACGGCACGAATCGGCACCGGCACGTTCAACCATCGCGACCACGGCCGAGGATTCCCACGGCGTGCTGATCAGCGCTTCTTTCGCTTCCGACGGTGTCGGCGAGGCCTTGATCAGGGCAATCACCGGGTCGATGTTCGACAGGGCAACGGCCTGGCCTTCGAGGATGTGGCCACGCTCACGCGCCTTGCGCAGTTCGAACACGGTGCGACGGGTAACGACTTCGCGACGGTGACGGACGAAGGCTTCCAGCAGATCCTTGAGGTTCAGGATGCGTGGGCGGCCATCGATCAGCGCAACGATGTTGATGCCGAAAACCGATTGCAGCTGGGTCTGGGCGTAGAGATTGTTGAGGATCACCTCAGGCACTTCGCCGCGACGCAGTTCGATCACGACGCGCATACCGTCCTTGTCGGACTCGTCGCGCAGTTCGGTGATGCCTTCCAGCTTTTTCTCTTTGACCAGCTCGGCGATCTTCTCGATCAGACGCGCCTTGTTCAGCTGGTAAGGGAGTTCGGTGATGACGATCTGCTGACGACCACCGACCTTGTCGATGTCTTCAATGATCGAACGGGCGCGCATGTAAATACGCCCGCGACCGGTGCGGTAGGCTTCGATGATGCCGGCGCGACCGTTGATGATCGCAGCGGTCGGGAAGTCCGGACCGGGGATGTATTGCATCAGTTCATCGACGGTCAGCTCAGGGTTGTCGATGAGTGCCAAGCAACCGTCGATGACTTCACCGAGGTTGTGCGGCGGAATGTTGGTCGCCATGCCCACGGCGATACCGCTGGAACCGTTGACCAGCAGGTTGGGAATACGGGTCGGCATGACCGCCGGGATCATTTCGGTGCCGTCGTAGTTCGGCACCCAGTCCACGGTTTCTTTGTGCAGGTCAGCCAGCAGTTCGTGCGCCAGCTTGGTCATGCGCACTTCGGTGTATCGCATGGCCGCAGCGTTGTCGCCGTCGACCGAACCGAAGTTGCCCTGACCGTCTACCAGCAGGTAGCGCAGGGAGAAAGGCTGAGCCATACGAACGATGGTGTCGTACACCGCGGTATCACCGTGCGGGTGATACTTACCGATCACGTCGCCGACAACACGGGCAGATTTCTTGTACGGCTTGTTGAAGTCGTTGCCCAGCTCGCTCATCGCGAACAGTACGCGACGGTGCACGGGCTTGAGGCCATCGCGCGCATCCGGCAGTGCACGGCCGACGATCACGCTCATCGCGTAGTCGAGGTAGGACTGTTTCAGCTCGTCTTCGATATTGACCGGGAGGATTTCTTTGGCCAGTTCGCCCATGAGAAGCCTGATTCCTTTTTCTGGTGAAACTTCGTCATATCCATATGGGACCAACGAAGCTCGTCGAGGCAGGCCGAGTGCCATGCGCCGACTTACGACAAATCAACAATCTGAAGAGTGGATTTGCGCAGTAAAGACAGCTCCGTGGAGCTGCCTCGGAAAACGCCGGATGTTATCACAAAGGCCGCCACGCACCTATCCCCCTGATGCGCATGGAGCATAGTTAGTTGACCGGTGACAGGCTTAACGGGGACGAGAGAGGCTCAGAGCTTCTTTGAATGCAGAATTCAGGCTTGGTTTGGGGATGTTTATTGACATTTAGGGCCCCTTCGCGAGCAGGCTCGCTCCCACATTGTTCTGTGGTGATCACAAAACCTGTGGGAGCGAGCCTGCTCGCGAAGAAGACAACGCAGACATCAAGCCAATCAGTGCAGGCGCTTGCGGCACATCAACTGGGCCATTTTCGCGGTATCCGGGCGCTCGACGATGCCCTTTTCGGTGACGATCGCATCGATCAGGTCCGCCGGGGTCACGTCAAACACCGGGTTGAACGCTTCAACGTCCGCGCCTACACGCTTGCCGCCAACTTCCAGCAACTCGGCACCATCACGTTCTTCGATCGGGATGTCGTCACCGCTGGCCAGATTCATGTCAATGGTCGAACTCGGCGCCACGACCATGAAGCGCACACCGTGGTGCATGGCGTTGACCGCCAGTTGATAGGTGCCGATCTTGTTGGCCACGTCGCCGTTGGCGGTGATGCGGTCCGCACCAACGATCACCCAGGTCACGCCTTTGGTTTTCATGATGTGCGCGGCGGCGGAGTCGGCATTCAGCGTCACCGGGATGCCTTCATTGGCCAGCTCCCACGCAGTCAGGCGCGAGCCCTGCAGCCATGGACGGGTTTCGTCGGCGTACACACGCTCGACCATGCCTTCCAGATAAGCCGCACGAATCACCCCCAGCGCCGTGCCGAAACCGCCAGTGGCCAGCGCGCCAGTATTGCAGTGGGTCAGAATCGCCTGGGCATTGCCCTGGTGCTTGCGAATCAGATCAACGCCGAGTTGCGCCATGGTCAGGTTGGCTTCGCGGTCGCTTTCGTGAATGGCGATGGCTTCGGCTTCGAGCGCCGCCAGCGGATCGGCGTTTTCCTTCAGGCGGTCGAGGCGATCGTGCATGCGCCCCAGGGCCCAGAAAAGATTGACCGCGGTCGGACGAGAATCCGCCAGCAAAGCGAAATCCTCTTCCAGCGCCGCATACCAGTCGCCGCCCTCAGCGATCCGCGCACGCGCTGCGAGGACGATGCCATAAGCCGCACTGATGCCAATGGCCGGCGCACCGCGCACCACCATCGAGCGAATCGCTTCAGCCACGCCCGCGGCGCTGGTGTAGGCAATCCAGGTTTCCTCGAACGGCAAAATACGCTGATCCAGCAGGTGCAGCGCGCCGTCACGCCAATCGATGGCCTTCACTTTTTCCGCAGCCAACAGTCGATCGCGCATCCTACACCCCGCACTCATGAACAAAAGCCGCCGATTATAGCGATCCCCCCGCGAAGACGCTCGGGTATACTTCGCCATCCTTTACAAAAGCACTGGAACCGACCCTCGATGCCGAAACCTGCCATTGCGCTCGACTTATTATTGCTGCCGACCTGGCTGGTACCCGTCGAACCTGCAGGCGTTGTGCTCAAGGAGCACGGCCTGGGCATCCGCGACGGTCGCATCGTGTTTATCGGCCCGCGCGCCGAAGCATTGAAGTGTAACGCCACGGAAATCCGCGAACTGCCGGACGTGCTGCTCGCTCCGGGCCTGATCAATGCCCACGGCCACGCGGCGATGACGCTGTTCCGCGGTCTGGCCGATGATCTGCCGCTGATGACCTGGCTGGAAAACCACATCTGGCCGGCCGAAGCGAAATGGGTCGATGAAGAATTCGTCCGCGACGGCACCGATCTGGCCATCGCCGAGCAGATCAAGGGCGGCATCACTTGTTTCTCGGACATGTATTTCTTTCCGAAATTCGCCAGCGAACGCGTGCATAACAGCGGCATTCGCGCGCAAATCGCGATTCCGATCCTTGATTTCCCGATTCCGGGCGCCAGCAGTGCAGATGAAGCCATTCGTCAGGGCGTCGAGTTGTTCGGCGATCTCAAGCACCATGAACGGATCAAGATCACTTTCGGCCCTCATGCACCGTACACCGTCGGCGACGAAAACCTGGAGAAAATCCGCGTGATTGCCGAGGAACTGGACGCCTCGATCCACATGCACGTGCACGAAACCGCTTTCGAAGTTCAGCAGTCACTGGAGCAGCGCGGCGAACGTCCGCTCGCTCGCCTCGGCCGTCTCGGTCTGCTGGGCCCGCGCTTCCAGGCCGTGCACATGACCCAGATCAGCGAGGATGACCTGGCGTTGCTGGTAGAAAGCAACACCAGCGTGATCCATTGCCCGGAATCCAACCTGAAACTCGCCAGCGGCTTCTGCCCGGTCGAGCGTTTGTGGCAGGCTGGGGTAAATGTCGCGGTCGGCACCGATGGCGCCGCCAGCAATAACGATCTCGATCTGCTCGGCGAAACCCGCACCGCCGCCCTGCTGGCCAAAGCCGTCGCCGGCTCCGCCACCGCGCTGGACGCCCATCGGGCGCTGCGCATGGCCACCCTGAATGGCGCGCGCGCACTGGGAATCGAAGCACAGGTTGGCTCGCTGGAAATCGGCAAAGCCGCCGACATCGTCGCTTTCGACCTGTCCGGCCTGGCGCAGCAACCGGTGTACGACCCGGTTTCGCAACTTATATATGCCACCGGTCGCGATTGCGTGAAACACCTGTGGGTCGCCGGCAAACAACTGCTCGACGACCGCCGCCTGACGCGACTGGATGAAGAACAGCTGGGCGTCACCGCCCGGGCCTGGGGCCAGCGCATCAGCGGCCACACCGAATCGTAAACACCCCGGCGCGAACGCCAGGGCTACAGCCTTTTTCAAGTTTCAGAGGATTTAACATGAGTAATGTCGACCACGCCGAAATCGCCAAATTCGAAGCCCTGGCCCATCGCTGGTGGGACCGCGAAAGCGAATTCAAACCGCTGCACGACATCAACCCGCTGCGGGTCAACTGGATTGACGAGCGGGTTAATCTGGCCGGCAAGAAAGTCCTCGACGTCGGTTGCGGCGGCGGCATCCTCAGCGAAGCCATGGCCCAGCGTGGCGCCACCGTGATGGGCATCGACATGGGCGAAGCGCCACTGGCGGTCGCGCAATTGCATCAGCTGGAATCCGGCGTCAGCGTCGAATACCGCCAGATCACCGCCGAAGCCCTGGCCGAAGAAATGCCTGAGCAGTTCGACGTGGTCACTTGCCTGGAAATGCTCGAGCACGTGCCTGATCCGTCGTCGGTGATTCGCGCCTGCTTCCGCATGGTCAAGCCCGGTGGCCAGGTGTTCTTCTCGACCATCAACCGCAACCCGAAGGCGTACCTGTTCGCCATCATCGGCGCCGAATACATCATGAAGCTGCTGCCGCGCGGCACTCACGACTTCAAGAAATTCATCCGCCCGTCCGAGCTCGGTGCCTGGAGCCGCATGGCCGGCCTGACCGTCAAGGACATCATCGGCCTGACCTACAACCCGCTGACCAAGCACTACAAGCTGGCCAACGACGTTGACGTCAACTACATGATCCAGACCCTGCGCGAGGAGTAAGCCGATGGCCATCAGAGCAGTTCTCTTCGACATGGACGGCACCTTGCTCGACACGGCGCCGGACTTCATTGCCATCTGCCAGGCGATGCGCGCCGATCGTGGCTTGCCGCCGATCAACGACAAGCACATCCGCGACGAGATCTCCGGCGGCGCCAAGGCCATGGTTGCGGTGACGTTCTCGATGGACCCCGAGTCGCCGGGCTTCGAAGAACTGCGTCTGGAGTTCCTCGAGCGCTATCTGGTCGGTTGCGCGGTGCACAGCAAGCTGTTCGACGGTATGGGTGAACTGCTCGCCGACATCGAAAAGGCCAATTTGATCTGGGGCGTGGTCACCAACAAGCCGCTGCGCTTTGCCGAGCCGATCATGCAACAACTGGGGCTGGCCGAGCGTTCGGCACTGCTGATCTGCCCGGATCACGTGAAAAACAGCAAGCCGGATCCGGAGCCGTTGATCCTTGCATGCAAGATGCTTGATCTGGATCCATCGACGGTGCTGTTTGTCGGCGATGATCTGCGCGATATCGAATCGGGGCGCGATGCCGGTACGAAAACGGCAGCGGTGACGTTCGGCTACATCCACCCGGACGACAACCCACGTCATTGGGGTGCGGACGTGGTGGTGGATCATCCGTCGGAGTTGCGCAAGGTGCTCGATAGCGCGCTTTGCAGCTGCTGAGACCTGACGCAGAGCGTCACTGGCTGCATTCCCACGCAGAGCGTGGGAACGATCTGACTTGATGAGGTTTTTATGTTTGATTACTCCGCTCGTCCCGAATTGCTCAAGGATCGGGTCATTCTGGTCACCGGTGCCGGTCGTGGCATTGGTGCGGCTGCGGCGAAAACCTACGCCGCTCATGGCGCTACGGTATTGCTGCTGGGCAAGACCGAAGCCAATCTGACCCAGGTCTACGACGAAATCGAAGCGGCAGGCCATCCGCAACCGGCGGTGATTCCGTTCAACCTCGAAACCGCCCTGCCTCATCAGTACGATGAACTGGCAGCGATGATCGAAGCCGAATTCGGCCACCTCGACGGTTTGCTGCACAACGCTTCGATCATCGGCCCACGCACGCCGATCGAGCAGTTGTCCGGCGAAAACTTCATGCGCGTCATGCAGGTCAACGTCAACGCCATGTTCATGCTGACCAGCACCCTGCTGCCGCTGCTCAAGCTGTCACAGGATGCATCGGTGGTGTTCACTTCCAGCAGCGTCGGCCGCAAGGGTCGGGCGTACTGGGGCGCCTATGGCGTGTCGAAGTTCGCCACCGAAGGTCTGATGCAAACCCTGGCCGATGAAGTCGACGGTGTGGCGCCAGTACGCTCCAACAGCATCAACCCGGGCGGCACCCGCACAAGCATGCGTGCGCAAGCCTATCCGGGCGAAAACCCACTGAACAATCCGACACCGGAAGAAATCATGCCGGTTTACCTGTACCTGATGGGCCCTGACAGCACCGGCATCAACGGTCAGGCGTTCAACGCGCAATAACTGCCATACGTCGCATTTGTTGCCGCGGCAGATTCCTGTCGCGGCATGCATTTGCCGCCCGAGAGCGTCACAATCCAGTCAATTTTCCAGCACCTACCTCACACCTTCAAAGCCAAGCCATTGATTACAAACGGTTTAAATAAAACCGAACTGAATGGCACGACTTTCGCTCTAATCTCCCTCAAAGCAAGCCGCGTGAAGGCAATGGGGCGAAGCCGATTTCGATAGCTGACTAATCGTCATCCGGCAGACTAGACTTACGCCAAACGTCCTACGGGACTGATGGATCAGTATGACGCGCAGCCCATAGCCGCTCTCACCCAGCCTGTAAGACGGACTTACCGCTAAGGGTTCACGCCATATGAAATCACCCTCCCAGACCAATGCAATTGACTTTGACAGTGCCAAATTGCAACGCCTGGGCTTTGGTCAACTGCCTCCCCTTCTGGAGCGACCGGCCAGCCTGGCGCAACTGCGCCAGCAAATGAGCCTGCAACTGCAGACCAGCCTTGAGCCGCAACGCATCCTCGGTCTGTTTTTCCGCGAAGTTCAGCGCCTCGTGCCGCTGGACGCGCTCAGTTATGTGCACCAGGGCAGTGATTTGCGCCTGGAGTTCGGTACTCGCGGCCACCACTCGATCAGCTATAGCCTGAGCCACGAAGGCGAGCACATGGGCGAACTGATATTCCGCCGCAACCAGCGCTTCAACGAACTGGATCAGGGCAACCTTGAATCGCTGTTGTCGTCGCTGCTGTACCCGATGCGCAATGCCCTGCTCTACCGCGCTGCCACGCAGAGCGCCCTGCGTGATCCGCTGACCGGCGCCGGCAACCGCATCGCCATGGAGCAGACCTTGCAGCGCGAGATCGACATGTCGCGTCGGCATGTGCAGCCGCTCTCGGTGTTGATGCTCGACATCGATCACTTCAAACGGGTCAACGACAGCCATGGCCACAGCGCCGGCGATGACGTACTTAAAGCCATCGCCGCGACCATCAAGGCGCAACTGCGCAACGTCGACATGGTGTTTCGTTACGGTGGCGAAGAGTTTCTGGTGCTGCTGTCCAATACCAGCCGGGATGCGGCCGCAATGGTCGGCGAACGGCTGCGTTATGCGACGCAGGCAGCGGAATACTATGCGGACGGGCAGTTGATCGAATTGACTGTAAGCCTGGGATGTTCGACGTTGTTACCGGGCGAATCGGCTGACAGCTTGCTGCGCCGCGCTGACAGTGCGCTGTATGTGGCCAAACGTGAAGGTCGCAACCGGTTGGCCATGGCCGGCTAAGGCTTTCCAGCCAATACAAAACAGTGTGGGAGCGAGCCTGCTCGCGAAAGCAATCTGACATTCAACCATGAGTTGACTGACGGACCGCCTTCGCGAGCAGGCTCGCTCCCACATTGGTTTTGCGTTAAGCCGAAATCAGCTCTCGACTACCGCCCTGCGCTCTCGGTTGACCAACAAGCGCTCCGACGTTTCCAGTTGCATGCAACGCTCCAGAAACAGATACATGTAGTCGTAGCTCTTGCACACCGCCTGACGCAACTCGGTCTGCAAGGCCTTGCTCGGGTTCATCCCGGCCAGGGTACAGATGATTTCCAGCGCTTCCCAAGGGTGGGCATCGTCATACTGGGCATGCATCTTCAGCCACTTCATCGCGCGCTTGCGATCCTCTTCGGGAAACGCTGCGGCATATACGCCGGTGGAGCAAACCAGCGCCGACCACTCCCCGGTCGCGCCTTCGATGGCATAGTTGGTGGCGGCAATGGCCACGATCAGCGAGTCGGCAGAACTGGTGTGCCAGCACCAATGACTCAAGGCATGCAGTTCGGGCGGCACATGCTGGGCCTGAAGGTCTTCCAGGCTGACGCCATGGGAACGACTCCAATGCACCCAGTAATCGGCGTGATTGAGTTCAACGCGGATATTGCGCATCAGCCAGCGCCGCGCCATGTCTTCGCCCGGGTGACGGGCAAATCTGGTTTTGGTGAGATTCTGCGCCATGTACAACGCGAACTGCTCAACCACCGGCCAGCCCCCGATCAGGTACTGACGCATGGTTCTGGCGCTGAGCTTGTTATCACGCATGCGCAGGTAAAGTTCATGTTCGACAACCCGGCGCTTGCTCTCGCTGCAATCCTGTATGAGCTGTTGCGCCCAGGCTGGATAACTTGCAGCTTCCATGAGTGGTCCGGTTCGGTTGAATGTGTCGATCACTGTTCGGCTCCTTTTGATTTGTGATTGTAAGGATCGGCGAGAGACTTCAACGGAACGTGCCAGGCGCTTTGAATAACAGCGGTTGCGGTCTGGCGGGCCGACTTTGCAAACTGTCACAGGTAAACAACTGTGGGCGTTCTATAACATAACCCTGAGCGTAATCCACACCAATTTCAAGCAGTGCCTGCTCGATCTGGGTTGTTTCAACAAACTCGGCAATTGTCTGCTTACCCATGACATGCCCGATGTGATTGATCACTTCGACCATTGCGCGGTTAATCGGGTCGTCCAGCATATCCTTTACGAAACTCCCGTCGATCTTCAGGAAGTCTACAGGCAAATGTTTCAGATAAGCGAATGAAGACATTCCGGCGCAAAAGTCATCTAACGAAAAGTAGCAACCTAAGCCTTTGAGTTCATTAATAAATCTTATTGCACTGCCGAGATTTGCAATTGCACTGGTTTCTGTAATTTCAAAACAAATCATTTCAGGCGGTATTGCGTAGTTAACAAACTGCTCGCGCAGAAAGTGCAAAAACGCGTCATCTCCTATAGTAATGCCTGACAGATTAATCGCACACATTGCTAAAGGCTCTTGATGTTCTTGCGCAATACATTGAGCAATAACCTTGAATACGTTCTGAACTACCCAACGATCCAGTTGACTCATCAAACCATAACGCTCGGCAGCAGGAATGAAACTGTCCGGCAGAATCATCCGCCCGGCTTCATCATGCAGTCGCAGCAGAATCTCGATGTGCCCACCCTTGTTGTCGCCCGGCTTGAGCGGGGCGATTTCCTGGGCGTACAGACAAAAGCGGTCTTCTTCCAGCGCCATGTGCAGACGTTGCACCCAAGCCATTTCACCAAAGCGCAGCGACAGCTCGGAATCGTCGGCGTGGTAGACCTGCACCCGGTTGCGGCCCTTCTCCTTGGCCATGTAACAGGCCATATCGGCGGCGCGTAATGAGGATTCAAGGGTGGTCGGGGTCTGCGTGATATGCACCAGACCAATGCTCACCGTGGTCAGGAACGGCCGCCCCTTCCAGACAAAATGCAGATTCTGCACAGTCTGGCGCAGCGCCTCGGCAATCTTCTCCGCCGCGTCCGGCGCGCAGTTCTCCAGCAGAATGCCGAACTCATCGCCGCCAAGTCGTGCCAGCGTATCGCCCTCGCGCAGCCCCGATTGCAACAGCGTACAAATGTGCCGCAACAACTCATCACCGGCGGCGTGACCACAGGTGTCGTTGACCAGTTTGAATTGATCGAGGTCGAGGAACATCAGCGCATGCCGAGCGGAATGGCGCGTGAGGTTGTGCAGTGCCTGCTCCAGCCGGTATTCGAACTCGCGACGATTGGCCAGCCCGGTCAGCGCATCATGGGTCGCCTGCCACGACAGATTGGCGATGTATTGCCGCTCCTGAGTCATGTCGTGCAATACCAGCACCGTGCCGCTGACCTTGCCGGCATTGCGGATCGGCGCGCCGACCAGCGTCACCGACAATGTCGTGCCATCCAGGCGCTGGATCAGTTTCGAATGCTCGCTGCCGCCACTGAGCTGGCCGCTGAGAATGTGCTCGATCAGCGTCAGGCCTTCAGCCTGAGCGTTGTCGTCGAGCAAATTGAACAGCGCGGCCAGCGGCAGGCCGGCCGCCTGCTCAGCCTTCCAGTGGGTCATGGCTTCGGCGGCCGGGTTCATGTAATCAATGGCGCCGCTGACATCGGTGGTGATGACGCCATCACCGATCGAATGCAGCGTGACGTGCGCCCGATCCTTCTCCAGTTGCAGCGCCTCGGCAAAAGCGTGGCGCTGTTTGAGCAATTTGTGTGTGCGCCACAAGGCCAGCACGATCAGCCCAAGTGCCGTGGCCAGGTTGGTGAACAGCAGCAGACGCATGATCATCCGCGAGCCTTCGCCCAAAGCATCGCTGAAGGCTTTCGCGGCCGGCGTCACACCATCGTTGATAGCGAAAATCCGCGCCTTCCAGCGCTGGACATCGGCACTGTTGGCGGTGTTCTGCGAGATGCTGCGGTGCATCTCCTGCGCTACGTCATCCAGTTCGACCAGATAGGCGTCACCGACCGTCCAACGATCAATGGCAGTTTCCAGATAACTGAAATGGCGGAAGTTGAGGTACAGCCAGATCAGGCTGGAGACGTCATCCGGGTGGTTGCCGCCCTTGAGAATACCTTCACGCGCTGCGGTCAGATCCGGCGGCTGATGATCCAGCGCCAGACGCAACTGATGCCCGCCCTGTGGCACGGCAATCGCGTTGCGGTATTTGAGGAGAATTGCCTCGTCGCGGCTGTCGGCGTACAGATTGAGGTAATAGATCGCGTCTTTCTGGCCTTTGGACCAAAGGCTTTCACCAGCGACATAGCCGCGAACGGCCGAGAGCACGTAAAGACTCACGCCGCCCAATAACGCTTGAAATAACACGACGGCAATAAATGGCCAGACGATGCCCAACAACCGTGGCGTTCCGAGAGTCCGCTTTTGCTTCATGAGATCCCTTGCGCAAGCACTGCCAGATGAACACCGGAAAATCCCGCTCCTGACAGCTCAGCCTAGGCTAATTTTCGCCAAGTCAAAGGGACAGCTCTGCCGTCCTCTGGGTCGATTGTGCAAATGGCTGGTCTGCTTGAGCGTTCCGGTTGATTTTACTCAATGCAATTCAAGCACTAAGCACAGAAACCGGAACGAAACTCAAGGGCGCTGGATCTGCTGCAGGTGACCATAGAGCTTGGCATACAGGCCACCGTCAGCGATCAACTGCTGATGATCGCCGTCTTCAGCGACCTGACCGCCATCGAACACCAGCACGCGATCAGCCTGTTTCACCGCCGACAGTCGGTGAGCAATGATCAGCGTGGTGCGGCCATTGAGGAAACGCGCCATGGCCTGATGCAGGTTGTATTCGGTGGCGGCGTCGAGGGCCGAAGTGGCTTCGTCGAGGATGACGACTTTCGGCTCGGCGAGGATCATCCGCGCGATGGCCAGGCGTTGCCGTTGACCGCCCGACAAGCGCACGCCGGAGCGGCCGACGATACTGTCCAGGCCATTGGGCAAAGCACGGATGGTCGCTTCGAGCTGAGCGATTTCCAGCGCCTGCCAGCAGGCTTCGTCGCTGCGAGTGCGGCCCATGGTCAGGTTGGCGCGCACGGTATCGTTGAACAGTGCCGGGTGTTGCAGCACCACGGCAACGTTTTCCCGCACCGTTTCCAGGCCGATCTCCTGCTGGGTCGAGCCGCCGAAACGGATGGTGCCGGCCAGCGGCGTGTACAGACCGAGGAGCAATTGCACCAGGGTACTTTTGCCGCCGCCGCTGGCGCCAACAATCGCGACTTTTTCACCGGGAGCAATCGACAGATTCAGTTGATCCAGCACCAGTTCATCGCCGTAGCCGAAGCTCAGGCCTTGCACCTGAATGCCGACGGTGTCACGGCCCTTGAACGGATCGACGCCGCCGGGATATTGCGGCTCATCGGCGCGCGCCAGCAGTTCGTTGATCCGCGTCAACGCCCCGCCCGCCGCGTAATAGGCGTATTGCAGATTGAGCAGTTGTTCGACCGGGCCGATCATGAACCACAGGTAACTGAACACCGCGAGCATCTGGCCGATCGACAGGTCGGAGAACAACACCGTGAGCATCGCCGCCGCGCGGAAAATATCGATGCCGAACTGAAACAACAAGCCGCTGGCGCGGTTGGAAGCGTCGGTTTTCCACTGCGAGTTGACCGCGTAATTGCGCACTTCCTGTGCGCGCAGACCGAGTCGCCCGAGAAAGAAGCCCTGACGGTTGCCGGCGCGGATTTCCTGAATCGCATCGAGGGTTTCGCTCAACGCCTGAGTGAAGCGCGAGGTGCTGTCGTTCTCGAGTTTCTTCAGGTGTTTGACCCGTTTGCCCAACTGCACCGTGGCGTAGATCACCAGCGGGTTGAACAGCAGAATCAGCAGCGCCAGCTTCCAGTGCATCCACATCAGGATGCTCGCGGTGCCAACCAGTGTGAGCATCGCCACCAGAAAGCGGCTAAGAGTTTCGCCAACGAATTTGTCGAGGGTATCCAGATCGGTGACCAAGTGCGTCGTCACCGTGCCGCTGCCGAGGCTTTCGTATTCGCCGAGGGAAATCCGCTTGAGGCGTTCGATCAAGCGCACGCGAATGCGATAGACGATGTCTTTGGCCAGCCGTGCGAACAGCCGCGACTGCAACACGCCAAAGCACAGCGAGCCACATCGCAACGTCAGGGTGACCAACAACATCAGGCCGATGTAACCCGCCGCCTGCTGCCACATCGTCGGCAGCACATGGTTCATGACTTTCAGCGCAGCATCGCCGTGGCCGAGCAGGACTTCGTCCACCAGCAACGGCAACAGCAACGGAATCGGCACGCTGCACAACGTCGCCAGCACAGCCACGCCGTTGGCGATCCACAGGGATTTTTTGTGAGTGAGTGCCAGTCGCCGGACTTCTGCCCAGCTCAGCCGGTCGACACGCTTTACGGCTGGCGTGTCATCGGCCAGGTCAGACACAGGCCGCACGCTCCAGCCATCGACCCAGTAACGGCGACAGTTCACTGAGCGGTTGATAGCCGTTGGTCAGCAGGGCCAGTTGGCCATTGCGTTCGGCGAGCAGGGTCGGGAAACCGGCGATGCCGAGATCCTGCACCCAACTGAAATCGGCCTGAGTCGCTTTATGTTGATCGGCATGATCAAACAATGCAGCGAACTCGATGCGCGGCACGCCGGCCTTCTCCGCCAATTCCACCAGCACACTGGCCTGGGTGACATCGCGACCTTCAGCGTAAAACGCCTGCTGGATCAGCCCGACCAGTGTCCACGCGCAATCCGGTGCCAGGCTGCGCGCGGTGACGATTGCGCGGCAGGCCGGCTCGGTGTCGTAGACGAAACCGTCGGGCAACGCACCGTCAAACTTGAACGGCTGGCCGGTGGCATCGGTGACCGCTTGCCAATGCTCAAGAATGTAACGACGCGTGGTCGGCTCCAGCGCCGAACCGCTACCGGTGCGTAAACCGCCAACCACCAGATGCAACTCGACCCCGGCTGCTTGCGCCTGCTCGACCAATGCCTTGGCCACCGGAGCAAATCCCCAGCACCACGAACACATCGGATCCATCACATAGAGCAGGCGCGCAGACATGGTTAAGCCTCGGTGGATGCTTGCTTGTAGTTGTAGCCGATCGGGTGCGGCATGTTGCGCGCCTTGGCCAGTTCGATCTGCTTCTGCCGATCGATGGCGCTGCGGCGGGTCTTCTCGCTCAGCTTGTCCCAGCAATGCGGGCAGCTGATGCCGGCCACATAATGCTCCGAAGCGCGATCTTCAACACTGACCGGTGTGCGGCAGGCATGACATTGATCGTAGTCGCCTTCGCTGAGGTCGTGACGCACGGTCACGCGGTTGTCGAACACGAAGCAGTCGCCCTGCCATTTGGTTTCCTCCTGCGGCACCTCTTCGAGGTACTTCAGGATGCCGCCCTTGAGGTGGTAAACCTCTTCGTAGCCTTCGCCGAGCATGTAGCTCGAGGCTTTCTCGCAGCGAATGCCACCGGTGCAGAACATCGCGACTTTCTTGTGCACGGCCGGGTTGAAGTGTTCTTTGATGTAGTCGGGGAATTCGCGAAAACTGGTGGTTTTCGGATCGATGGCACCTTCGAAGGTGCCGATCGACACTTCGTAATCGTTACGGGTGTCGATCAGCAGCACTTCGGGGTCGCTGATCAACGCGTTCCAGTCTTGCGGATCAACGTAAGTACCGACTTTTTTGTTCGGGTCGACGCCTTCGACACCGAGGGTGACGATCTCTTTCTTCAGTTTGACTTTGGTGCGATAGAACGGCTGCTCGTCGCAGTACGACTCTTTGTGATCGATGTCGATCATGCGCGGGTCGTTCTTCAGCCAGGCGAGCAGGCCGTCGATGCCTTCGCGGCTGCCGGACACCGTGCCGTTGATGCCTTCTTCGGCGATCAGCAGGGTGCCTTTGATCTGGTTGTCGACCATCGCTTGCAGCAACGGCTCGCGCAGGTCAACGTAATCTTCGAGGGTGACGAACTTATACAGTGCCGCCACGACAATCGGTTGTGTCATGGGTATTTCTCCAGGTGGCTACCCTCGCAAAGGGTGAACCGGATTCAAAAAAAAAACGCGCCGGGTGAGCGGCGCGTTGCGGATTCTAGCAAAAAACCGAAGCTTAATGCTTGCTGCCGCCGGCACAGGTCGGCGACGCCGGGGCGGCGTCGATCTCTGCCCATTCCTGCGGGGTGTAGGTGTGCAGCGCCAACGCATGGAACTCGCCCATCAGCTCGCCGAGCGTGCCGTAGACTTTCTGGTGGCGCTTGACCCGGTTCAGGCCGTCGAACTGCGCGCTGACCACCACTGCCTTGAAGTGCGTCTGTAACCCGCGACTGTGCATGTGGCTTTCATCCAGCACTTGCAGGTGCTCAGGCTGAAGCAGCGCCAGCGTCGATTCGATGCGTTGTTGCATGGTCATCACGAACTCCGCTTACTTCTTCTTGGCCGCAGGCGCTGCCGGGGTCAGCTCTTTGGTCATGTCGTCGAGCAGCTTGTTGACGACAGGTACGGCGCTTTCCAGTTTGGCCTGGGTCATCTGGGCCGATTGCTGAGTCAGCTGCGGCATTTTTTCCAGGACTTTCTTGCCCAGTGGCGACTGATAGAACGCGACCAGATCTTTCAGCTCGGATTCGCTGAAATTAGTGGTGTAGAGCTTGACCATGTCAGGCTTGAGCTTGTTCCAGCCGATGGCCTGATCCAGGGCGGCGTTGGCCTTGGCCTGGTAAGTTTCCAGTACGGCTTTCTTGGCTTCCGGGGCTTTGGTCTGTTCAAAACGCTGAGCGAACATTTGCTGCACTTGCATGTACACCGGAGTGCCCAGCTTGTCAGCGTGCGCCAGGGTCAGGAAAGCTTCGGCACTGGCGTTGTGGCTGGCGGTATCGGCAAGCACCTGGCCGCTGGCGCAAACCAGTGCAACCGCGGTGCAGATGGCACGAAGACGAGTCATCGAGTTTCCTTTTAAGCAAAGCGAGGTCAAACCCCAAGGGCGACCATTCTGCGCCTAAAAAACCTTGTCGCTCAACCCCCGAGCCTTGCCGCGCTTGATTGGCGGGGTTTTACCGGTCAACAATCGGCTCGATGGAACCACCACGGCCGATGCCGGCCTAAACTGCGCAAACAGACCAACAGGAGTGTGCACGATGAGCCGTATCGAAACCGACAGCCTGGGCCAGATCGAAGTCCCGGACGACGCTTACTGGGGTGCTCAGACGCAACGCTCGCTGATCAACTTCGCCATTGGTCAGGAACGCATGCCGCTGCCGGTGCTGCACGCCCTGGCCCTGATCAAGAAAGCCGCCGCCCGCGTCAATGACCGCAACGGCGACCTGCCCGCCGACATCGCCCGCCTGATCGAACAGGCCGCCGACGAAGTGCTCGACGGCCAGCACGACGACCAGTTTCCGCTGGTGGTCTGGCAGACCGGCAGCGGCACCCAGAGCAACATGAACGTCAACGAAGTGATCGCCGGTCGTGCCAACGAGCTGGCCGGCAACCCGCGCGGCGGCAAGACGCCGGTGCACCCGAACGACCACGTCAACCGCTCGCAAAGCTCCAACGACTGCTTCCCCACCGCCATGAGCATCGCCACCGCCCAGGCCGTGCAGGAACAACTGCTGCCGGCGATTGCCGAGCTGTCCGGCGGCCTCGCTGAACTGGCGGCGCGGCACATGAAACTGGTGAAAACCGGACGCACACACATGATGGACGCGACGCCGATTACCTTCGGTCAGGAGCTGTCGGGTTTCATCGCGCAGCTGGATTACGCCGAACGCGCGATCCGCGCCGCACTGCCAGCGGTGTGTGAACTGGCCCAGGGCGGCACCGCGGTCGGTACCGGGCTGAATTCGCCGCACGGTTTTGGTGAAGCGATTGCCGCAGAGCTGGCGGCGCTCTCAGGCCTGCCGTTCGTCACCGCGCCGAACAAGTTCGCCGCCCTCGCCGGCCACGAACCGCTGACCAGCCTGTCGGGCGCGCTAAAAACCCTCGCCGTGGCGCTGATGAAAATCGCCAACGACCTGCGTCTGCTCGGCTCCGGCCCACGCGCAGGTTTTGCCGAAGTGCGGCTGCCGGCGAATGAGCCGGGCAGCTCGATCATGCCGGGCAAGGTCAATCCGACCCAGTGCGAGGCATTGTCGATGCTCGCCTGTCAGGTACTGGGCAACGACGTGACCATCGGCATTGCCGCGAGTCAGGGCCACTTGCAGCTGAACGTGTTCAAACCGGTGATCATCCATAACCTGCTGCAATCGATTCGTCTGCTGGCCGATGGCTGCAGCAACTTCCAGCAGCACTGCATTGCCGGGCTAGAGCCGGATGCCGAGGTCATGGCGCGACATCTCGAGCGTGGGTTGATGCTGGTGACGGCGCTGAACCCGCACATCGGCTATGACAAGTCGGCGGAGATTGCCAAGAAGGCCTACAGCGAAGGGCTGACCTTGCGTGAGGCGGCGTTGGCGCTGGGGTATCTGACCGATGAAGAGTTTGATGCGTGGGTGCGGCCAGAGAATATGATCGAGGCTGGCGCCAAGGGCTGAGATTTGTAGCGTTTCCTAATAAGTCATCGCGAGCAGGCTCACTCCTACAAGGGAATGCGTTCCAAATGTAGGAGTGAGCCTGCTCGCGATGGCCCTGACGCGGTTAGCCTGCCGCCATCTTCATCCGCCGCGCCTTGAGCCCGGCAATCAACGATGGCCCCAACGCCACCAGGGCCGACCCCAGTACCACCAGCACCGCCCCGCCATAACCCAACCCATTGATCTGCTCGGCATGCACATACTCCGGCCAGACCCCGGCTGCAATCGCCACCGCGCCAAACGTCACCAACGGCGTAATCGCCAACGTCGCGCTGACCCGCGATGCCTCCCAATGCGCCAGTGCCTCAGCAAATGCGCCATAGGCAATCAATGTGTTCATGCAGCATGCCAGCAACAGCCAGCCCTGCAGCGGACTCAAGTTCAGCGCTTCGAGCGGATGCACCCACGGTGTCAGCAACAGCGCACAGAACAGATAGATCACCATCATCACCTGCAGCGAATTCCACACCGTCAGCAATTGCTTCTGGCCCAGCGCATAGAAGGTCCACACCGTCGACGCCAACAGCACCAGCAAAACCCCTGCGGTGTAATCCGACAGCGAGGTCAGCAGCTCGGCCAGGCGCTGATTGAAGAACAGCACAAAACCGATCAACAGCACCGCCAGACCAATGCCCTGACCGATACTGAAGCGTTCCTTGAACACAAACAGACTGGCGATCAGCAACATGATCGGACCCATTTGCACCACCAGTTGCGCGGTGCCGGGGCTGAGCAAATTGAGCCCCATCAGGTACAACACATAGTTGCCAACCAGCCCGAGCACCGCCATCAGCACCAGCCAGCCACCCTTGGGCCCGAGCACTTTACGGCTCGGCAGGCGCTTCACCGCCGCCAGATAGATGAACAGGCAGCCGCCGGACACCAGCAGGCGAAACCAGGTCACCGTGATCGGGTCCATCACCAGCAAGACCTGTTTGAGTTTGATCGGCAGGATGCCCCACAGAAACGCGGTCAGCAGCGCCAGGAACAGACCGTAGACCCAGCGACCGGATGAAATGTGCATGTAAACCCCAAAGCCTGCTGACAAGTGCGCTCATTCTAGGCGCGCCCTGAATCGGCACACAGGGACAGTTAAGGCCAGGACGCGAATGAAACTGTGCAGGTCGCAGCATTAAATTGACGCGCCGCCGTTGATCGGCTGGCCGGGCGAGCCAAGTGCTTCAGGCATAAGCTCATTGGATCCCTTCCAGCACATCAACCAAGGAGACCGCTCATGTTAGGAATGCGCGCCCGCGACAGCGCCCCCGAAATGCATTTTCGCAGCGACCGGGTGTGCCGGGTCAATGGCGAACTGTTTTTCAGCACTCGGGAGAATACCCTTGAAGGGCCGTTTGAGAGTGCCGAGAAGGCTGAGCAGGAAATAAAGGCTTATATCGCGCGGATGCAGCTTCTGGATTCCAACCGGACACCCAACTGATGCCATCGCGAGCAGGCTCACTCCTACAGTGGAACGCATTCCAACTGTAGGAGTGAGCCTGCTCGCGATAGCAATCCACCCATCTACAAAACTCTTCCTGCCTTACCGCACCGCTTCAAACAACCCGGTCGCGCCCATCCCGCCGCCCACACACATCGTTACGATCCCATAACGCAAATTACGCCGCTGCAACTCCCGCACCAGATGCCCGACCTGCCGCGACCCGGTCATGCCGAACGGGTGCCCAATGGAAATCGAGCCGCCATTGACGTTGTACTTATCGTTGTCGATCTCCAGCCGATCACGGCTGTACAGGCACTGCGAAGCAAACGCCTCGTTCAGCTCCCACAAGTCGATATCCGCCACCTGCAAACCCTTGGCCTTGAGCAGCTTCGGCACCGAGAACACCGGGCCGATGCCCATCTCGTCCGGTTCGCAACCGGCCACGGTGAAACCACGGAAAAACGCTTTCGGCTTGAGCCCCAGTTGCAAGGCTTTCTCCAGGCTCATCACCAGTGTCATCGACGCACCGTCGGACAGTTGCGACGAGTTGCCCGCCGTTACCGAACCGTCCTCGGCGAATACCGGTTTTAGTCCTGCGAGACTTTCATAGGTGGTGTCCGGGCGGTTGCAGTCGTCGCGATCCACCACGCCGTCGAGAATCTGCACTTCACCGCTGTTCTTGTCCTCGACGCGATACTTCACCGCCATCGGTACGATTTCATCGTTGAACAGCCCGGCGGCCTGCGCCGCCGCAGTGCGAATCTGACTTTGCAGGGAGTAACGATCCTGCGCTTCACGACTGACGCCATAACGTCGCGCGACCACTTCGGCGGTCTGGCCCATCGTGTAATAAATACCCGGCGACTGCTGCTTGAGCACAGGGTTGATCAGGTGATCGGTGTTGACGCTCTTCATCGTCAGACTGATCGACTCAACGCCGCCGGCCACGATGATGTCGCTGCAACCCGAAGCGATCTGGTTGGCAGCAATCGCAATCGCCTGCAAGCCCGATGAACAGAAACGGTTGAGGGTCATGCCGGCGGTGCCGGTGCCCAGACGCGACAGCACCGCCACATTGCGGCCGATGTTGTAACCCTGCGCGCCTTCGTTGGAGCCGGCGCCGACAATGCAATCCTCGACGCTGGCCGGGTCGATGTCATTGCGTTCAAGCAGCGCGTTGACGCAATGAGCCGCCATGTCATCGGGACGGGTCTGGTTGAACTTGCCGCGAAAGGATTTGGCCAGGCCAGTCCGCACGCTGTCGACGATCACCACTTCACGCATGGCATACCTCATTGTTGTGGTCAGTTGAGAGTGGACCGAGCATAAGTCCACCGCATCAACCACCGCGACAATCATTCACCCCGCGTATGCGCGTCTATCGCCTCAGTCCTTGTGTTTCTTCGCGTGCTTGTCGGATTTCTCGAAGGCTTCTTCCAGGGCACGGTTGATCGTACGCAGCACTTTAACCCGCGCCCAGCGCTTGTCATTGGCTTCAACCAATGTCCACGGCGCGATCTCGGAGCTGGTGCGATCGACCATATCGCCGACGGCGGCGCGGTAATCATCCCACTTGTCGCGATTGCGCCAGTCGTCTTCGGTGATCTTGAAGCGCTTGAACGGGATCTCCTCGCGCGCCTGGAAACGCTCCATCTGTGTGTCCTTGTCGATAGCCAGCCAGAACTTGACCACGATGACTCCAGCGTCAGCCAGTTGCTCTTCAAAATCGTTGATCTCGCCATAGGCACGCAGCCAGTCGGCCGGCGTACAGAAGCCTTCCACCCGCTCGACCAACACCCGGCCGTACCAGGAGCGGTCGAACACGGTGAACTTGCCGCGCGCCGGAATGTGCCGCCAGAAACGCCACAAGTACGGCTGCGCCCGCTCCTCTTCAGTCGGCGCGGCAATCGGCACGATGTTGTATTGACGTGGATCGAGCGCCGCCGCGACCCGACGGATCGCCCCGCCCTTGCCCGCCGCGTCATTGCCTTCGAACACCGCGACCAGCGCGTGGCGGCGCATGCGTTTGTCGCGCATCAATCCGGACAAGCGCGCCTGCTCGGTGATCAGTTGCTCTTCGTAGTCTTTCTTCTCAAGGCGCTGGGTCAGGTCGAGACTGTCGAGCAGGTTCAACTGATCGACCGGCATGCCCAACGGCGCGGCGCTGACATCGTGCGGATGCACGTCCGCACGCTTCAGCGCATTCTGCAAACCTTCGAGGAGAATCTTGCCGACCGCCAGGCTGCGGTAGTTGGCGTCGGCGCCTTCGATCACATGCCACGGCGCGTAATCACGGCTGGTACGGCGCAGCACGCGCTCGCCGTATTTGACGAACTTGTCGTAGGTTTCCGATTGCTGCCAGTCCAGCGGGCTGATGCGCCAGCTGTGCAGCGGATCATCGGCCAGTGCTTTGAGCCGGGCCTTCATCTGTTTCTTCGAGAGATGAAACCAGAACTTGAAGATCAGCGCGCCTTCATCGCAGAGCATCTTTTCCAAACGCTCGGCACCGGCGATTGCCTGATCCAGACGCGGGTCCTTGAACAAGCCATGCACCCGTCCCTGGAGCATCTGGCTGTACCAGTTACCGAAGAAGATCCCCATACGCCCCTTGGCCGGGAGCATCCGCCAGTAGCGCCACGCCGGTGGCCGCGACAACTCTTCATCTGTCTGCTGATCGAAAGTGCGCACTTCGATCAGGCGCGGGTCCATCCACTCGTTGAGCAACTTGACCGTCTCGCCCTTGCCCGCACCCTCGATACCGTTGATCAGGATGATCACCGGGAAACGCTTCTGCTGCTGCAATTCGAACTGGGCTTCGAGCAAGGCTTCACGCAATGCCGGGACGGCCGCATCAAAGGTGTCTTTGTCGATGGCGTGACCGATTTCAGCGGATTCAAACATGGGACGGCTCCTTCCAGGATTCAGCAAGACTAGCGGATTGGGCATAGCAGCGGCGCAGAAATTCCCGCAGGTGGCGGATTGTCCGTGAGTCAGTGACCGCAAGCCTTGCCATGGATCAAGCAGCCCCTGCGCGATCGGCTAGAATGGCCGCCTTGTCGTTGCCGAGCCTGCCATGAAACCTGTATTGCCCCACGCCCAACTCGACTGGGATGACCAGGGACGCCCGCGTTCGCGGGTGTTCGACGACGTGTATTTTTCCGACAAATCAGGTCTGGATGAAACCCGTTACGTGTTCCTCGAACAGAACCGTTTGGCCGAACGTTTTGCCGCGCTGCCGGCGGATGGGCGGCTGGTCATCGGTGAAACCGGTTTTGGCACCGGACTGAATTTTCTCTGCGCCTGGCAGTTGTTCGAGCAGCATGCGGTGGCCGGTGCGCGGTTGCATTTCGTCAGCGTCGAAAAGTACCCGCTCAGCCCTGCCGATTTGCACCGGGCCCTGGCCTTGTGGCCGGAACTCAAGCCGTTGGCCGATCAGTTGCTGACGCACTACGTGGCGATCCATCAGGGTTTTCAGCGCATCACGTTGGCCAACGGCCGCGTGACGCTGACGCTGTTGATCGGCGATGCACTGGAGCAGCTGCCGCAGCTCGACGCGCAGATCGATGCATGGTTTCTCGACGGTTTCGCCCCGGCGAAAAACCCGGACATGTGGACCGCCGAACTGTTCGTCGAACTGGCGCGACTGGCAGCGCCCGGTTCGACCATCAGCACCTTCACCAGCACCGGTTGGGTAAGGCGTTTGCTGAATGCCGCCGGATTCAAAATGAAGCGCACGCCGGGCATCGGCCACAAGTGGGAAATCCTCCGTGGCGAGTTTCTCGGCTGGCCAGCGGAAGTTGCGCCGCCAGTGCCGGACAAGCCGTGGTTCGCGCGCCCTGCCCCGACTGTCGGTGAGCGGCGTGCGCTGGTGATCGGCGCCGGTCTGGCCGGATGTGCCACGGCGTCCAGTCTGGCCGCACGCGGCTGGCAGGTCACGTTGCTGGAACGCCATGCAGCCGTGGCGCAAGAAGCTTCCGGTAATCCACAAGGTGTGCTGTACCTGAAGTTGTCTGCCCACGGCACGGCGTTGTCGCAACTGATCGTCAGCGGTTTCGGTTACACCCGGCGCCTGCTGGAAACCCTGCAACGCGGCAGCGATTGGGACGATTGCGGCGTGCTGCAACTGGCGTTCAATGCCAAGGAAGCCGAGCGCCACGCGCAATTGGCGCAAGCCTTTCCCGAAGATCTGTTGCAGTGGCTGGATCAGCCCGAGGCGCAAGTCCGCGCCGGGGTCGGCGTGAGCCATGGCGGTTTGTACTATCCCGAAGCTGGCTGGGTGCATCCGCCGGCGCTGTGTCAGGCACAAGCGGCGCAGCCGAACATCGAACTGCTCAGCCATTGCCAAGCGCTGCAACTGCGCAAGGTCGATGATCAGTGGCAGGCGCTGGACGGTGAGCGTTTGCTCGCCAGCGCGCCGGTCGTGGTGCTGGCCGGCGCTGCCGAGATCAAACGCTTTGCGCAGAGTGCCGAACTGCCGCTCAAACGCATTCGCGGGCAGATCACTCGTCTCGTCGAAACAACACAAAGCCAAGCGCTGAGCACTGTGGTTTGCGCCGAAGGCTACGTCGCCCCTGCTCGCCTGGGCGAACACACCCTGGGCGCCAGTTTCGATTTCAACAGCAATGACCTGACGCCGACCACCGCCGAACACCAAGGCAATCTGGCGATGCTCGAAGAGATTTCCACCGACCTCGTCGCGCGTCTGCACGTCAGCGAACAGCCGGTCGAAGATCTGCAGGGCCGCGCAGCCTTTCGCTGCACCAGCCCTGACTATTTGCCGATTGTCGGCCCGCTCGCCGACCGCGAAGCGTTCCTCGAGGCCTATGCCGCCCTGAGCAAGGATGCCCGTCAGGTGCCGGACATTGCCTGCCCTTGGCTGGACGGCTTATACATCAACAGCGGCCACGGCTCGCGCGGACTGATCACCGCGCCATTGTCCGGCGAACTGCTCGCCGCGTGGCTGGACAACGAGCCGCTACCGCTGCCACGCAGTGTCGCCGAAGCCTGTCACCCTAACCGCTTCGCCCTGCGGCAGTTGATTCGCGGCAAGTGAAACTCACATGTCTGGCATCACGCACAGGCCTAGGTCCATCAGGCGGATAGACTCTTGCGTCAGGCGCTTGAACTCTGCCTCTTGCGCCTGCTCCTTTTGAAGTTTGAGGGCAAGCCCCTGACTCAGATAGTCAGCACTGGGCAGTGTGTCCGCCTGCTCATCCAAGGCACTCATACGCGGCGCGAACGACTCTTCAATCTGCGAGAACTGGCGCGTAAACGTACGTTTCAGGTAGTCACGCCAGAACGTCTGCTGCTGCATGAATTCGAGCCATTGGGGGGAGAGTTCATCTGTAGCGATCCGGTGTTGCGCTTTTTCCAGATCAGCGGCGGTCACGCCGCTCTCCGGTCCGAGCAGCATGTTCTGCGGCTGGCCGGGCAGGTCCAGTGTCTTCGCCAGTCCGATGCGATAAGCCAGGTTCACCTCGACTTCATCCAGCTTCCCGACCTTGACCGCATGGTCGTGGGCAATCGCGTTCAGTCGATGCAGCCGGAACAGACTGCGGCCGAGTTCGAGCAGCGGTTTGGCAGTGACCTTGCCGCCGGCTCCCTTGGTGACATGATCGACGTGAACAGCAACTTCAAGATGACTGAAATTGATCGCCGCAGTGTCATCGCAATTGATCGGGTTGGCGGCCATATCGAGCAACTCATCGCACAGAGGGCCATCAGCCTCTGCTGCCTTCAATACTTCCCAGATCCGTCGCTGCATGTCAGCGCTGCCCTTCGTCCCGTCGGCGGTATCGCCCAGTCGCGCGAGTAGCTGGAACAAGCCTTCGGCACGGGGATCGTCGCGAAACGCCTCCCAGATCCGCACCTGCGTCAGCCATTCCTCACCGGTCGTCTTGGTGAGCCATAATGAGCGCGCAGTTTGCTCGTGGAGTCGGGCAATGTCGTCTGCGGTGTAACCCATTCCTGTACCGTAATTATTGCGGTAGTTATCCAGATACGTTTGGCTGGTTTCAGTAAAGGGATTGAGCCCCAGGTTGAGCACCCGGGTAAACCGTCGCGGTTTTTGAAACAGCCAATCGGGCAACTCCTTGATCTTGTTTTTGCTCAGATCCATCCATTCGATATGGGCGCGATTCTGCAGACCTTCAGGCAGTTCGGTAATCCCCGTATCGCGCAGCAACAACAGTCGCAGGTTGCTCATTTGACTGACATCCGGGGTGGCGCCCAACGGGTTTTTGTTCAGATTAAGATACGTCAGCGTGCGCAGCCGGTTCAGCTTCGTCAATGTCTGCTCGGTCAGCTTTACCTGATTGCCCTCCAGGCTCAGTCGCTTGAGGTTGGGCATATGCGACAGCACTTCGGGGAGCCGGGTGATTTTATTGTTGTCGAGTTCCAGCGACTCAAGCTGTTTGAAGGATTTGAGGAAGTACGTGACATCATCATTCTGCGCCATGTCTTTCATCGACAAATGCTGGATATGGTCAAAGCTCAATCCCGCAGGCATGCTCGGCAGCTTGCCGATGCGCATTCGATCGAGATTGAGGGCGCAGACCGATTTGCCCTGTTCACCCTCGGCCCAGTCAAACCGCCGAAAGCCCTCTACGATCAGCTCGGCCACCATCTTGCGGCTTTGCCGCGCTTCGGCCAGTTCCCCTCCCATCGCCTTCAGGGCGGCGCCATCCTCACTCCAGATAAAGAGAACGTCACGCAGGGTTTTCAAATCCTGACGCAAGGCTTTGACCCGAGTCGCCCGACTCAGCGGATCGTCGCCCAGCTCATCAAGCAATTGACTGGCCTGCGCGACATTCAGGCGGGGATAGAGTTTGCGCACTTTGCGTAGCAACTTGCGTGAGTGATTCGTCGCCGGGACCTGATCGCCTTGCACGCAGGCCGGCTCGACGCCCGGCGGTTCATACTTGCCGCTGACCAGTGTGCGCCCGGTGGCTTCGCGCTCTTCGAACCCTGCGTCGAGCAATTTTCTGCGCAAGCGCTGTCTGCTTGGCTGCCCGGCTTCGATCAATCCGCTCGCCTCACGCTGACGTGACGGGAGCGCCTTCAGGATGGCGGTGTACAAGGCGTCGGGCCCCGACGCCACCTTGCCAAGGGATTTTTTGTCGCCGTCAAATGCTTCATAACCGTCAGCGGATTTCACCAGGTAACAGGTATCGCCGGAGGTCGCGGACGCATCGCCGATGGCCTCCAGCACGGATCCGCTCAAGGTCTTGTCGCGCACCTCCAGGCGCAGTTTTTTATTCCAGCCGCCAAGGCGTGGCAGCAACTGAATGGCCAGTTTGTCGGTATCGGCATTCGCCAGGCGTGGCCAGTGAAATCCCGTCAGCCCGCGGTCGAGCCGCACCTTGGCGGCAGCGGCCCGGGCGCGCTGCCCCAGCCGCAATGGCACCCGTGCGGTGGTGCGCAGGTGCTGGCGCTCGACACTGGGTGCGCGGTCGATCAGGCGTTGTCCATAGCGCGCCGGGATGTCGGCGAAAACCTTGCGCAAATTGAGCAGCTCATCCGCCTGACTCTCGTCGTAGCGTTGATACAGACGCTCGAACACCGCGCGATAATCGGACCTGAGCGCCGCACCAAGCTTTTTCGCCAGTGCGCTTTCCTCTGTGCTTTTTGCGAATTTGCCGCCAAGCAACGCATCGACCTCGTTTTGGTACAGACCATCGATAACCGTTTGCAACAATTGGCCCCGGGACAATTGGTCCCGGGTAACAACCACACCCAGCGTTTCGTCGATCGTACTGTTCGCCGGATAGGTTGCTTCGACGGCCCCTTCTTCTCCGGCCACCTCGATATAGCGGTCGGTGGGCCAGCCTGGCAGTTTCGGCAAGGCATGCATCAGCGTCTCGACAGATTGCCCGGAATGGGTTCCGCCGTTTTCCAGCTCCACGGTCACGTTCCGTAACTGGCGCCCGATGCGTACACGCTCGACGGTATCGCGCAGGCGCTCAGGCAGGCTCAGATTGTCGTTGAAGGTGTCGAGCACGGTCTGATGCGAGGTGTCGCTGAGTCGACGCATCATGTCCAGGTCGCTGTCGACGAATTCGCGCAAGTGCGGATCGATGCGTTTCAGCGCGTACGCGGAACTGCCCCATTCCTCGGGCTCTTCGCCGGGTAGCCGCCAACCGCCTTCGACGTGCCGGACCAGTTCCGGGGTATAGGCATGCGCTCGTGCGGCGTGCTCCAGACGCCACAGGTCAGCATCGATATCGTAGCGGCCGGCGAACACACGATGGTCAACATTGCCAAGGGTTTTCGCGCCAATCTGATAAAACTCCTTGGAGCCGGCATCGATGGTTAAGCCTGCCGGGAGAGAATGCTCGTAGGGCGTGAGATCAGGCTTCCACAGGCGCGCTTTACCGGCGTGATTGAGAATGGCAGTGAATTCCCCAAAGAACTGCGGGTGCGCGCGCAGCAGTTTGCGACCCAGTGTCCCCAACACTTTTTGCCCACCGGCGAAGACGCCCATCAACGCGATGTTCTCGACCACGCTGAGCAGATGCGACAGGGCTTGCTGATGATCACCGCGCTGCCAGTCTTCGACGCCTTCGTAGACTTCGCCAAGCAATTGCCCCACCGCGACGCCCATCATCAACTGTCCGAGCACCGGCACGAAGAGCCCGGCCACCGAGACAATATTCACTTCACGCTGAACGAAATCGAGCAGACGCTTGCGGCGCATCTCTTCATCGATATCAGCGGTAGGCACTGCCAGTTTGCGTGCGTCGATCTGTAACTTGCCGACATGGCTTTGCACCATGAAATCGAAGAGCGGCACGCTGATCGGCCATTGTTTGACCAGACCCAGATCGCCTTTTTCAGCGAGCGTCTTGAAGAAATCCGCCTTGTCATCTTCGTCGAGGCTGCGGGCAAAGTAGTCCTGATAATCCGCGCTTTTCAGTTGTTGCAACAGGTAGCCCTTGAATGCATTGAAACTCGGGTATTCGTACACGGCCCGCTCAGGCTCGCCGGCCATGTACACCATGCATCCGTCCTCAGGGTGTTGTTCCACGGAGCGTCTGGAAAAAACGACGACGCCCCACACGCAGCTGTCGAGCATCTGGATGCCCTGCATGATCAGCGGTTCTTCGCCGTACCGCAGGGTTGGCGTCAACGCCACGCCCTCGGCCATCACCAGGTCCTGCAACATGCGCAAGCCTGCCGCTGTGATATCGCCTTTGAGCACGGCCAGGTGCGCATCCAGTTCCAATAGCGACTGTTTCAACGCGGCGATATCACGGGTCATGGCACTGGTCGCCACGATTTTGCCGCTTTCATCACGCAGGCCGAACACTTGCTGCAGATGCTCCTGGTATTTCTGGCCCAGATCCAGTTGACGGCAAAACGCGGCAAACGCCGCTGGGGTCAAGCCGCTCACACCCTGCGGCGCGCTTTTCAGGCGCACCTGACTGCCATCGGGAAACGCGTCAGCCTGCTCCTCGTCTTCGGTAAAGTTTTGCATGGCAGCCTGCAAGAGCGTTTGCGAGGCGTGTTTGACGAGGTCTATCCCGGCCTGATCGGTCGCAGTCGTTTCGCAGCCACAATCAACACCCGGCAGACTGACCACATCCACACCTGCGTCATAAAGCGCCGGCCATTTTTGGCTCAGTGCCGCGTTGAGTTCGCTGATACAGAAGTCGGCCAACGGTTTTAGCCGGATCAGATCCTTACTGACCTTGAGTTGCCGGGCGTACAGTTCACGGTTGATTTCATCCAGCCTTGCCAGGCTGGTGGCCGACGCCTGGAGCAAATACGCCGGGAGCGTTTTTTCCAGAGTTTCGGCGGTGTCGAGGTCGCCTGTGGCTTCGAGTAATGTGCTCAAGATCGAGGCTTGAGTCGGCGTTTGTTGGTTTTCCTGGGCTGTCATCAGCAATAGTCCTTTATTGCGGTTATCGGTTTTTAACTTTAACGCTACCGAACGTATATAAAAAACCTGAAAAACCTATTGAAAACCTAAACAAACCATCAACTTTAATCACTGATGAAAATATTCCTGCAGCCCCCGAACCGTGCAAACTTCCGGCATCTGCAATCCAGCTTCCCTCAGGATCAGCCTGATGCATACTTCGGAATCGCGACGGCGGTATATATCTATATTTCCCAATCAAAATATTGCTTACACCGGGTTCCCAACCATCAACTAATCGCGTTATTTTCCTCTCCTGAAACACACTAGGATTAAGACTCTTTTTCTAAATGAGTTTTCTCCATGGATACGCCACTTAAAAAACAACCGATTGCTGCAACAGTCAAATTACCGCCGCCCCTGGATCGTTTCATCCACCTCTTCAAGAAAGATGATCCCGGAAAACTTGCTGATTTCCGTAAAGCAATAGATCAAGCAGTCCCCTTTCATTATTATTTCGAGTCGCTGGTGAGCAAGCTGGTAAACCTGGAACAGTTCTGCAGGCTCAAGCTGCTGCAGGTACTAAAGCAAAAGTACGGAATGCGCTTCAGCGTCGATGACCTTATCAGCCTCGCACCCGCGAACACCAAAGACCAGACTTCACCTGTCCTCACCCTGTTACAGGCGGCCATGTTGAACTTCACCGACGAGGAAGCGGCGCCGGGGTACTATTCAAGTGACAGCGGTACGCTGAGCCAACCGTGCAAAGCGGCTGAGCGGGGGTCATCGGATCTCAGGATCAGCGCGCAGGAATTTGCAGTGTTAAGTCGCGAGCTTGATCTCGGTGGCGCCTATCTTGCTTACCTTTCCAGGGTATTGAAGGATGGGCGCGTTAAACGCCTCGGTGCACAACTGCACAAGCACAACTTTGAACTCCTCGCCTATGAAAAATACTTCACCAAGCCTGTTGGAAAGGACCATCTCGGTGCGGAATTTCCGCCCCACCAACTTCACGCCCTTATGCAACTCCTGTACAGCCGAGAGGACATTTGTACTGGCGATTCATTTTATAACGGCAAAATCCAACTGCACGCTTTGCAGCTGTTTGGCAAATATACGACAGACGCCACATTGATCACATGGCGACATTCTACAGAGGCAAAAAAAGACAGCTTTATCCTGTATGTGCCTAACGATTCCGGCGACGGCTTTTATAAATCCAATAACCCTGTCGAATACACAGACCGTTTTGTTTACGAATTCCTGCCAAAAGCGGAGTTTCGGGAACTCATCAAATCTCAGCTACCCGTTGCCGAACAGCATGAGTTCTCTCTGAACACGCTGGAAAACATATACTCGGAAATAACATTCATCCCTCTTGAGAAAGGCTTCTATCAACATCTGTTTGATCGTTACGTCGACAAGTTCTTTGCTGATGCCAGGGAATTTGCGGTGCCGGTCGGCAATGTCAATGAACCGGCCTATGCCAAACGACGAGAAAAGGTAGCCTTGGGCAAGTATCTCTCGCCACTCAAAAGCCCGACCGATGATTTCATCAACCGCTTGCGAACCCATCCCACTGATCGACTGCTGAACAGCGTATTCAATAGCGTGGATACCTGGCCGGTGACCGAAAAACACCAAGCGCTGGTCCGATTGCTGGATCTGAAAAAAACACCGCCTCCCGCGGATGGCAATGACCACAAACCGCAACTGGACGAAGGCACGGCTGATTATTTCGAGCAATTCGAATTGACCGGACAACCGATCTTTCTACAGAAAAAATCTGCGTTGCCTGAGTGCGTGCAACACGACGTAATCGTCAAGCAAAGCTCGCAGGCGCAAAAAGACATGCAGCACAAAGCATGTGACGTCTGTGGGCCAAAAACAGACCCAATGCCGGACTTATAACTTATCGTTCTAAAACTCCACTTACCGGGGCGGGTCAGTTTCTGAGTACCCGCCCTTCTGGCGAGGTACTGCTTGACCCCTCCCCAACGGAAAAACCGGTAAGGATTTTATGTGCGGATTAGCTGGCGAGTTACGTTTTGATCAACAACCTGCAGACCTTGCAGCGATCGAGAGAATCACCCATCACCTGGCCCCACGCGGCCCCGACGCGTGGGGCTTCCATGCCCAAGGGCCGATTGCCCTGGGACATCGTCGCCTGAAAATCATGGACCTGTCGGACGGCTCGGCGCAGCCGATGATCGACAGCCAACTGGGCCTGTCCCTGGCCTTCAATGGCGCGATCTACAACTTCCCGGAACTGCGCGCCGAACTCGAAGCGCTGGGTTATGCCTTCTATTCCGGTGGCGACACCGAAGTGCTGCTCAAGGGCTATCACGCCTGGGGTGAAGCGCTGTTGCCGAAACTCAACGGCATGTTCGCCTTTGCCATTTGGGAGCGCGATGCCCAACGCCTGTTCATCGCCCGCGACCGTCTCGGCGTGAAGCCGTTGTACCTGTCGCGCACCGGCCAGCGCCTGCGCTTTGCCTCGGCGTTGCCGGCGCTGCTCAAGGGCGGCGACATCAACCCGATCCTTGATCCGGTGGCGCTCAATCACTACCTGAATTTCCATGCCGTGGTCCCGGCGCCGCGCACCCTGCTGGCCGGCATTGAAAAACTGCCACCGGCGACCTGGATGCGCGTTGAAGCCGATGGCACCACCGAGCAGAAAACCTGGTGGACCCTGCCCTACGGCCCACAGGAAGACGAGAAAAACCTGAAGCTGGAAGACTGGGTCGACCGCGTGCTCGACAGCACCCGCGAGGCGGTGGCGATCCGTCAACGTGCGGCGGTGGATGTCGGCGTGCTGCTGTCCGGCGGTGTCGATTCGAGCATGCTCGTCGGCCTGTTGCGTGAAGTCGGCGTGGAGAACCTGTCGACCTTCTCCATCGGTTTCCAGGATGCCGGCGGTGAGCGCGGTGACGAGTTTCAGTATTCCGATCTGATCGCCAAACACTACGGCACCCAACACCATCAATTGCGCATCGACGAGAAAGAGATCATCGAGCAACTGCCCGCCGCATTCCGTGCAATGAGCGAACCGATGGTCAGCCACGACTGCATCGCCTTCTATCTGTTGTCCCGTGAAGTGGCCAAGCACTGCAAGGTGGTACAGAGCGGCCAGGGTGCGGATGAGCTGTTCGCCGGTTATCACTGGTACCCGCAAGTCGATGGCGCAGCCGATCCGTATGCGGCGTATCGCAATGCGTTTTTCGACCGCAGCTACGACGACTACGCCGCCACCGTGCAGCCGAAATGGCTGACTGCGAATGACGCTGCCGGCGACTTCGTGAAAGAACATTTCGCCCAGCCCGGCGCTGATGCGGCCGTCGACAAAGCCCTGCGTCTGGACAGCACGGTGATGCTGGTCGACGACCCGGTCAAACGTGTCGACAACATGACCATGGCCTGGGGTCTGGAGGCGCGCACGCCGTTTCTCGACTATCGACTGGTCGAACTGTCGGCGCGGGTGCCGGGCCAATTCAAGCTGCCCGATGGCGGCAAACAAGTCTTGAAAGAAGCCGCGCGTCGAGTGATTCCAAGTGAAGTGATCGACCGCAAAAAAGGCTATTTCCCGGTGCCTGGTCTCAAGCACTTGCAGGGCGATACGCTGAACTGGGTGCGCGAACTGCTGCTCGATCCAAGTCAGGATCGCGGCCTGTTCAACCCGGCCATGCTCGACAAGTTGCTGACCGATCCGCAAGGCCAACTGACGCCGTTGCGCGGTTCGAAGCTGTGGCAACTGGCAGCCCTGAACCTGTGGCTCAGTGAACAAGGAATCTGATCGATGAAACCCCACGCCACGGCCATCAACCAACGGCTGCTACGCGGTCAGACACCGTCTTATGAACGCTTGCAGGCACGTCTGGCCGAAGACGGCAGCACGCTGGCCGCCGAGCCGATTGCGCTGCATTGCGGCTGGGGCCGGTTGCTGATCGGCCACACCTTTCCCGACCCGGCATCGCTGGCGCAGGAGCTGCTCAAAGAGCAGCCCGGCGAGCGCGATATCGCTTTGTACGTTGCAGCACCGCAGCAGATTCTCGGCCTGGAGCCGACGCAATTGTTCCTTGATCCATCCGATACGTTGCGCCTGTGGTTCAGCGACTACCGGCAGGCGACTCGAGTGTTTCGCGGCTTCCGTATCCGCCGCGCGCAAAGTGAGGCGGACTGGCAGGCGATCAATCAGTTGTATCAGGCGCGCGGCATGTTGCCGATCGATGCCACGCGGTTGACCCCGCATCATCAGGGCGGCCCGGTGTATTGGCTCGCCGAGGATGAAGACAGCGGCGCGGTGATCGGCAGCGTCATGGGCCTGAATCACCACAAGGCGTTCAACGACCCGGAAAACGGCAGCAGCCTGTGGTGCCTGGCGGTGGATCCGCAATGTTCGCGACCGGGAGTCGGTGAGGTGCTGGTGCGGCACCTGATCGAGCACTTCATGAGTCGCGGCCTTAGCTATCTCGACCTGTCGGTATTGCACGACAACCGTCAGGCGAAAAACCTCTATGCCAAGCTCGGTTTCCGCAACCTGTCGACTTTCGCCATCAAACGCAAAAACGGCATCAATCAGCCGCTGTTTCTCGGCCCGGGGCCGGAGGCGCAGTTCAACCCGTACGCGCGGATCATCGTAGAAGAAGCGCATCGACGGGGCATCGATGTGCAAGTGGATGACGCTGATGCCGGGCTGTTCACCCTCAGCCACGGCGGGCGCCGCGTGCGTTGCCGCGAATCGTTGAGCGACCTGACCAGCGCGATCAGCATGAGCCTGTGCCAGGACAAAAGCCTGACGCACAAAGTGCTCAAAGGCGCCGGGCTGAACCTGCCGTCGCAGCAACTGGCCGGTAATGCCGACGACAATCTGGCCTTCCTCGATGAGCATCAACGAGTGGTGGTCAAGCCGCTCGATGGTGAACAGGGTCAAGGCGTGGCGGTGGATTTGCAGAGCATCGAAGAGGTGCAGCAAGCCATCGAAACAGCGAAGCAATTTGATAGCCGCGTGCTGCTGGAAAGCTTTCACGAAGGGCTTGATCTGCGGATTCTGGTGATTGGCTTTGAAGTGGTGGCAGCAGCGATTCGCAAACCGGCGGAGGTGGTCGGCGATGGCCAGCATTCGGTGGGCGCGTTGATCGAGGCGCAAAGCCGTCGGCGGCAAGCGGCCACCAGCGGCGAAAGCAAGATTCCGCTGGACCACGAAACCCAGCGCACTTTGCATGCCGCGGGTTACGACTACAGCAGCATTTTGCCGGCCGGCGAGCATCTGTTTGTGCGGCGCACGGCGAATCTGCACACCGGCGGCACGCTGGAAGATGTCACCGCGATTCTCCATCCGACGCTGGTCGATGCCGCAGTGCGGGCGGCGCGGGCGCTGGATATTCCGATGGTTGGCCTCGACTTGATGGTGCCAGCGGCGGATCAACCGGAGTACGTGTTTATCGAGGCCAACGAACGCGCCGGGCTGGCCAACCACGAGCCGCAGCCGACCGCGGAGCGCTTTGTCGATTTGTTGTTTCCGCACAGTCAGCCGGCTGTCTCTTGAATCTGCTTTGTACGGGCTGACGCCTTCGCGAGCAGGCTCGCTCCCACAGGGGAATGAATTCCAAATGTGGGAGCGACGGTGCGACGATTCGATCTGCTCGCGAAGAGGCCCTTAAATCCACTACCCATATTTCCTCATCGAAACCATCGGTGTGCTCAACCCATCAGGAGTTTCCATGACCACGCAAATCCCCGAACCGGATCTCAACTATCTGCAAAAAGTCCTCCTGGAAATGCTCGCCATTCCCAGCCCCACCGGGTTCACCGACACCATCGTGCGCTACGTCGCCGAGCGTCTGGAAGAACTTGGCATTCCGTTTGAAATGACCCGGCGCGGCACTATTCGCGCCACACTCAAAGGTAAAAAGAACAGTCCTGACCGCGCCGTCTCGGCGCACCTCGATACCATCGGCGCCGCCGTCCGTGCAATCAAGGACAACGGGCGACTGACCCTCGCCCCGGTCGGCTGCTGGTCGAGCCGTTTTGCCGAGGGCAGCCGCGTCAGCCTGTTTACCGACAACGGTGTGATTCGCGGCAGCGTGTTGCCGCTCATGGCTTCCGGGCACGCGTTCAACACTGCCGTCGATGAAATGCCTATCAGCTGGGATCACGTCGAACTGCGTCTGGACGCCTACTGTGCGACCAAGGCCGATTGCGATTCGCTGGGTATCAGCATCGGTGACGTGGTGGCGTTCGATCCGCTGCCGGAATTCACCGAAAGCGGCCACATCAGCGCCCGTCACCTCGATGACAAGGCCGGGGTTGCCGCGCTGCTGGCGGCACTCAAAGCCATCGTCGACAGCGGTCAGGAACTGATGATCGACTGCCATCCGCTGTTCACCATTACCGAAGAAACCGGTAGCGGCGCGGCAGCAGCATTGCCGTGGGACGTCAGCGAATTCGTTGGCATCGACATCGCGCCGGTCGCTCCGGGGCAGCACTCCAGCGAACACGCGGTGAGTGTGGCGATGCAGGATTCCGGCGGCCCGTATGACTATCACCTGTCGCGACATTTGTTGCGTCTGGCCGGTGAAAACGAACTGCCGGTGCGCCGTGACCTGTTCCGTTATTACTTCAGCGATGCGCACTCGGCGGTCACCGCCGGGCACGATATCCGCACTGCCCTGCTGGCTTTTGGTTGTGATGCGACGCATGGGTATGAGCGTACGCACATCGACAGTCTGGCGGCACTGAGCCGACTGCTCGGGGCTTACATTTTGAGCCCACCGGTGTTCGCCAGCGATGCAGCGCCAGCGAATGCTTCGCTGGACCGCTTCAGTCATCAGATTGAGCATGACACGCAGATGGAGAGTGATACGCGGGTGCCGTCGGTGGACAGCCTGGTGGGGCAGCGTTCCGATAGTTAAATCATCGATGTTTGGAGTACCACTATCGCGAGCAGGCGAAGGCCTACCTTTGGAATGCGTTCCCCTGTAGGAGTGAGCCTGCTCGCGATGACGTAAGTACAGGCAACACAAAACTGGCAGCCAACCCGCAATCGCCGTAGCATCCCGACATTGATTTGACCGAGGTGCCCATGCTCATTCCCTACGACGCGCTTGAAGTCGACACCCTCACCCGCCTGATCGAAGATTTCGTCACCCGCGACGGCACCGACAACGGCGATGACACGCCGCTGGAAACCCGCGTGCTGCGCGTGCGTCAAGCCTTGACCAAAGGCCAGGCACTGATCGTCTTCGACCCCGAAAGCGAGCAGTGCCAGTTGATGCTCAAGCACGACGTGCCCAAGCACCTGTTCGACTGAAATCCTCAGCGAACTTTCTGCGTGGCCTGCTTGCGCTGAATCCGCTCATAGACCTCCGCGCGGTGCACGTTGACCTTTTGCGGGGCCTCGACGCCAAAGCGCACGCTGGAGCCGTTCACTGACAGAACGCGCAAGGTGATGTCATCACCGATTGAAATCAACTCACCAACGACACGGCTGAGTACAAGCATGAGATTCGTCCTTCAGGGTTAGCGAGCCCTGAAGATGCGCGGCTTGCCGCGGCTCTACAATGCATGGCGGGCAAATCAGTTTTGCCTTACAGCCATGCTCGCATCAAGCCGTCAGACGTTTCCGACAAGCAACCCTCACGCCGCAGAAAATCGCGGCCCGAACAGAATCACGCTGGCGCCGATCACGCACAGTGCCACGCCGATCCAGTCCGAACCCAATGGACGCACCCGCTCGACCACCATCAGCCAGCCAATCGACGCGACGATGTAGATCCCGCCGTAAGCGGCGTAGGCGCGCCCGGCATAATTGGCTTCGACGCGAGTCAACAACAACGCGAACAAGGTCAGACTGAGCAGCGCAGGAATCACCCACAGAGCACTTTTGCCCTGGCGCAGCCACATGAAGAAGGCGAAACAACCGGCGATTTCAAACAGCGCCGCGAGGAAGAACCACAAGTAATTGAGCATTGATGCGTCTCGACAGGGTGACCATTGCGGCCACCCTAACGACGCCGTCTGTTACGGGCAAGCTCAGCCGTTGTTCTGTTTCGCCTTGGCGCGCATTTTCTCGGCCATGGAAGTCATTTCGTTATAGAGCAGTTGCGGGTTTTTCTGCTTGATCGCCCAAGCCATGCGCCCTTGTTCGTGGGGCAGGATCATGAACTCGCCGGCTGCCACTTGCTGATAGATGTAGTCGGCGATGTCCGCCGCCGTGATCGGCGAACTTTCCAGCAACTTGCCCACCTGCGCTTTCATCGCCGGGGTCGGGCCACGGAAAGAGTCGAGCAGATTGGTCTGGAAGAATGACGGGCAGACCACGTGTACGCCGACTTCCTGTTGCGCCAGTTCAATCAACAGGCTTTCCGAAAGTGCTACCACGCCAGCCTTGGCCACGTTGTAATTACTCATCGCCGGGCCCTGCATCAATGCGGCCATGGAGGCGATGTTGATGATTTTGCCTTTGCTTTGCTCAAGCAACGGCAGAAACGCCTTGCAGCCCTTGACCACGCCCATCAGGTTGATCGCGATCTGCCAGTCCCAGTCTTCCAGCGACAGCTCGCTGAAGAAACCGCCCGACGCAACACCGGCGTTGTTGACGATGATGTCGATGCCACCGAGCTTCTCTTCGCAGGCTTGGGCGAATGCGGTGAGCTGGCTGTAATCACGCACATCGCAGCGCTGAGTGAAACCGTCACCGCCCGCCTCGCGGACCATTTTCAGGGTTTCCTGCAGGCCGGGTTCGCTGACGTCCGACAAGGCCAGTTGCCAGCCTTCACGCGCCCAGCGCAGCGCGATTTCGCGACCCAGGCCCGAGCCCGCACCAGTGATCATCATGCGATTTTGCATAGCACACAGCCTTGTTGTTCCGGGGAAGATGCGCGGAGTGTAGCGAAGGATCGGCGCGCGCCCACGCTCCATCAGATTGCTGAATGGTCAGGGCAAACCGTGGCGCGTTGGATTCCCGAAAATGGTCTGAGTTCTGAACTAGACGAGAGGAAAAAAGGAAATAAGTCTGCGATCCAAATACATTAAAAAAACATTGAATTTTCTTTCACGCGCACCGGTCGGAATTTGTAAGCCGTCTGGAATTACTTAGTCTCCAGTCGCCCTTGAATACCAAGACTTCTCGAACACTATCAACAAGGAAATCGACATGGGCACAATTCTAATCATTATCCTGATCCTGTTGCTGATCGGTGGTCTGCCGGTCTTCCCGCACTCCAGAAGTTGGGGTTACGGTCCATCGGGCATTATCGGCGTGGTGTTGGTGGTGCTGTTGGTCCTGCTGTTACTCGGTCGGATATAACGCTTCAAGCGCAATAAAAAGAGGCCCTGTTCAGGGCCTCTTTTTTATTGCACGGATTTTATGATCGCTGCGCGATCAGTCCGGCTTGCCGTTGATTACACCGGCAGTGTTGTCCATCAGGCTCTTGGTCGCCGTTTGCAGGAACGCCTCGAGTTTGAGTTTCAACTCGGCCGTGCGCGGTGCATTCGGAACGATCTCGGCATGTGGATTGGCACCCAATTGGTATTGCCAGATCTTCGGGCCCATTTCCTTGTCTTTCGGCAGGACCAGAATCTGGTCGGCAGTGACGATGGCTGTGGTCTGCTCGCTGCCCGACGGCTTGATCACACCGAAACCGGTGTCGCCTTCCGGCAGGTTGAGCAAGTCACGGCCCCAGCACTGATGGCGCACTTCGCCACCCAGACGCCCCATGATGGTCGGCACGATGTCGATCTGCGTGCCCACGGTGTGGTCACGGGTACCAAACTTCTCCTGGATGCCCGGCGCGATCATCAGCATCGGCACGTTGAAGCGACCCAGGTCCATTTCGGTGATCTGGCGCTCGTTGCCGAAACCGTGGTCGCCAACGATGACGAACAGCGTTTCCTTGAAGTACGGCTCTTTGCGCGCCTTCTCGAAGAACTGACCCAGTGCCCAGTCGGCGTAACGCATGGCGGTCAAGTGTTCGTTGAGGCTGCCACGATCGGTCACGCGCTCGACCGGCAATGGCGTCGGCAAGGCGTACGGCGTGTGGTTGGACAGGGTTTGCAGCAGCGCGTAGAACGGCTTGCCGTTTTCGCGCGCCTTGAGCTCCTGCAGGCCACGGTCGAACATGTCCTGGTCGGACACGCCCCAGGTCGGATCGGAGAACACCGGGTTGACGAAGTCGTTACGGCCAACGAAGTTGGTCATGCCCTGATTGCTGAAAAAGCCCGACTGGTTGTCCCAGGCGAAATCGCCGTTGTAGACGTACACGTCGTCGTAGTTGCGGGCGCTGAGCAGCTGCGGCAGGCCGGACAGTTTGTGGCTGCCTTCCGGGGTCTGCATCAGGTATTCGAAACCCGGCAGGTTGGGGAAGCAGGCCATGGTCGCGAACATGCCCTGGTGGGTGTGCGTACCGTTGGAGAAGAAGCGATCGAACAGCAGGCCTTCCTTCGACAGTTTGTCCAGATAAGGCGTGATGTTGCCCGGCGCGCCCAACGCACCGACCGAGTGACCGGCCATGCTTTCCATCAGGATCACGACGACGTTCTTGATCGGCAGGGTCTTGTCGGCCGGCGGCGTGTATTCACGGCGCACGGCGGCGATATCGGCATCGACCAGTTTGTCATCCGGCATCAGCAACATATCGCGCACGACTTTCTGCGCTTGTTCTTGCGGCAGTGTGCCTTTCCAGATGTTGTCGCGGTCTTCGCCCATGCGGTCCTTGGCGGCCGCGATCAGCGACAGCGTGCCGTTGAGGCCGAGCTGGTTGGCGAAGTTGGAATCAGTGGTGTACACGTCACCCCAACGCATCGGCGGGCCTTGACGCAGAGTGCCACGAGCGGCAACCACGCAGATCAGCAAGCAGACCACGAACACCGCAAGACGGGTGTACCACGGCGCGACTTGACGGCTGCTGACGCTGCCGCCGCTGAACGGTCCGCGCGGACGCGTGGCACGGTCGGCGCCTTTGAACGCGAGGGTCAGAATGACGGTGCCGATGACCCATGCCAGCAGATAACGCACCACCGGGAAACCGTACCAGAGCATGCTCATCACGGTTTTCGGGTCTTCCTTCACATACTGGAAGACCAGACCATTGAGGCGCTGGTGAAACTCGCGGTAGAAGTCCATTTCCATCAAGCCGAGGAACAGCGCGATGCTCGAAGCGATGGTCAGCCACAGGCGGAAGAAGCCGCGCGCGGCCATGGCGCGTGCACTGAACAGTGCCAGCACCAGCGGAATGCACACGTAAACCACCAGGCGCAGGTCGAAACGCAGGCCGTTGGCGAAGGCTTCGAGGAAAGTCGAGGCCGGGGTGTCGAGGATCATCTCGCGGTTGTAGACCAGCAGCGCGAGGCGCAGCACGGAAAACATCACCATCATGACCAGCGCGCAAAGCAGCGTGTAGGCCAGATGCGATTTGACGGTCGGTTGCAGCAGGCGAGCAGAAGATCGCTGCTGATTCAGGGCGTCCGGGTTTGCCATGTCGTTTTAGGACCCATTGGAAGTTGAAGTTGCAAAAAGACAGCGGCGCCATGCCCTCTATTGGTCATTCCAGACCCCGGGGCTTGCGCGGTGCGCAAATGTTGCACGATCACCCGCACCATTGCCATTGATTACTGCCCCACCGCCAGACACTTTCATTTAGCGCAGCGGCAAACCGGGACAGCGTGCAAACAGCGCGGGCGAATTGTCTTGAACACTTTGTGAAAATTTCGTGCAACGCATATCTGGAAACACAATATAGATACAAAACAAAACGCCCCGAATCGATCGGGGCGTTTGCCTGTACACGCGACTTTACTTCTCGGCGCGTTCTTTCAGAGCCTTCAAGGTATTGAACGGCGCTTCAACAACGAACTTGTTGGCAACCATCGCCGGCACGCTGCCACCTGGTTCGGTGTGCACTTGATAAGTGACTTCAACCTGGTCGCCCTTCGGTACGAACTTCCAGAAGCCTTTGACCTGCTGCACGCGGACAAAGCCTTTTTCTTCAGGAACGTACGTCGGCAGACCTTTGAGGTTGCGGGTCAGGCTGCCGTCGGCGCCTTCGACGGTGGTGACTTCGATCACCGAGTCACGCGGAGTTACCGGCCAAGGGGTGTTGAACTGGGTGTAGGTCCAGCTCTTGTCGCCTTCGTGCTTGAGCAGTTTCTGGGTCTTGCACTCGTGAATCCAGGCACAGGCGCCGGAAACGTCTTCCTGCAGTGCGCGCAGTTTGGCGACGGTGGTCTTCATCAGCGCAACGCCCTGGTAGGACTTGTAGTCCGAACCCGGCACTTCACTCAGGGACACCTTGATGCCGTCCTCGTTCTTGGCGACTTTCCAGTCTTCAGCCTGAGCGACGGACGTGGCCAGCACAGCGGTCAAACCACACAACACAGCGATACGATGCAGCGAACCCATAGTCTTATTCCTTATTGTTGAAGTTCCGTTCGTTTGACACATCACGCCGCCGTCATCTGCTCCCACCAGCCGATCAGCCTGATCGCTTCTTCCGAGCTGCTGCCGCAGACTTCGACATCCGCAGCAAAGCCCGAACAGACTGCCGGGCGCTCCGGGCGGCCGAAAATGCTGCACAGGTTTTCGACCGAGAGTTGCACGCAACGTTCGCCAGCAGGTTTGCCATCAGGCATGCCGGGAATCGGCGAACTGATGGAAGGGGCAATGCAGCAAGCGCCACAGCCTTCACGGCATTTCATGACGAACGTTTCCTCGCGACGGGCGATGTGTAAAAGGGACGCGGACAGAGTAACCGCTAAAACGGCTGTTTTAAATTCCCTGAACCGGGGTTTTTAGCGATAACTGAATGTGACTGACCAGTCTCCGACAAAGCGTCTGGTCTGCGGGTCACAGATGGGCCGGGGTTTACTGCTTGAACTCAAAATCCAGCGCTGCGCCTTCGACTTCACGACGCTCTTCGTTGCGCAGTTGCAACTGCATTTCATTGCTGAGCAGGCGGCCGTTGAGCTGGAATCCGTTGTTTTTCTCGCCAAACATCTGCGGCAGGATCGGCTCGCGCTTGGGCAACTCAACCGTGCCCTTGGGCTTCAGCTCCTGGACCATGTCCTTGGGCAGGCTCAGATCGAGTCTGGCCGGCGGCAATTTGGTTTTCACCACTTCGCTGGCAGGTTTTGATTTCGAGGCGACCGGCTTGCGCTTCTTGATGACTTTTTGCTGGGTTTTCTTCGCCGTAGCGGCCTTCTGCGCGGGTGGATTTTTTTTCGCAGGGCTCGTCGCAGCCGGTTTTTCCTGATCCGCAGCGGCCACGGCTCCAGACGCATGACCGATCATCAGCAAACCCAACAAAACCCAAGCGGCAGGAAAAATCGCTTTCATGGACCCAACGACACTAACGGCAGAGGGCCATATGCTCGCTTGTTGGGCGCCACAAGACAAGCATCAGCCAGCGCTCGTTCAGAATCCGCCAGCGGTTTCCTGACACAGTTGCGTCGCCAGCATGCCTAAGGTCATCAGCGCGCGCTCCGCCTCGCGGTTCCACGGAATCCCGCAGTTAAGGCGGATACAGTGGTTGAACTGCTCGGTATTACTGAAGATCAGTCCCGGCGCAATGCTGATGCCCTGCTGCAACGCGCGGACATGCAATTCCTGTGTGTTCACCCTCCCCGGCAGGCTCACCCAGAGGATGAAACCGCCCGTGGGCCGGGTCATTTGCGTGCCTTCGGGGAAGTACTGCTGCACCGCCAACTGGAAGGCACTGAGGTTTTTCCGGTATTCCTGGCGGATGTACCGTAAATGCCGGTCATAACCGCCGTTTTCCAGATAAGCGGCAATCGCCATCTGCGTCACGCTGCACGCCGAGTGTGTGCTGAAGGTCTGCAAGCGCTGGATTTCCTGCTGATACTTGCCGGCGATCATCCAGCCGATGCGCACACCGGGTGACAGGGTCTTGGAGAAACTCGAACAGTAGATCACCCGATCCAGCCGGTCATAAGCCTTGAGCGCTTTGGTTTTGCCTTGCTCGAACATCAGTTCGCCATAGATATCGTCTTCGACGATCTGGATATCGAAATCCGAGGCCAGACGCAGCAACTGTTTCTGCCGCTCTTCGGGCATGGTGCCACCCAGCGGATTGCTCAGGCGCGTAGTCAGCACCAGCGCTTTGATCGACCATTGGTTGGCCGCCAGTTGCAGGGCTTCGAGGCTCATGCCGGTGGCCGGATCGCTGGGGATTTCGATGACTTTCAAGCCGAGCAGATCGGCCAGTTGCAGCAAACCGTAATAGGTCGGCGACTCAGCGGCAATCAAATCACCCGGACGGGTCAGCACGCGCAACGACATCTGCAAGGCATCGACGCAACCGTGGGTGATCACCACTTCCGAGGGATCGACCACCACACCAGCATCGCGCATACGGATCGCCACTTGCCGGCGCAGCGGTTCAAAACCGGGGCTGAACATGTAGCTGAAGGCGCGCGGGCTATGGAAACGGGTGACCTTGGCCAGTTGCTGATGCAGTGCGCGTACCGGCAAGTAATCCACGCTGGGCACAGCCGCACCCAGCGGGAACACACCTTCACGGCGTGATTCGACCAGCACCTGTTGAATGATGCTGCTGCGAGTGACCAGCCCCGGCCGTTCGACCCGGGCAATGTCCGGCGTCGGCGCGGTGAGCGCAGGCGTTTGGTGTACGTAATAACCGGACTGTGGCCGTGCGCGAATCAGCCCCTGATCTTCAAGATTGGCGTAAGCCTGCAACACCGTCGCATGGCTGACGTTGAGCTGCGAACTCATCTTGCGCACCGAAGGCACGCGCTCCCCCGGTTGATAGACCCCACGGCGGATGTCTTCGGCCAGTTGCTGAGCAATACGTTGGTAGAGCAAGAGATTGGTCATGACGCAGCACTCGATTTCACGGGCATTTTATTCTTGTGTGAAACAATACCGGAACAGTTTAGAAGTGTACTGGGACAGTTGCTACATTACTCGACCATACAGTGCGGTGTCTGCCCCTGACTGTACTGATTTGCGAGCCATTCGACAGACGTAAAAAAGCCCGGCACTGCATGACAGCCCGGGCTTTCCAGAGACGCAACCCTTAACGGGCGGCGCCGAGCTGGCCTTTTTCATCGGAGAAGACAATCTCAACCCGACGATTCTGTGCTCGTCCGCGCTCGGAAGCGTTGGCGTCCACTGGGTATTCGTCGCCGTAGCCCTCGACCTGAATGCGTTTGTCGTCGATGCCCAGATCCATCAACACGTCGGCGACCGATTGCGCGCGGTCACGAGACAGCTTGAGGTTTTCCTGTTTGCCGCCGGTGCTGTCGGTGTAGCCCTCGATGCGCACCACGCGTTTCGGGTTCAGTTGCAGGAACTGCACAATCTTCAGCACGACGCGATTGGCCGAGTTTTTCAGCTCCGCTTCACCGGTGTCGAACAGCACATCGCCGAGGGTCATCACCAGTCCACGGTCGGTCTGCGTGGTGGCCAGTGCAACGATCTGTTCTTCCAGCCACTTGCCCTGCTGCTGCACGCTAAGCAACTTGGATTCACGCAGGGCCAGTTGCAGGCGCTGGCGGTCCAGTTCGAGCTTGGCCGCGCGCTCTTCGTTGAGCACTTGATTGGTGTGCTCGCGGGCGATTTCGCTGTAACGCTGGCTCAGGTAAGCGTAATGCACGACGTCGGAACCGCTGCCCCAATAGGTCGACAGACGATCGGCACGGGCCAGCGACTCACCGGCGCGGATCACGTCTTTCGGCGCGATGCGCAGCACGTTGGAGTCTTCCTTGACCTTCTGGAAGTCGGCGCTGGCTTCTTGCAGCGCCGATTCGCTGTGCTGACCGGCGCAGCCGTACAGGCTGACACAAGCGGCGAGGATCAGGCCGCCGAGAACTTTCGACTTGAGACTCATTGGGCATCTCCCAGTTGCTTGCGCAGACGGACGATGCGGGTGTTGAGCACATTCACCTGTTCTTCACTTTTTTGCGTCAGCACTTTGGCTTCGGCCAGACGCGCATCCAGTTCGGCCTGTTCCGCACGCATGCGCGCGTTGCGGTAGGACTCGTCCGCCATGTTGCCTTTGGCGCGGTTGTACTTGGTTTCGGCCAGTTTCATTTCCGGCACGTCATCAGCGGTGGCACCCACAGCCTTGGCCTGGGTGATGGCCTGTTCGGTCAGGCGCATTTGTTCGATGGGTGCCGGATCGGTTGCGCAACCAGCCAGAGCCAGAACGGCCACAGCCGCGAAAAGAGGTCGAATACTCACTAAGAATCCCTACTGTTTTGGGGCACTGACAGGTTGTTGCGGCTGTTGCTGCTGCGCCTTCCAGCGCTCGATATTGCGTTGCAGCGCGGCTTCCGTCAGTCCGGACGCGGGCAATTCTGTCATCTTTTTGGCTAGCTGTCCGCGCAACCACGGATCGTTGCACGCCGAGTTATGCGAAACCGCGAGAAACAGACCCGGGCGGTCGATCGGTTGTTCAAAGGCCAGCAAGTCATTGGCCATGCCCAATGCCTGCGCGGCGGCCATGCCTGAGTAACGGCCGGCGAGTACATATTCCACTTCACCGAGGAGCAGTTTCTGAAAGGCCTGAGTAAGGTTGGCTGTCCGGGTCAAGGTCAGATTCTGCTCGGCGAAAGTGCCGAATGCCTGGGTGATTCGAGACTTTTCTGACAGCGCACCTGCGTGGCCGTGCAAGTCTTTGGCTTCGCCGTAGACCAGGGTCGAGCCTTTGCGCGTCCACACCAGGTAGTCGTTTTGCAGCAGCGGCGGATAGATGTAGTCGAGGTTTTCCAGCTCAGTAAATGTCAACGGCGCATCGGCCAGCATGTCCATGCGCCCACTGCGCACTTCGTCGAGGGCTTGCGAGCGTTTGCCGGCGTAGAGCAACTCGACCTTGATGCCGAGATCTTTGGCCACTTGCTGCAACAGGTCGGCGCTGGCACCGATCAACTGCTTGGGATTCTGCGGGTCCTGCCACAGATACGGCGGTGCATCCGGGCTACCGGTGACGACGAGGCGCTCGCATTTGCCAGCGGCCATGGCCAAACCGGGCAACAGGGCCAAACCCAACAACCATCCGCAGCGCAGATCCATGGCAAAACGCTCCCCACTCAAATCCAAGACAAAAAAAAGCCCGACCAACAGGCCGGGCTCTTTATAAGTGAAGCCGCTGGATTAGACCAGCTTCTCCAGCTCAGGTACGGCTTCGAACAGATCCGCCACGAGACCGTAATCGGCCACCTGGAAGATCGGCGCTTCTTCGTCCTTGTTGATCGCAACGATCACTTTGGAGTCTTTCATGCCGGCCAGATGCTGGATCGCGCCGGAGATACCGACGGCGATGTACAGCTGTGGCGCAACGATCTTGCCGGTCTGACCGACCTGCATGTCGTTCGGTACGAAACCTGCGTCGACCGCAGCGCGCGAAGCACCGACAGCAGCGCCGAGCTTGTCGGCCAGGGCGTACAGATGTTTGAAGTTGTCGCCGTTCTGCATGCCGCGGCCGCCGGAAACGACGATCTTGGCAGCGGTCAGTTCCGGACGATCGGACTTGGCCAGTTCTTCACCCACGAAGCTCGAAGTGCCAGCGTCGTGCGCAGCACCAACAGCTTCAACAGCAGCCGAACCACCTTCAGCAGCAACCGGGTCGAAACCGGTGGCACGCACGGTGATCACTTTGATCGCAGCGGTGGACTGCACGGTAGCGATGGCGTTACCGGCGTAGATCGGACGTTTGAAGGTATCAGCGCTTTCAACCGAGATGATCTCGGAGATCTGGTCAACGTCCAACTGCGCAGCAACGCGCGGCAGGATGTTTTTGCCGTTGGAGGTAGCGGCAGCCAGGATGTGGCTGTAGCCAGCGCCAAGCTCTGCAACCAGCGGAGCAACGTTTTCCGGCAACTGATGCGCGTAAGCGGCGTTGTCAGCGTTGAGGACTTTGCTCACGCCTGCGATTTTCGCAGCGGCTTCAGCCACGGCGCCAGCGCCTTGGCCAGCAACCAGAACGTGGATGTCGCCGCCGATTTTGGCAGCAGCAGCCACGGTGTTCAGCGTGGCCGGGGCCAGCACCTTGTTGTCGTGTTCGGCGATTACCAAGATAGTCATGATCAGATTACCTTCGCTTCGTTTTTCAGTTTCTCGACCAGTTCAGCCACCGACTTGACCTTGATGCCTGCGCTGCGTGCAGCCGGCGCTTCGACTTTCAGGGTCTTGTTGGTAGAGGCGGTGGAAACGCCCAAAGCGTCCGGAGTCAGCACTTCGAGAGGCTTCTTCTTGGCTTTCATGATGTTTGGCAGGGACGCATAACGCGGCTCGTTCAAACGCAGGTCGGTGGTGACGATCGCTGGCAGTTTCAGGGAAACAGTCTGCGCGCCGCCGTCGATTTCGCGAGTTACGGCAACGCTGTCGCCAGAGACTTCGACTTTCGAGGCGAACGTGCCCTGACCGTAGCCGCTCAGTGCAGCGAGCATCTGGCCGGTCTGGTTGTTGTCGCTGTCGATGGCCTGTTTGCCGAGGATCACCAGCTGCGGCTGTTCCTTGTCGACCACAGCCTTGAGCAGCTTGGCCACGGCGAGCGAGGTCAGATCTTCAGCGGATTCGACGAGGATGGCACGGTCGGCACCCAGAGCCAGTGCGGTACGCAACTGCTCCTGAGCGGTGGTCGGGCCGATGGAGACGACGACGATTTCAGTCGCAACACCTTTCTCTTTCAGGCGTACGGCTTCTTCCACTGCGATTTCGCAGAACGGGTTCATCGACATCTTGACGTTGGCGAGATCGACGCCGGAATTGTCCGCCTTGACGCGAACCTTGACGTTGTAATCCACAACGCGTTTGACAGCTACAAGAACCTTCATGGATTCCTCGTTACTCTCCGGTGAAAAGAAAGTCGCCTAGGCGAACCTGGCGGTTGATGCTCATCAGGCTAAAAGGGCACCTCTAAAAACGCCGACCGGGGTGCGAAGTGATTGCACGATGTGAAGGGGGTGCGACCGTTCGTCAGTGGTGACCGACAAGTCATTGATCCTCACGCTGTGTAAACTGCGCGCCAGACTGCGCTGCGCATCACTCTTAACCGCCTGTGCCCTGTCTTTAGACGTGCTCTTGAAACCGCCAGTCTGCCTACGACGAGCGCAAAACCGCCCGTATCTTGACCGGAACGCCTATTCCGGTCAATACAGCAAAATGACCATTCATAAGCCGCGCTTCTTTGATTTCTCTGGGCTGGAGCCGATTCAAACAAACGTTTGTATTGGACGCTAGGAGTGGTGTAGATATAATGCGCCGCCTAGAGAGAAAGGTCTGTTCTCCAATATTCCCCTTGACGTTAACGTAAAGGAATAGCGGATGCGACATCAAACCTCCAAATTAGAAAAAAAACTGTTGAGCCTTGAGTAGGAGATAGCCTGTGGAACGCGAATACATGGAATTCGACGTGGTCATCGTCGGTGCCGGCCCCGCTGGCCTGTCCGCCGCCTGCCGTCTGAAGCAGAAGGCCGCCGAAGCCGGTAAGGAAATCAGCGTCTGCGTGGTCGAAAAAGGCTCCGAAGTCGGTGCACACATCCTCTCCGGTGCCGTGTTCGAACCACGCGCTCTGAACGAACTGTTCCCGGACTGGAAAGAGCTCGGCGCGCCGCTGAACACGCCAGTCACCCGCGATGACATTTTCGTGCTGAAAAACGCCGAAAACGCGCAGAAAATTCCAGACTTCTTTGTGCCCAAGACCATGCACAACGAAGGCAACTACATCATCTCCCTCGGCAACCTGTGCCGCTGGCTCGCCCAGCAGGCCGAGAACCTTGGCGTAGAAATCTACCCAGGCTTCGCCGCTCAGGAAGCGCTGATCGACGAACAAGGCGTGGTGCGCGGGATCATTACTGGTGATCTGGGCGTCGACCGCGAAGGCAACCCGAAAGAAGGCCTGTACACCCCGGGCATGGAACTGCGTGGCAAATACACGCTGTTCGCCGAAGGCTGCCGTGGCCACATCGGCAAGCAACTGATCAAGCGCTACAACCTCGACAGCGATGCCGACGCTCAGCACTACGGGATCGGCCTGAAAGAAATCTGGGAAATCGACCCGGCCAAGCACCAGCCAGGCCTGGTGGTACACACCGCCGGTTGGCCGCTGGACATCATGGGCACCGAGAACACCGGTGGCTCGTTCCTCTATCACTTGGAAAACAACCAGGTGGTGGTCGGTCTGATCGTCGATCTTTCCTACAGCAACACCTATCTGTCGCCGTTCGACGAGTTCCAGCGCCTCAAGCACCACCCGGTGTTGGCTCAGTACCTGGAAGGCGGCAAGCGCATCAGCTACGGCGCCCGCGCGATCTGCAAAGGTGGCCTGAACTCGCTGCCGAAAATGGTCTTCAAGGGCGGCGCGCTGATCGGTTGCGACCTCGGCACCCTGAACTTCGCCAAGATCAAAGGCAGCCACACTGCGATGAAGTCCGGCATGCTCGCCGCTGAATCGGTGGCTGACGCACTGTTCGCGGAAAAGGACGGCACTGAAGAGCTGACCACTTACGTCGACGCGTTCAAGAAGAGCTGGCTCTACGACGAACTGTTCGCCAGCCGTAACTTCGGCCCGGCGATCCACAAGTTCGGCGCCATCGTCGGCGGCGGTTTCAACTGGCTGGATCAGAACATCTTCGGCGGCAAACTGCCGTTCACCCTGCACGACACCAAGCCGGATTACGCTTGCCTCAAGCTCGCCGCGGACTGCAAGAAGATCGACTATCCGAAACCAGACGGCAAACTCAGCTTCGACAAGCTCAGCTCGGTGTTCATCTCAGGTACCAACCATGAAGAAGAACAACCGTGCCACCTGAAGCTGACCGACCCGAGCATCCCGATCAGCAAGAACCTGCCGCTGTACGACGAACCGGCGCAGCGCTACTGCCCGGCCGGTGTGTACGAAGTGATCACCAAGGAAGACGGCGAGAAGCGCTTCCAGATCAATGCGCAGAACTGCGTGCACTGCAAGACCTGTGACATCAAGGACCCTTCGCAGAACATCACCTGGGTCACGCCGGAAGGCGCTGGCGGCCCGACTTATCCAAACATGTAAGTCGAAGCGCTGAACAACAAGGCTCCCGATTTGGGGGCCTTTTTGTTGCCCACAATTCCTGCAACACCGCCGAACCCTGTAGGAGTGAGCCTGCTCGCGATAGCGGTGTGTCAGTTGACGATGATGCTGACTGACACACCGCTATCGCGAGCAGGCTCACTCCTACAGGGGATCTCCATCGGATCAGGCGGCGCGCTCGTCACCCGGGCTGCGCTCAAAGTAGCGCTTGTACTCGCGGCTGAACTGCGACGTACTCTGGTACCCCACCCGATGCGCCACCTGCGCCACACCCAGCCCTTCCGCCACCAGCAACGTCTGCGCCTTCAACAAGCGCAAACGCTTCAGATACTGCACCGGCGACAACAACGTGCTGCGCTTGAAATGCTCATGAAAGGTCGACACGCTCATGTTCGCGCAACCGGCCAGCGTCTCCACGTTCAACGGCTCGGTGTAATGCGCATGCAGATGACTGATCGACGCCGCCACCCGCGCGAACTGCCCCTGTTGTTCCACCAGCGCCCGCAACACATCGGCCTGCGGCCCGCGCAACGCCACGAACAACAATTCACGCACCCGCGCCGGCCCGAGAATCTGGCATTCCAGCGGATCGTGCAGGCAACTCAGCAAACGTTCGACACAACCGCGCATGCCATCGTCGAGCACCACCGAGGTCATCGACTCCGGCGTCTGCGCGGGAATATGCCGGCCCGGCGCCAGCCCCATGGCCAGCACCAGCTCCCCGAGCAACACCCGATCAATCGCCACTGACACACCGAGCAATGGTGCATCTGGCAAGGCAAACGTCTCGCACTCGAACGGCACCGGCAGCGCCTGAATCAGGTAATGCCCAGCGCCATACTCCATGGTGCGCGGCCCGAGAAACGCCAGTTTGCTGCCCTGGGCGATGATCATCAGGCTTGGTTCATAAATGTGCGGGCCACGGGCGACGTCGCAACTGGCGCGCAACACTTGCACACCGGACAACCCGGTCGGGGAATAACCATCGCGCAGCGCCAGCGGTTCGATCAGCGAAACCAGCCGCGCATTGGCATCAAGATGACGAGTCAATTGCATCGAATTGTTCTTCACAAAAAATCACGGAAACAGGGGATGAAAACATCATGGCAGATCCTTTTGCCAATGCGACCGATCAACCCCGTATGCCGGAGGATTAGGCATGAGACCCGGAGGAATCGTCATGGCCGGACCGGCAGTCGACGCCCAAAATGCGCCGCCTCACTTGTTCCTGCTTATGCGAGGTTTCACATGTACACCGCCATCGGCTATGCCGCCCAATCGGCCACCACCCCCTCGCCCCGATGAAGTTCGAACGTCGCAGCCCGCGCGCCGACGACGTCGCCATCGAGATTCTCTACTGCGGCGTCTGCCACTCCGACATCCACCAGGCGCGCAACGAATGGGGCATCGCCGTTTATCCGTTGATGCCTGGCCACGAGATCGTCGGAAAAGTCACCGCGATCGGTGCGAATGTCACCCAACACAAAGTAGGCGATCTGGTCGGCGTTGGCTGCATGGTCGACTCGTGCCGCACCTGTGAAGCCTGCCAGTCGAACCTTGAGCAATATTGCCTCGAAGGCCCGACCATGACCTACGCCACCCCGGATCGGATCGACGGCAGTAACACCATGGGCGGTTATTCCGACAGCATCGTCGTCAGCGAACACTTCGTCGTGCGTATTCCGGAAAAACTCGCACTGGCCAGCGCCGCGCCGATCCTCTGCGCCGGCATCACCACCTACTCGCCGCTCAAGCACTACGGCGTCAAGGCCGGCGACAAGGTCGGGATTCTCGGCATGGGTGGCCTCGGCCACATGGGCATCAAGTTCGCCAAGGCCATGGGCGCTGAAGTCACGCTGTTCACCCGTTCGGCGAGCAAGGCTGAAGAAGGTCGTCGTCAGGGCGCCGATCACGTGATCGTGTCCACCGACGCCGAGCAGATGAAAGCCGCGGCCGGTTACTTCGACTTCCTGCTCGACACCATTCCGGTGCAGCACGATCTCAACCCGTACCTCGACACTCTGCGTTTCGACGGTGTGCACATTCTGGTCGGTCTGATCGAACCGATTGATCCGCCGGTACACGCCGGCAAACTGGTGATGAGCCGTCGCGTGCTGGCCGGTTCGTTGATCGGCGGCGTCGCCGAAACCCAGGAAGTGCTGGATTTCTGCGCCGAACACAACATCACCTGCGACATCGAAATGCTCGACATCCGCCAGATCAACGAGGCTTACGCCCGGATGATTGCCGGCGACGTGAAGTACCGTTTCGTCATCGACATGGCGACGCTCAAGGTTTAAATCTGCCTTATACCTTCAAGCCGAGCTCCGCCGAGAGCCGGGCTGTGACCCCTTTGATCAGGGGAATCAGCTCGGCCATTTTTTCCAGCGGCATGTACGGCACGGTGCTGGCGATACTGATCGCCGCGACAATGCCCTTGCTCGCATCGCGAATCGGCGCCGCCACGCAGCGGATCGACGGTTCGTTGTCTTCCAGATCGAAGGCGTAGCCACCGGCAACGTATTCGGTCATGCGCTGCTCAAGCTGTTCCCACGACTGCTGGGGATGCTGCGGCCAGAACTGACTTTTCCCACCTGCCGGCAGACTGATGTCGTACAGACGTTGCCAATCTTTCGGCGAATCATCGAGCATCAACGCCTTGCCAATCCCGGTGCGCGCCAACGGCATGCGATGGCCGACCCGCGAGCGCATTTCCGGGCCATTACGCCCCGGATTCTTCAGCAGATACAGCACTTCATCGCCTTCACGAATGCCCAAGTGCACGGTGTCGCCGGTCAGCGCCGACAACTCGTCCAGATACGGCCCGGCCAAGGTCACCAGCGGCAACTCTTCGCGCGCCTGAAAACCCAGCTCGATCAGCTTCGGCCCGAGCAGGTAACCGACTTGCGGCACCACGCGCAGGTAACGCTCATCAACCAGGCAACTGGCCAGACGATGGGTGGTGCTGCGCGTGGTGCCGATCAGCCGGGCAATCTCTTTAAGATCACGGGCGCCACTGGCCACCGCTTGCACCACACCGAGGCCGCGCAACAGCGTTTGCGTGCCGGTGGGCGCGGCGTCCTTGGTTTTTTCCGGGGCGTCTTCCTGCATATCCAGCCTTTTACCGTTGAGCGAAGGAACGGGCGGCATTATGGTCGCCCGACGCAGACCACTACAACTCGATACGCTCGACCTTGCCGACCAGCAGCACGTAGGACAAAGCACCGATCAAGGCGAGCACCGCGATATAGGTGATCGCTGGCGCGAACGAATCGCCACTGGCGAGGAAGCCGATGACGATCGGCGTGGCAATCGCCGACAGGTTGCCGATGAAGTTGAACACCCCGCCGGTCAGCCCTAGCAAACGCGCCGGCGCCAAGGTCGACACCAGCGACCAGGTGATCGAGGCCAGACCGTTGCCGAAGAACGCCAACGCCAGGAAGGCAATCACCAGCGGCGTCGATTCAACGAAGTTGGCGCCGATGATCGAGGTGGAAATCAGCAGCCCGCCGATGATCGGCAACTTGCGCGCAAAGCCGACGGTGTAGCCGCGACGGATCAAGAAATCGGAAAAGAACCCCGAACACAAAACGCCAACGAACGCTGCGAGAAACGGCAGCGACGCCAACAGGCCAGACTTGATGAAGTCCATGCCGCGATACTTCACCAGATAAGTCGGGAACCAGGTGAGGAAAAACCACAGCGTCGAGTTCAGGCAGAACTGGCCGAGGTAGATGCCCCACAACTTGCGTTTGGTCAGCACGATGCCCAAGTCGGTCCAGCTGAATTTGGCTTTGACCTTGGCCGATTCCTGCTGAATATCGACCAGACCACCGCCTTCACGGATCAGGTCGATTTCCGCTTCGTTGGCGCCTTTGAAATCCCGTGGCTCGCGATAGACCGCGTACCAGATCGCCGCCCAAATGATGCCCACCGCGCCGGTGGCGACAAACACCATGTGCCAGCCGAACTCGTGTTGCAGCCAGGCCAGCACCGGGGTCAGGAATGCCAGACCAACGAACTGCCCGGAGGTGTAGAAACCGATCGCCGTGGCGCGCTCACGCTCGGGAAACCAGGTCGTCACTACGCGGCTATTGATTGGATACGCCGGTGCTTCCAGTGCACCGACCGCCATGCGCAGCACGAACAATGCGATGAAACTGGCCGCGAAACCGAGCATCACCGTGGCCAGCGACCACAGCAGCAACGCGACGCTGTAAAGAATGCGCGGCGGCACACGATCGACCAGCCAGCCGCCGGGGATCTGCATGGCGGCGTAGGTCCAGCCGAACGCAGAGAAGATCAGGCCGACGTGAATCGGGTCGATACTCAGCTCACTGGTCAGGGCTGGCGCGGCAATCGACAGGTTGCTGCGGTCGAGGTAGTTGATGACCACGGTGATGAACAGCAACACCATGATGAAAAACCGCTTACGGCTGGGCGTGACTAAAGACGCCTGCCCGGTGAGGGTTTGCGGTTGCATGGGGAGAGCCTCTTTTTATGTTTATTGAGGTCGGCCTGAGGCCTGCACAAATCCCTGTAGGAGTGAGCCTGCTCGCGATAGCGTCTTGTCTGTAACATCAATTCTGGATGTCACATCGAATCGCGAGCAGGCTCACTCCTACATTTGAACTGTGGTGAATCAGAAGGGAATCACCACTCGGCAAAACTGCCATCGGCATGACGCCAGATCGGGTTGCGCCAGCGATGCCCGACCGCCGCGCGCTCGATCACGTATTCCTCGTTGATCTCGATGCCCAGGCCCGGCCCGTTCGGAATCTTCACGAAGCCTTTGTCGTAATCGAACACCCGTGGATCCTTCACGTAGTCGAGCAAATCGTTGCTCTCGTTGTAATGGATGCCCAGGCTCTGCTCCTGGATAAACGCGTTGTAACAAACCGCGTCCAATTGCAAACACGCCGCCAGCGCAATCGGCCCCAGCGGGCAATGCAGGGCCAGCGCGACGTCGTAGGCCTCGGCCATGTTGGCGATCTTGCGGGTTTCGGTGATTCCGCCGGCATGGGAAGCATCCGGCTGGATGATGTCGACATAGCCTTCGCTCAACACGCGTTTAAAGTCCCAACGCGAGAACAGCCGCTCGCCGAGGGCAATCGGTGTGCTGGTCAACGGCGCCAGCTCTTTCAGCGCTTCGTAGTTTTCGCTGAGCACCGGCTCTTCGATAAACATCAGTTTGTACGGGTCGAGTTCCTTCATCAGCACCTTGGCCATCGGCTTGTGCACGCGGCCATGAAAGTCGACGCCGATACCGACGTTCGGCCCGACCGCGTCACGCACGGCGGCGACGTTGGCCAGCGCCAGATCGACTTTTTCAAAGGTATCGAGAAATTGCAGCTCTTCGGTGCCGTTCATTTTCACCGCAGTGAAACCACGGCTCACCGCCTCTTGCGCCGCACGCGCGGTATCGGCCGGTCGGTCGCCGCCAATCCACGAATACACGCGAATCTTGTCACGCACCTGACCACCGAGCAGATCACTCACCGACACGCCGAGGGCCTTGCCCTTGATGTCCCACAACGCCTGATCGATGCCGGCCAGCGCACTCATGTGAATCGCGCCGCCACGGTAGAAGCCGCCGCGATAGAGCACGGTCCAGATGTCTTCGATATTGCGTGGGTCTTTGCCGATCAGGTAGTCGGACAATTCTTCGACGGCAGCGGCCACGGTGTGCGCGCGGCCCTCGACCACGGGCTCGCCCCAACCGGTGACGCCCTCGTCGGTTTCGACCTTGAGGAAACACCAGCGCGGCGGGACAATGAAGGTCGTGAGTTTGGTGATTTTCATCTCTGCTCTCTTTTGTAAATGCAGCTCTTATTAGATGCAGCGCACGCAGCGCCAGAAAGTCTTAGCGAAGCGCCTTCCACGCAGCCACGTAGGCCTTGGCATTCACTGCCACCTGCTCCGGCGTCATGCCCGGTTTGAACAGCCCGGAACCGAGGCCGAAACCTTTCACGCCTGCGTCGATAAACGCCTGCATGTTGTCCGGCGTGATGCCGCCGACCGGCGCCAGCACCGTCCCCGCCGGCAACACTGCGAGCCAGGCTTTGACGACCGCCGGGCCCATCTGCTCGGCCGGGAACAGCTTGAGAATGTCCGCGCCCTCCTCCAGCGCCGCGAAGGCTTCGGTCGGCGTGGCGACACCCGGCGATAAGTACAGCCCCGCCGCTTTTGCTGCGCGTAACACCTTGGCGTCGCTGTGCGGCATGACGATCACTTGGCCGCCGGCTTCTTTCACCAACCCGACCTGTTCCGGCGTCAGCACCGTGCCGGCACCGATCAGGCAATCGGCGGGCAAGGTCTTGCGCAGGATGCGGATACTTTCGTACGGCGAAGGGGAATTGAGCGGTACTTCGATGACGCGAAATCCGGCCGCATACAGGACTTCTCCGACAGCGGCGGCTTCCTGCGGATGCAGGCCCCGCAGGATCGCGATCAGACCGTTTTGCGCCAGTGCTTGCTTGAGCATGTCAGGCCTCCAGTCAGGGTTAACGGGATGAGGAATCAATCAGTCCGGCGGCCAGCGCCAGTTGCCACAGGCCACGCTCGGTGGCCTGTTCGGCCAGCGTCACGTTGGCGAACCCGCAGGCATCGAGGGCACGGCTGTAGCGCGCACAGAGTTGCGCGTTGCCGATGAGGATGATCGAAGGAAGATTCGGATTGTTGCGGCGACGGCGCTGAACCGTGGCGAGCGCCGCCAGTTCATGGCCGATCATCAGGCCGGACAGATAATCCGCCTGCTCGGTCGGGCTGAGTTCGCCGGTCAAGCCCAGGGTTCGGGCGCTGAACAACGTCGACAGCACACCGAGTTCGCCGTCCGCCGACAGAGCAACCTGCGCACCACGGTCAAATGCCAGAGCATCGAACATCGCGCCTTGCTTCAGGGTCCGGCCGAGGATGCTGTGCTCACTGAGCACGGCGAATACTTCGCCGGTCATGAAGGTATCGAAATGAGTGATGCAGCCATCGACCACGTCGACCCATTTCGAGTGGCTGCCCGGCAGGCCGATCAACAGATCAGCACCCGCCTCAATCGGCAGATTCTGCAACACGCCGAGCACTTGGGTTTCTTCGCCGCGCATCACGTTCGGCAGACGCGAACGCTGAATCACACCCGGCACGATATGCACGCGGGTGCCGCGCAGACTGACAACTGTTTGTAGGGAGTTTCCGAGATTGGCGACGTTCGCCGGCGTCTCGCAGTAGGCCGCTTCACGCCAGCCCTGCGCACTGCCGACCATGCCGCAGGCAATCACCGGCAGATCAGGCTGCGCATCGAGCCAGTCGCCGCATGCCTCGTCGAAGGCCAGTTCAAAACCATCGGCGCATTCGCGACCGTTGATGACTCGCGGAGTCTTCGGCAGTTGCATGATCCCGGACGACAGCGCGCGCTGCTCCAGCACCACACCACCCGCCGCGAGTTTGTAAGCACGTAATGAGGTCGTCCCCCAGTCGAGCGCGATCAATTGCGCCAGCATCGCTTCACCTGTTTTGTTTTTGGCAGTGAGTGCGACGGACTATAGACCTCTCAGGCGCTAAATCTCAATATGTAATTTTGCATCCCACATTATGGGATAAAGCAATCATTGCACGCGCTGCTGTTCAATGACGTGTACGAGGTCAGTTGCTGGAATCAGCATTGACTTCGAATAGTATCCCCCGAATGAGTAAGCTGAGGTAAACACTCTGCAAGAGACGGCGTTACGTTCATTTAATAATGCCAGCAGTTCTTCCGCGCTCATGAAAACATTTGAAACGCCCTCATCCTCCTTTCTCACTGCGGACAATCTAGACGTATAAATATGGTCTAAACCAGACTTATCGGCGTCAACCTCAACAAGATTACCAACAAAATAATTGGTCAATTTATCGGAGTTTTCAAATTCAAGCTCTTTATCCAGAGAGCAAAACAATGTTTCACCCAACTGTGTTTCTCCCGTCGCATCCTTAAAAAAATTCAACACATCGGTCTTCGAACTAAAGCGAACATTCCAAGACAAACTATCGCCCCCTGTAGCGACAGAAATGAATTCAATCTCGGTATCAGGAAGAATCGGCCGCTTGGCACAAGAACTACATAGAAGCATCGTCAGCAGAATAAATAGTCGTATCATTTTTTCGATTCCAAATATTGAGTCACTCGCTCATAAACTATATCGCACGCAGACTTTCCACTTTGAAGTTTGGAGGCGAACAGCATACCTGCTTGCCGGTGATTCGCACTGACCGCCTCATTTATATTCGGTCCAGATGTCATGATCCAGCGCTCTCCCAAACTGGCAACAGTATCTGAATCGTCTTTTTCCTTGGGGGATGCCAATATATTTATCCAGTAATCTGCCACGGGCTTTGGCGTCGTAAAATAGATATCAGAGAACATCCATACACCTGTACCACCGCCAACAGGATCGAGTGTTACCAACATCTTGACTGTATAACCTCGCTCTTTCAAAATCGAGGTCAAATGTGCACCATTCCACCCCCCAAGGCTATGACCAACAATCACAAGATAAACCGTCTTATCACCTTTTAACGGGCGTATTACATACTTCTCGATATCCTTCTCACCGCGAACATCCTTATAGCTTATATAAGGCAAATTAACGTCGAGCTTTTGTTCCGGAGACAGTCTGTTCGACAACTGATTCCACGCATTTTGCACGTTATGATGAGGAGGTTCATTCTGATAATACTCCTCTTTATCCCCAGCACCGCCAATAAAGAAAACGGCTACCTTTTTCACTTTGACAGTAACTTGCTTGACGCTCTGGTCAGTCTTGCAGGTCAACTCATGACCAGCCACTTCAGTTTTGCAGTCTCTGAGTGCAGGATTTTCGACTTCCATTTCGATCACTCTACAAACAATTTAATAGTTTCAGCCAAGTGAGAACTCACCATATGGGTAAAGCCCTGCTCATTGGTGATGCCATGTTCTATGCGCCCATCACCTCGCTGGATCGCATACGGATGATCGGGGATAGGCTCGCCAGTCGCCTCGTTAACCACTTGCAACCTGTCCGTAAAATGCACCGGCATCGGCAGCAATCCGCTAAACGCTGCCCCGCCGCCACTCTGGCCGATAATCACCGTCCCCGAGCCACCCACCACGACATTGCCGTGGCCTCCGGTGCTGTCGAGCGTGGCCGCGTTCAGGCCGTTGATAAAAACCGTGCCGGAAACGGCTCCGGTAATCGGACTGCCGCACGCCGATTTATCGGTCATGCGCGCGGCGGCGAGGCCGTCGAAGAAGACGTTCGGCGAGCCGGAGGCAATCGGGTTGGTGCCATGGCCTGGCAATGGACAGGCGGTCGGGTCGGTGACGCGTGCAGCGGGTTTACCACTCAATTCAAAGCTCCTTGCTTCAGGGGTTCCGGGTGCGGCTGATGAATATCGATGTCGGTCGCGGCGAAGCGCCAGCGATTGTCGACGGGGTCGAACAGGGCGTGGCAATGCTCACGGCTGTCGGGTGATGCGGCGGTTTGCAGGTGTTGCCAGGCTTCGTCGGTTTGCCAGGCCAGTTCAGCCGGCGAGGCGTCGTCGAGTTCGTTGAGCCAGGCGTTGTAGTTGCGCAGGTGATTACGCTCGTAAGTCGATTGCAGCAGTTCGGCCATTTGTGCGCCGAAGTCGAGATGATGCTGGGCCGTCCACTGGCCGATCTCGGAATAGACGTACCAGCCCATCGGCATCAACCCGCCGTCCTTGAGCAGCGAATGCCCGGCAGGGGCGACGAAACCACAGCAAATGTGCAGCGTCAGCCAGCCCTGATGGGCGTCGATAAACGCCGTCGGATCGAAGGTGCGCAGCGGTATCACGCGGTACTCGGCGAGCCCGGCACTGCGGGTCATCAACTCGGCATCAAGGCGTGACACGAACGCACGAATGGCGCTGCCGCCCGTACGATTTGTCATGCACAGAATGTCGACCGGTTGGCGCTGGGGGTTGTCGCTCAAGCCTGAGTTTTTCACCAGGCCATACAGACGCATTGACGCCCGTAGTCCGCTCATCGCCAGTCACTCGTTGACGCAGCGAAGGTTCCACGGGCGTGGAGAAGTTGTGCCAGAGGCATTGCAGGTGTCGTCCGTGAGCGCGCAAAAATGGCGCGTAGAATGCCGGACTAGAGCGCTGGCGACAATCGAATTAGCATTGTATTGCCATCGTTACGATCAGCCTTCGGCAAACTCCCGCAGGACCTGGCCATCCATGCGGTAGCGCACCCACTCTTCCTGAGGTTGCGCGCCGAGGGATTTGTAGAATTCGATCGCCGGGGTGTTCCAGTCAAGCACGCTCCATTCGAAGCGGCCGCAGTCGTTGTCGCAGGCAATTTTTGCCAGATGGCGCAACAGGGTTTTGCCAGCACCGCCGCCGCGTTGTTCGGGGGTAATGTAGAGGTCTTCGAGGTACAGGCAGTTGCTGCCCAGCCAGGTCGAGTAGCTGAAGAAGAACACTGCGAAACCGATCGGCAGTCCATCGCGCAGGCAAATCAGACCGTGAGCGGTGGCGCCTTCGCCGAACAGGCTGCGTTCGATGTCGGCAACGCTGGCGATGACTTCGTGGCGGGCCTTTTCGAAATCGGCGAGTTCAGTAATGAAGGCGAGGATTTGCGGGGCATCGCTGGGGGTCGCCGGGCGGATTTCGATCGTCATGGACGGGCCTTGTCGGAAGAGGAAAACGCCATACTAAGGTGGTGAGCGGCGCTCGTCACATGGCAAAACACACACTACCCTGCGCAATGTTGCAAACACTGCAGTTCCCTGTGGGAGCGAGCCTGCTCGCGAAGGCGTCCTTTCAGTCACCTGCATTGTTGATTGACAGACAGCATTCGCGAGCAGGCTCGCTCCCACAGGAACTGAGACAATCTGAAAGGATGCTTATGAACCTTGAGTTTTTTACACCCGTGGCGGCACTGGCAGCAGAGTTACTGCCCCACGCCCTGGAGCCGTCCGACGACGGCGCCCACGACCTCGCCCACCTGCAACGGGTCTGGCACAACGTGCGTACGTTGCATGAAGAAGAAGGTGGAGATCTTGAGGTGCTGCTGGCCGCCGTGCTCTTGCACGATTGCGTGGCCGTCGAGAAGAATTCACCGCTGCGTTCGCAGGCTTCGCGGCTGGCGGCAGATAAAGCTTCGTCAGTGCTGGCCGATCTGAACTGGCCGGAAGAAAAAATCATGGCCGTCGCCCACGCCATCGAAGCCCATAGTTTTTCCGCCAACCTCACTCCGCTCACCCTCGAAGCGAAAATCGTCCAGGACGCCGACCGCCTCGACTCACTGGGCATGCTCGGCGTCGCCCGTACCTTCTACATTGCCGGGCGCATGGGCTCGGCGCTGTACGACCCGCAGGATCCCGAAGCGAAACAACGCGACTACGACGACAAGCGGTTTTGCCTCGATCATTTCCAGACCAAACTGCTGCACCTCGCCGACGGTTTCCAGACTGCCGCCGGCCAGCGTCTGGCGCAGGTCCGTCATCATCGTCTGAAGGGCTTCATGGAGCAGTTCAAGGAAGAGATCGGTATCGCCTGATACGTTACTCCGGCGCACAGCAATCCTGACGTCGCTAACCTCAGACCTAAGTTGGGCGACGGGCGTGTTAAACAGATGCCGCTGAATTTTTCCGGTCAAGGAACCGCGTCATGTCACCAGCAACACCCAAGGTTTCAGGCAAGCTGTTCGGCCTGTTCTGTCTCGCCAGTTATCTGCTGTCGCTGTCCTATGGCTCGACGTTTTTGTTGTCGCTGCTGATCGCTTCTCGCGGTGGCAATGAACACGATGCCGGCAGTGTGATTTCGGCGGCGATGCTCAGTACGTTTGTCGCGGTACTGGTGTCCGGGCATTTGTCGGACTGGCTCGGGGCGGCGCGTTCGATTGCGTTGTTCGGGCTGTTGCTGGTGGTGGCGAGTCTGGGCTTTGCGCTGACGCAGGGGTTCGGTCATCTGCTGTTGTTTTTCGGCTTGCTGTTGGGATTGGGTTGGGGCGTTTTCTATACGTTGGGGCCGATCATCGTCGCCAGTCTGGTGACGCCGGCGCAACGAGCGAAATACTTCGCGCTGTTGTCGGGCAGCATGATGACCGGCATCGGCAGCGGCCCGTTGCTAGGTCGTGCGGCGAGTGCAGTGGGTTTGCCGGTGACCTCGGCGTTTTATCTGGCGGCACTGGCGAGCCTGGTTGGCGTGCTGTTGTTCTGGCAACTCGGGGCTCGATTGAAAAGCACGCAAGTAACCTCGGCCGCAAGAATCACTTGGCGAGCGACCACCCAAGTGCTCGGCTCGCGCGCACTGTTCCCGATCATCATGGTCGGTCTCGGCGGATGCGTGTTCGGTGGTCTGTCGAGTTTCCAGACCAGCTATGCCACCGCCCGCTCGCTGGATTACTCACTGTTCTTTCTGGGTTTCATGGGGGCGGCCATCAGCAGCCGGATGTTGATCGCAGGTTATGTGGTCAAACGTGATCCGCTGCGCGCGTCGTGTCTGTTGTCCGGACTGATGCTGGCTTCGATTGCGCTGTTCGCGTTCGGCGTGCACAGCGGCTTCAGTTATCTGCTGGCAGCGGTGATGCTCGGCGTCGGTTATGGCCTGACCTATTCGGTGATCAACGGTTTGGCGGCCAACGAAGCACCGGCCGGCACCACGTCACAGGCCTTGTTGCTGTTCAGTCTTGCGTACTTTATCGGTGTGTTTGGTTTCCCGTTGCTGGCCGGGAAAATCATCGTTGAGCACGGCATGAGCACGCTGCTTTTGACGGTTTTGATCGTCGCGTTGGCCAACTGGTTGATTACCCTGGGCCGTTTGCTCTGGCGGCGGATCAGTCTGAAAGCCGCGCAGGCAACCTAGACCGTTCGTCGCTGATCAGGCACCAATCCGATCACAGGGCAGACCAACGACAGGTAAGGATTCCAATCACTGGAGACGCCCTATGATCCCGTCAAGGTTGACCGCTTTCGTATTCAGCGCCCTGCTCTGCCCTGCGGTGTTCGCCGCATCCGCCACCGCAGCGGGCACTGGCCCTACCGACCCGACCCCGCCACGCGCCCCCGCCATCAACAGTGCCCCCGGCATGAATACCGATGGCTCCGGCGTGCCTTTGATCAATCAGCCTCCTGCGACCGGTACCGATCCGCGCACTCAGGGCAGTGATCCGGGCCGTCAGGGCGGCATGAACACCCCCGATGCCCCCGCAACGCCAGACAATGCTGGCCCCGGCATCGGCTCGAAAACCACCACCGGTGGCTCCGGTTCCGAAGGCTCCGGTCAGTAGTTCGCCGACGCGAGCGTCCTATTCAATCCAATGAAGAGGTAACCATGAACGTCGATAAAAACCTGGAAAAAGAAGTCCTCACCCGCCTGCTGCACGCCCATCCGAGTGGTCTGGGCAAGGAGGTGCTGGACAATTACCGGGGCGAGAAAGTCGTGGCCAGCGCCCTCGCCGCTTTGCAGGATCGCGGACTGATTCACCACGGGCATGTGACCTGCAACGAGGCTGGCGAGCATTCGTTGAACCTGCCGATCAAGCTCAGTGCGGCTGGCGTTGAGGCGGCGCGCAAGCTGGATCTGCAGTAGTCATGCGGCCGCTCGTTGCCGATGCGGCGAGCGGTATCCAGGATTGAATTGTGTGTTGAAACTAATTGCCCTTTCGCGAGCAGGCTCGCTCCCACATTTGAAATGCATTCCATTGTGGGAGCGAGCCTGCTCGCGAAAGCTATCTATCAGGCGTCGCCGGACTCGCGGATAAATGCATCCACTTCATCTGCCCCCGGCGAGGTCGCCGGCCCCCAGCGCGTCACCGCCAAAGCCGCTGCCGCATTCGCCCGCCGCGCCGCTTCATGGGCAGACAAGCCCTGCGCCAACCCGGCGACAAATACCCCGGCATGAGCATCACCGGCGCCGTTGCTGTCCAGCGCTTTCACGGCAAACCCCGGCACATGCCGACGCTCATCGCCCTGATGAATCCAGCAACCCTGCGGCCCGTCCCGCACCACCATCAGCACTTCTTTGGGCAGATGTTCAGCGAGACGATCCAGCGCCACGCCAATATCATCAGCACCAGTAAACCGCAGTGCTTCAACACTGTTGCTGGTCCACACATCGATGCGCGGCAACAGCGCCTGCATCAGCGGCGAATCCGGCGACTCCACCAACGGGCCCGGATCGAACACAACATTGATCGAGTCCGGTAGCGCCAACGTCCAGTCAAGCAACGCTTGGGCCTTGCCTTCGTGGAGCAGGCTGTAGCCGCTGAGATAAACGTAATCGCCCGACTCGGCCGGCACGCTGTTCAGATCCGCCTCAGTCACTTCACCTTCAGCGCCGATGTAGGAAATGAAACTGCGCTCGGCCGACGCATCGGTCAGCGCCACACACAAACCGGTGTCTTTCTGTGCGGGTTCGGTGATGCCGATGTGAATCCCCTCGGCGTTCATCGCCTGGCGCGCGAGATCACCGAAACGCCCAGTGCCATGGCGACCGAGATACACCACCGGCAGGCCATTGCGCACCGCCGCCGCCATCACGTTGAAACCGCCGCCGGCTTCGAAACCGGCCGACTGCGCCAGCACGTCACCGCCAATCTGCGGCAGTTTATCCACGGCCATGACCAGGTCGATGATGACCTGGCCGGTGTGCAACATCTTAGGCATGAGCATTCTCGGTTTGCGCGGCGCGGCGATCTTTCGCCCCGCCGAGGACGAAGTAAATGCCACCAGCGACGACGAAGGTCACGATCCAGCCGAGGCCGTTGTGGCCCAGCCAAGAGTCGGACAGGAAGCCTTTGAACCAGACGTTTTCAGCGGTGGTGCCGATGGTGGTGAAACTGAAGCCGAGGACGATGGCAATCGCCCATGCACCGAACGCACGCCACTCGATGCCGCCGCGATACCAATAGGCGCTGCTCGGGCTGACGTCGAGCAGGTCTTTCGGGCTGTAATAATGACGGTGAATCAGGTCGACGACGAAGATCCCGACCCACGCAGTGATCGGCACCGCCAGCAGGGAAATGAAGGTAATGAACGGGCCGTAGAAGCTGTCGGCGATCAGCATGAAGTAGATCGAACCGGCGAAGATCGCGACGATATCGACCACTACCGCGTAGACGCGTTTGACCTTGAGGCCGAGAGTCAGCGTGGTCAGCCCGGCGGAGTACACCGACAGGTTGTTCGACAGCAGCAAGCCACCGAATGCGGTGATCAGGTACGGCACGGCCATCCAGGTTGGCAGCATGTCGCGAATTGCCACGATCGGGTCAGTCGCCGAGGCGAGGTCGTTGTTGCCCACCGAGAGCAAGCCGCCGAGGGTGATCAGCAGCACCAGCGGAATACCCGCGCCGAATGCGGCAGACGCGACCAGACGCACAGCCTTGACGCTGCGGTGCTGATAGCGCGACATGTCGGCGCCAGCGTTGGCCCAACCGATACCGGTGCCGGCGGCCATGGTGCCGATACCGATGATCATTGCGCTCATCGGCGCCGGCGTGGCGTTGAATACCGCGCTCCAGTCGATGGTCGCGCAGAGGAAGCCGCCAACGAGAATGTTCAGCGCGCCGAACACGTAGTTCGCCCACTTCTGGATCACCAGCAAGGTCGCATGGCCGAGGCCGGACACCGACAGGGTCAGCAGGACGAAAATCGCGATGAAGATCAGCGTCAGTATCGGCGCACTTTTCGCTTCGACCGGTGAGCCGAACAGAATCGAGCACAGCGACAACAGCACGAATGCGGCAGTGGTGGTGTTGACGGTTTCCCAACCGAGACGCGACATCAGCGAGACCAGTGTCGGGCCGATATTGCCGCGTACGCCGAAGATCGCCCGCGACAAGGTCAGGCTCGGCGCGCGGCCACGGCGACCGGCAATCGAGATGATCCCGACCACCGCGAACGAACCGGCAGCACCGATGATCGCGACGATGATCGCCTGCCAGATCGCCAGCCCGCGAAACGCCACCAGCGTGGCGCCCAGCGGCAGGCCGAGGATGGAGATGTTGGCGGCGAACCAGACCCAGAACAGTTGCAGCGGATGGCCGTTGCACTCGGCTTCCGGCACCGGTTCGATGCCGCGGGTTTCCAGTTGCCCGGCGCTTTGCCCGGCGTTTGATGAACTCATGAAGGTGCTCCTGTTTGCCTTTTTTGTGGTTGTGGCAATGATGCAAAACGACAAGACATCGCGGCCGTCCTCGGCCTGTCTGCGCGATCCATTGCGGGTTGAAAATTCGAAATTTGCGGTGCGGCCTTCGCGAGCAGGCTCGCTCCCACATTGGATTTGTGGCGTTCACATAACCCCTGTGGGAGCGACGGTGCGACGATTCGACCTGCTCGCGAAGACTTCGGCTCGGTCAACGCAAGGCCAACAGTCCCTGCACCAACGGCTCAAGCTCCAGATGATTGACCGCTTTCACTGTGTCGATCATCGGCACCGGCCAACTCTCAAGACCCAGGCAGGCCCCCAGCATCGCGCCAAGAATCGCCGCGATGGTGTCAGTGTCACCACCAAGACTGGCGGCCATGCACAGCGCATCAAACGCGCTCATCTCACCCACCGCGACTTGCTGTGCCAGTGCAAACGAAACCACCACCGATTCCTGCGACGCCACCGAAGTGCCAATCACGTCGTAGAGCAGATCGGCCAGTAAAGCCTTGTCGCTATCGACACTGATGGTGCGCGCCCAACTGATGCGCGAAGCAATACGCCCACCGGCGACCCAGTGCCCGTGCGCCTCGGCTTGCTGAGCGATTTGCTGACCGAGGTTCAACGCCTCGCCGAGGTCCATGCCATTGATGCCAGCGGATACCACCGCTGCCACCGCCGCCGCACTGGAAATCCCCAGCGTGGTGTTGTGCGTGACCTGGCAAGCCTGCACAACCGCCGCAATAAAGCGTTGAGGATCGGCAACATCTGCCGCGATCCCCACTGGCGTGATGCGCATCGCCGCGCCATTGGTGGTGCCGTAACGCCCGGCCTCTTCCGGCGAGTGCCCGGCAAGGATCATTTCGATCGCGCGTTTGGTCGACGGCCCGAGCAAGTCCTGCGAGCCCTTGGCCTGCATCTCGGCTTCCCACTCGATCAGGCGTTGCGCGAGGATTGCCGGCTCGATGCGGCCCTTGCCTTCAACCAGCAACTCGCCGACCAGAATCGCCTGTTCGGTGTCGTCGGTGATCGAGCCTTTGGGCATGTTCGCGGCGATCGGCTGCAAGGGGCCGGCATCCTGCAAATCGGTGATCTGGCCGAAGCGGGTCTTGATGGTTTCTCGGTTCAGCGATTGGGTCGGCATGCCCAGCGCATCACCGAGGGCCAGGCCGTAGAAAGCGCCGAGGGCACGGTTGAGCGCGGTCATTTCGATTCTCCAAATTGCAGGTGCAGACGGAAATGCACCGGGTCGAGCAGGCTTTCGACCAGCTCCATGAAACGGTTCTGCCGGTCGTAGGTGGTGCGCAGGGCTTTGAGGAACACCGTGCCCTCAGGGCGGCCGAGCAGCGCGGCGTCTTCGGCATTCAGCGGTTCGGCGCCGATCCATTGATCGCCGCGCTCGCCGATGTAGCCGTACGCGGCCAGGGTGATGGTCAGGGAGTTGTCGATCAGACCGACGCGCGGCAGGCTTTCCAAGCCGCCGGTGGCCGGCATCAATGAGCGTTCGAGGGACACCAGCGTGCCGTCGTTGGAGCGACGACGGCGGTCGAGGGTGATGAATTGGTCGGTGCCGAACCGCGAGAGCAGATCGGGTCGGGTCACGGCTTCCAGGCGCAGCACTTCGGTGTTGATCAGTACGCCGCTGTCAGCCAGCGCCTGCGCCCAGCCGCTGCGCTGATCCAGCGCGACACCGTCGAAGGTGACGATGGAGCCGACGCCGCTTTGCGTGGCGATGTAATTGCGCCGTTTCAGTTCGGCCAGCGCTTCGCGCAGCGTGCCGCGGCTGACTTGGAATTCTTGAGCCAACTGATGTTCGCCGGGCAACAGAAAGCCGTCCTCCATGAGGCCGCTTTCGATGCGCCGGACGAGTTCGTCGACCACCCGTTGTTTCTTGTCAAATCGTACCTGTCTAATCATGTACAAATTGATACCTGAAACGGGTGTGGGCGGGCAAGGGAAATTTAGGGGAAGAGACAGAAGGTTGAAAGTCAAAAGCACCCTCACCCTAGCCCTCTCCCGGAGGGAGAGGGGACTGATTGGGGGATATTGGAGATTTACGTCGACCTGAAATAACGTCTTTGAATCCATGAACGCCAAGACTTCTCAAGTACGCCGACCTGAAAGTCCTTTACCGAATCCATAATCGACGAGGTCTTTCAGTCGACGGATCACCTCGGTCGACCCTTCCCCTCACCCTAGCCCTCCCGGAGGGAGAGGGGACTGAATGGGGGATGCTCAAGAAGTACGCCGACCTGAAAGTCCTTTACCGAATCCATAATCGGCGAGGTCTTTCAGTCGACGGATCACCTCGGTCGACCCTTCCCCTCACCCTAGCCCTCTCCCGGAGGGAGAGGGGACTGAATGGGGGATGCTCAAGAAGTTCGCCGACCTGAAAGTGCTTCGCCGAATCCACAATCGACACGAAAGTGCTTTTCCGATTCCATAATCGACTAGGTCTTTCAAGTCGATGCAGGACGCAAAACACCTCGGTCGGCCCCCTCTCCCTCCGGGAGAGGGCGGGGGTGAGGGGCTCTTGATTCTAGCGTTGCTTCAGCCGGTCAATGACCACGGCCAGCAGCAGGATCGACCCACGAATCACATACTGATAAAACGTGTCGATATTCTTCAGGTTCATCGCATTCTCGATGATCGCCAAAATCAACACCCCGGCAATCACATGCCGGATCATGCCGATCCCGCCGCTCAACGACACCCCGCCCAGCACGCAAGCGGAAATCACCGTCAACTCAAAACCCTGACCAATCATCGGCTGCCCGGACGTCATACGCGACGCCAGAATCACCCCCGCCAACGCACCAATCACACCGTGCACGGCAAAGATAATGATCTTGGTGCGATCAACGTTCACACCCGCCAGCAGCGCCGCTTCCTGGTTGCCACCGATGGCCATGGTGTTGCGCCCGTAAGTGGTGTAATTCAGCAGCCAGCCAAAAAACAGAAAGCAGACGATGGTGATCAGAATCGGCACCGGCACGCCGAACAACTGGCCATTGCCGAAGACAAAGAACGATTCCTGCGACACGCCCACCGCTTTGCCGTTGGCAAAAATGTACGCCAGACCACGAACGATCTGCATGGTCGCCAACGTCGTGATCAAGGCATTGACGCGCAACTTGGCAATCACAATGCCGTTGATCAGCCCGACAATCAGGCCCATCACCAACGCCGCACTGACCCCGAGAAACACGCTGTTGGTGTCACGCATCACCACCGCCGCGACCACGCCGGCGCAGGCAATGACAGAGCCCACCGACAAGTCGAAATGCCCCGATGCCAGGCAGTACAACATCGTGCACGCGGCGATCCCGGTGGTGGAAATTGCCAGGCCCAAACCGCGCATGTTCAGCGGCGAGAGGAAGTTGTCGATCAGCAGCGTGCAGGCAACGAAAATGCCCACCGCCGCCAGCAACATGACCCAGTCATCAAGGAAGCGCCGCATGTCCAGCGGTTTGCGCTCTTTGGGCAGGGTTTCGTTTTGGGTTGTCATCATAGTCACCTCTCAGTTCGCCACGCCGTCAGCGCGGTGGCGCGGCAAAGCCAGTTGCAGCAGGTTGGATTCATTGGCCTGGTCACGGCTGATTTCGCCGCGCAGGGCGCCTTCGCAGAGCACCAGAATGCGGTCGGAAATGCCCATCACTTCCATCAGATCGCTGGACACCACGATCACCGAAATACCCTCGGCGGCGAGGTTATGGATGATCTGGTAGATCTCAGCCTTGGCGCCGATGTCGATGCCGCGAGTGGGTTCGTCGAGCAGCAAGACCTTCATCGGCATCGACAACCAACGACCGAGAATGGCCTTCTGCTGATTGCCACCGGAAAGGAATTTGATCTGCTGGCCGGCGTGCGGGGTTTTCACTTTCAGGGCTTTGATCTGTTTGTCGGCGTTGCCCTTTTCCCACAGACCGCGAATCAGGCAGCCGAGGCCGGAATGGGCGCCGCGTGCACTGATGTTGATGTTTTCGGCAACGCTGGCCAGCGGGATGATGCCTTCCTTCTTGCGATCCTCCGGACACAGCAGAATCCCCGCGGCAATCGCGTCGCGCGGTGAGCGCAGTTTCAATTCATGACCGCGCAATTCGAGGCGTCCAGCGGTGTTGCGTTCCAGCCCGCTGAGCAGGCGAAACAGCTCGGTGCGCCCTGCCCCGACCAGTCCGAACAGGCCGAGGATTTCGCCTTTGTGCGCCTCGAAACTGATCGGTTCACGCAGGCCCGGGCCGAGCAGCCCAGATACCTTTAGCGCCACGGCGCCGCGTGGACGATGGCGATAATCGTAGATGTCCTGAATGTCGCGCCCGACCATGCAGGTCACCAGTTGATCGTGGCTCAACTGGCTCATGTCGTCGAAGGTGCGCACGTAGCGACCGTCCTTGAACACCGTCACCGCGTCGCAGATGCGGAACACTTCTTCCATCCGGTGCGAAACGTAGAGCACGACTTTGCCCTCGTCGCGCAAGCGGCCGATGATCGCCATCAAGCGGTCGATCTCACGGGCCGAAAGACTGCTGGTCGGTTCGTCGAAAGCGATGACGTGAGCACCACGCGACAGCGCTTTGGCGATTTCCACCAATTGCCGCTGGCCGAGGGACAAGCGCCCGACTTTGGTCTGCGGATCGATTTCATCGGCCAGGCCTTTAAGGCAATTCAACGCTTGCTGGCGCAGCGCGCCGCGATTGATCAAACCGAAACTGGCCGGCAGATGGCCGAGAAACAGGTTCTCGGCGACGGTCATTTCCGGCACCAGATGCAGCTCCTGGTGAATCACCGCGACACCGCTGCCGATGCTGTCAGCCGTCGACTTGAACGCCATGGTCTGCTCGCCGATCTGCAACTCGCCACTGCTCGGGATGTAAGCACCACCGAGGATTTTCAGCAGGGTCGACTTGCCGGCGCCGTTCTCGCCCATCAAGGCATGAACCTGCCCCGGATGGGCGACGAAACTGATGGCGTCCAGCGCCTTCACTCCGGGAAAGGTTTTGCCGATCCCGTTGAAGCGCAGGCTGCCGCTGGCGCTGTGTTGTTGTGTTTGTACTTGCGCGTGCATAAAGCCACCTCTTCACACCGAAACACGGCCCGGCTGCCCGGGCCGTCGCGGCATCAGTTCCACAGGCCGATTTTTTCCAGCTCTTGCTTGAAGTTCTCGCGGGTGATCAGGGTGACGTCGTCCATCGCGGTGTACTTCGGCGGCTCTTTGCCGGTGGTCACCCACTCGTACATCATCTCTGCGGTCTTGTAGCCTTCGATGTGCGGGCTTGGCAGCATCGAGCCAAAGAACCCGCTGTTAGGCTTTTTCAGTTCGCCGATGGCGTCGGTGCCATTGATACCGATACCGATCACGTTGGCCGCAGCAAAACCGGCGGCTTCGGTGGCGCGTACGCCGCCGAGCACAGTGTTGTCGTTCATGCCGCCGATGATCAGGTTTTTCGCCGCGCTCGGCAGTTTCACCAACGCCGAGTTAGTGGCGTCCATGCTGCCCGGTACGTCGAGGGTTTTCAGCGCGGCGAACAGAATGTGATCCTTCGGCATACCGGCGTCTTCAAGGGATTTCACCGAACCGTCGGTGCGCTTCTTGCCGGTGTCGAGTTCGTTGTAGGTGTTGACCACCGCGTAGGTGTCTTTCCAGTCCCAGTTACGCTTCTTCGCTTCGGCGACCATGGCGTTGCCCTGCTTCTGGCCGACTTCGAACGCGGCCATGCCGAGGTATGGCACGTCTTCCATGAACTTGCCGTTGGCGTCGACGAAACGGTCATCGACGGCAATCACTTTGAGGTCATTGAGCTTGGCTTTGGCCATGATCGCCGGGCCGAGCGACACGTCCGGCGGGCAGATCACAAAGCCCTTGGCACCGTTGGCAGCAAGGCTGTCGATGGCCGACAGGGTTTTCTCGCCATCCGGCACGGCGATTTTGATCAGTTCGAAGCCCTTGTCCTTGGCGGCTTTCTCGGCAAAGGCCCACTCGGTCTGGAACCACGGTTCTTCCGCCTGTTTGACCAGGAAACCGATTTTCACGGTGTCGGCAGCGAGCAGCGCACTGCTCAGGCTGAACGCGGTAACCGCCAGGGCGGTACTGCACAGGGTACGAATCCCGAAACGACGTTTCATAAGCTGACTCCTTGTTATTTTTTTTGAGCAATGTTTGAAAAGCGTTAAAGCGTGTTCCTGCAAAATCTTCTGACAATAGTCATATCGTATGATGATTGGATTGCAAACGGATTTATCCGCATGAAAGCCACTGTGCTCAGTCGTGGTACATCACCGAGCGCCCACCATCGATGGTGATGCATGCAGCATTGATGAACGGCGCCTCATCACTGGCCAGAAACACCGCAGTCATCGCTACTTCCAGCGGCTGACCGATGCGTTTCGGCGGGTGCAGATCGAAAGCACGCTGACGCTCGGCGTGCGGGTCGGCGAAACCGTTCCAGTAATCGACGTTCAGTTGCGTTTCGATATAGCCCGGCGCGATGGCGTTGACGCGAATCCCCTTCGCGGCGTATTCGATGCCGAGCGCGCGGGTCAGGCCGAGCAAACCGTGCTTGGCCACCGGGTACGGGAAGCAGCCGGGAATAATGTGGCTGGAATGGGTCGAGGCAATGTTGATGATGCTGCCAACGCCCTGCTCGATCATCTGCGGCAGCACCGCTTTGCAGCCGAACCAGGCGCCGTCCAGATCGATTGCGAAGCAGCGACGCCAGTCTTCTTCGGTCATTTCCAATGGATCGCGGAACACGTTGACCCCGGCACAATTGACCAGCACGTCGATGCGCCCGTGCAGTTCAACTGCGCGTTTGGCCATGGCGTGGAGATCGGGCTGATGCGAGACATCTGCCTGCAGCGCTTGCACGTCGTAACCCTGCTCACGCCAATGGGCGGCAACCTTCTCGACCTTTTCGACCTGGATATCGCTGATAACCAGTTTCGCTTGCTGCGACGCGCAGGCCGCGACGATGGCTTCGCCGATGCCTTGCGCGGCGCCGGTCAGCAGCACGACCTTGTTTTTCAGACGCTCGCCCTTCGGCGGTGCGGGCACCGGCGGCAGGGAAAGGGGTTCAGCCATGGATCAGGACTCCTGTTTCGCAAGCACAAAAAAACCGGGCATCTGCCGATGTCCGGTCTGGAAGGCGATGTGAACGAAACAGGCAGGCGCCGCCGACGGCATCGAGCCGTTGCGAGACGCGGACTCCACGCGGGAGTGCGATAGACATTCGCTGCATCACTTCACCTGTTTTGTTCTTTTTAAGTGTGAGTGCGTGTTACTGCTGGAGCCGACTATAAACCCGACCGCCAAATAATCTCAATATATAATTTTGCATCCCATATTTTGGGATTTAATCCGCAAAGCGCGTACAGAGTTTTCCTGCGACATCCACGCGCATCGACAGTACCGCGCCATCCAATGGATGGTTGTGGGGACTCTGGGCGCTGGTGATGAACAGGGTTTTCAGGCCTTCACCGCCGAACACACAACTGGTCGGGCGACTGACCGGTAGATCGATTCTGCGATCAACTTTGCCATCCGGCGTCAGCCGCAGCAGGCAACTGCCATCCCAGCGGGCATTCCAGATATAGCCTTCGGCGTCCATCGCCGAACCGTCCGGGCCACCCTGCTGATCGGGGCCATACCAGACTTGTGCGACATCGAGATTGCCGTCGGTGTGAATGAAATAGCGGTGCAGCGTGTTATCGAGACTGTCGCCGAACAGCAGCGTGGTGCCGTCGTCACTCCACAACAGCGTGTTGGGAATACCCAGGCCGCGCAACAACGGCGTGACACGTTTATCCGGATCGATCCGGAACAGACCACCGGAACGACGGGTGATCGGCAGATCTTCGCCCTGTTCGCCGATGTTGTTTTGCATGGTGCCGAGCCACAGACGACCTTGGCCATCGCAGCGTGCTTCGTTGGGACGATTGCCGGGCTGCGGGTCGGCGACGCAGAACAGCGTCAGGCGCGGCTCGAGGCCGGGGGAATCGAGGTCGAGGCGATAGACACCGCTGCTCAGGGTCACCAGCGCATCGCCGCTGGCGCAGGGGATGAACGCGGAAACGTGCTCGGGCATTTGCCAGAATCTGCACGTTCTGGCCGATCAGACGCAGGGCCTGTTTGCCGGCGATATCAACCCAGTACAGCGCCTGGGTTGGCGCGTCCCAGAACGGGCCTTCACCGAGCTGGGCGCGGTGTTGGGTCAGGGCGGTCCACGGCATATAACGGTCTCCATTGTTCTTGTGATTTTCTGTAGGAGTGAGCCTGCTCGCGATCGCGGTGGATCAGTCAAATCTGCTTTGCCTGATACGACGCTATCGCGAGCAGGCTCACTCCTACAGGGGATTTCGGTGTATTCAACTGGCTTTTTTGTCGGCCATGACTTTCGGGTAAAAGCGTTTGATCGCCAGGTCGGCGTTGTCGATCAGGGTCATGCACGCCCAAACGCCGCGCGCGGAATCGCGGGCGGCGATGGCGTCGGCCATGTCTTTGTGGATCGGCAAAGTGCGGCGCAGTTCATCCGGGTCGGCCGCAGAAACTTCAAACGACACAGCGAGCAACGCGCCGAGCGCCGGGACCATTTGTTCAATGAATTGGTTATGGCTGGCGGCGAGAATGCATTCGTGGAAGACCTGATCGGCGCGGTTGTAATCGATGCCGCTGTCGACCGCACGCTCAAGGGCGTTATAGGCCAGTTGCACCGCTTCAATCTGTTCCAGCGTCGCGCGCTCGCACGCCCAGCGCACGGCCATCGGCTCTATGGTGCGGCGCAGGTCGAGCAGGTCATCGACGAAGTTTTCCGGCAAGCCGTTGCGCGACAGCCAACCGACCACTTGCGGATCGAACAGGTTCCAGCGCCGTACCGGCAGCACGCGGGTGCCGACTTTCGGCCCGACTTCAAGCATGCCTTTGGCGACGAGGGTTTTGATGGCTTCGCGGATGACCGTGCGACTGACGCCGAGCTGTTCGCCCAGATCGGCCTCGACCTTGATCGTCTGCCCGGGTTTGACCTGGCCAGCGGCGATCCAGCTACCCAGCCAGTCAACGGTCGACGCATGAAAGCTGCTGGACATGAACACCTCAAAGCGGATCGCGATGGGTGATCAAGCTAATCATCATACGATTGCGCGTCAATAAGGATTTACTGCAGGAACACAAATCAGTGTAGGAGTGAGCCTGCTCGCGATAGCGGTATGTCAGTCACCATAAGTATTGACTGATCCACCGCTATCGCGAGCAGGCTCACTCCTACAAGGGGTTGTGTTTCAGGGTTCCAGGCCGATGCGAAAGAACTCGCCGCCGCTCCACACGCCAAGCCAACGCTGCCCGTCGATTTCGCGACTCACCGCCAGTTCCACCAGTTGGTAGAACACATTGCGATGAATCAGCGCTTCAAGATTGGTGCGCACATGCACGTAAGGCGCAGGCTCCTGCGTCGTCGGATCAATCTCGACCCGAATCGGATGCTCAGGCCCGGCCTCGGCGGTTTCATCAACGTTGGTGGTGAAGCGCAACAGCTGCGCCTCCCCTTCGCCTTCAACCTCGACGGCAATCGCCACGAACGGCGCATCGTCGACCTTGATCCCGACCTTCTCGACCGGTGTGATCAGGAAATAGTCATCGCCATCGCGGCGCATGATCGTCGAGAACAGCTTGACCATCGGCTTGCGCCCGATCGGCGTACCCAGGTAATACCAGGTGCCGTCGCGGGCGATGCGCATGTCGATGTCGCCGCAGAAGTCCGGGTTCCACAAGTGCACCGGCGGCAAGCCTTTGGTTTTCGGGATCTGTCCCAACAGGTCATTGGCTTTTTGCGGGCCACTCATGGCGTTCTCCTTGAATTATTGGTCGCCGACTCCCAACAGGCTGCGCGCGTACTGCGCCAGCGGCGGGCCGATCAGGTCTTCGGGCTTGCTGTCGTGGAACGTCAGTAAACCGCCACGACTCTTGATCCGTGCAGTATCAATCAAATACTGGGTGCTGGTCTCGATCAACATGATCTGAATCACGCCGCCGTCGATGCCGAGGCGATCCACCGCTTCTTCATCGAGCCACTCATCGGAGTTGCCGATGCGGTCGTCAGCCTTGGCGAAACGCGTGTACAGCAGATAGTGCGCACCGGCATCGCGAGCTTCGCCCATCGCCTGATCGAGTCCCTCGGGAGCGCGGGCGCGGCGAACCATAGGAAAATATTCGACGAAACCTTTGAAAGCTTCTTCAGCCACCACATTCGGGCGCGGGTAAGAACCACCCGGCGGTGCGAACGCGCCCTGGGCGATGTAGATGAATGAGTCCGGCTGAATGCGGAAGTTGTTCACGCGGCGGCTGTCGCTGTGATCCAGCAAGCCTGCGTCGCTCATCTGATAGCGAGTGCCTTCGGCCATATCGCTGACAGTCATACAGCCGCCAAGCGCCAAAACGGCCAGCAGCAAAACCAGGCTACGCATCCTATTCCTCCAGAGGCCGGTGACGGAAAACCGGCGAATGGCCGTTGGATGCAGCTTTTGCGCCAGCTCTGAAAATTCGTTGATTGTAAGATCGTATTCGCGAGCAGGCTCGCTCCCACAGGGGGAATACATTCCAAGGTGGGAGCGAGCCTGCTCGCGAAAGCGGTTGTTCAGCCGCCGATGATTTTCATGACGGTAGCGCCGCCAGAGAACGCCACTTCCTGCTTGTCCCCCAACGCCTTGACCAGCAAACGCTGGAGCGCCGGCAACGCCTGATGGCGCGGCTTGTCGAGCAGATCACCGACATAGTGGCGGTTACTCGACGACAGACAGCCATGCAACCAACCAGTGGACGACAGGCGCAAACGCGAGCACGTGCGGCAGAACGGCACGCTTTCGTTGGCGATCACGCCAAAGTTGCCTAAACCGGGAATTGCGTAACGCACGGCCGTTGCGTCCACTGGTGCGTCGGTTTGTGCGTACTCATAACGCTCGCCAATCAGCGCCAGCAGCTGTTGCAGGCTGACGAACTGTTGCAGGAACGCATTATTGTCCTTGGCCAAGTGACCCATGCGCATCAGCTCGATGAAGCGCAATTCGTATCCACGCTCCAGACAGTAATCCAGCAGCGGCATGACTTGATCAAGGTTCTGCCCGCGCAACGGCACCATGTTGACCTTGATCTTCATCCCCGCCGCTTTCGCCTGATCCATGCCATCGAGCACCGTGGCCAGATCGCCACCACGGGCGATGCTGCGGAACGCGCTGGCGTCGAGGGTATCGAGGGACACGTTGATCCGGCGCAGACCGGCATCCACCAGCAGCGGGAGTTTTTTCGCGAGGAGTTGACCGTTGGTGGTCAGGCTGATGTCGTCCAGGCCCATCTTGCCGACGGCGGTCATGAACGATTCGAGTTTGGGGCTGACCAGCGGCTCGCCACCGGTAATTCGCAGCCGCTCGATGCCGGCGGCTTCGATCAGATACGCCACGCCACGCGCCATGGCTTCGGCCGACAGTTCATCCTGCGCAGCCACCAGCCGCTTGCCGTTGGGCACGCAGTAGGTACACGCGTAATTGCAGGCTGAAGTCAGACTGATCCGCAAATTGCGAAAACGCCTGCCTTGACGGTCAACGATCATGATCACTCCGGCGAAAGAATTTCGAGCCGCTAAAACTTGACTCACAAATCAAGTTTTAGCAAGCCCTATGCCTGAGTATATTCCTGCGGTACTGCGACATGTAGCGAAATCATGGCGCAATAAAGCAGCTGAATGGCTCAGCTGCTTGGCGTTTCCGGATCGCGCTTGCGCTTGTTGCCCATGCGCACGCCGATGTCCATCAGGAACTGGAAGAAACCTTCCTGATCTTCCAGCACATTGCTCCAGAACGGCGAGTGATACAGCGCCACGGCGCCGTGCACCAGCGCCCAGGATGCGCAGTAGTGGAAGTATGGCGGCACGTCTTCGAGCTTGCCTTCGCTGATACGGCCCTTGATCAGCAGGGTCAGGCGTTCGAAGTTCGAGGCACGGATCTTGTGCAGCTCCTCGACCATTTCCGGCACCTGATTGCCTTTGACGACCTTCTCTTCGAGACGGTCGAACAGGCGATAACGCTGCGGGTCGCGCATGCGGAATTCGAAGTAGGCGCGGGACAGCGCTTCCTTGTCCTTGTCGACATCAGCCGAATGCAGCAGCTCGTTCAAATCGCGCTCGTAATCGAGCATCAGGCGCAGATAGATCTCGGCCTTGGATTTGAAGTGCTTGTAGATCGTGCCTTTGCCGATACCCACGGCATCAGCAATCATCTCGACGGTGACACTGTCTTCACCTTGGTCGAGGAACAGCTTGAGCGCGGTATCGAGAATTTCTTGCTCGCGGCGACGAAACTCACGGACCTTACGAGGTTCTTTGTGCATAAGAAAAGGTCTGAAGGGTCAAAATTCGAAGCCGCGTATTATGCCTAACTTGCGCAAAAATGCACGGATCATCCGACCATATCTGTGTTTCTTGTTCATTTTGAGAACGTTTTGGGCGCAATGAGAACTCAACTGAAGCGAACGTATTCCAAATTTGTTTAAAAACCCCGACCGGCTAACTGGACTGCACGCCAGACTGATCAATACTTGAACTGTCGGGCGACATCTCCCCCAAGTGTCGCGCCGATAAAGGTACCAAGGGACCGCGTGCCTTTGTTTTACTCCTAATGGTCTTAACCCGGATTCACCCCCCAGAACCCGGGTTTTTTTTGCCTGCGATTTGGCTAGCGCTTACAGGGCAGATTTAACACTCGCCAGCGGGAACAACCGCTTGAAGTTCTCGGTGGTCTGCTCGGCAAAACGCTCGTAGTTCTCACCGCGCAGCATCGCCAGGAATTCCGCCACTTCGCGCACGTACTGCGGCAGGTTCGGCTTGCCGCGATAAGGGATCGGTGCCAGATACGGTGAATCGGTTTCCACCAGCAAGCGATCCGCCGGGACCTTGCTCGCGACGTCGCGCAACGCATCAGCATTGCGGAAGGTGACGATGCCCGACAGGGAAATGTAATAACCCATGTCCAGTGCAGCCTTGGCCATGTCCCAGTCTTCGGTGAAACAATGCAGCACGCCGGCCTGCGGCAATGCCGCTTCGCGCAACAGCTCAAGGGTATCGGCACGCGCGCCACGGGTGTGGATGATCACCGGTTTGCCGGTCTGCTGCGCCGCTTGCAGGTGCAGACGAAACGACGCCTGCTGCAACTCGGCGGCTTCCGGCTCGTAGTGATAATCGAGGCCGGTTTCACCGATCGCCACCACTTTCGGGTGATTGAGTTCGTGCAGCAGCCAGTCCAGCGCTGGCGCCGCGCCCGGTTGCACATCCAGCGGATGCACGCCGACCGAGCAATCAACGTCATCGTAACGCTCAGCCAGGGCTTTGACGTCGGCGGCGTTGTCGGCACTCACGCCGATACACAGGAAGTGCCCTACTCCGCGCTCACGGGCCGCATCGAGTGCAGCATCCAGCGAGCCGTCATGGGCGGCGAGGTCGAGGCGATCAAGGTGACAATGGGAATCTACGAGCATAAAAAAGACGGCTACTTACATCGTATGAGTGGGACGGTCGGATTTAAGCGCTCCGGCCAGATGGGTTTCGATGCGACTGCGCGCGGTGTTGTCGCCGTCGTTGAACTGCACGCCGACACCGGCAGCGCGATTGCCTTGCGCCCCTTTCGGGGTGATCCAGGCGACTTTGCCGGCCACCGGAATCTTCTCGGCCTCGTCCATCAGGTTGAGCAGCATGAACACCTCGTCGCCCAACTTGTAACTTTTGTTGGTCGGGATGAACAGGCCACCGTTCTTGATGAACGGCATGTAGGCGGCGTAGAGCACCGACTTGTCCTTGATGGTCAGGGACAAAATACCGTTGCGCGGCCCCGGGCTGACAGATTCATTCATGTTGACCTCCACTGCTGATGTTCAGAGTCTAGGTACACATTCTTATCTTTGGCCAGGCAATCCCGCCCATTGCACCAACAACGCTTCCAGCAGCAAGGCCGGGTTGAGGTTGGCCTTGCTCAGGACTTTCTGGCGCTGGGCGAGAATCCAGTCCTGAATTTCGAGGACTTTGCCTTGCGCACTTTTCTGCGCCAGGTACTGCACGACTTTACGCATATCGGTCAGACCGAGGCCGGCTTCATCCTGAGTCAATTGATAACGCAGGATCAGGCTCGACCAATCGCAGAACCAGTCGAACAGCCGCAGCATCGGAATGCTTTTCCATTCCTCCGCCAGTTGCGTCGGCGATTGCTGCTGCTTGAGCAGCTTCTTCACGCCTTCGACCACTTGCGCGCGCTGTTCGCGCACGCCCTGGGATTGCAGGCTGACCGCCATCAACGGCGAACCGGCGGCCAGCGTCAGCAGTTCGACACGATCTTCTTCCGAGCAGTCCGGCAGCGCCTGAGCCAGCCATTGCAGGCTCATCGCCTCGCCCGGCAACGGACAGGCCTGCTGCACGCAACGGCTCTTGATAGTGGGCAGCAGACGACTGGTCTGGTGGCTGACCAACAGCAGAACCGTGTCGCCGGACGGTTCTTCAAGGCTCTTGAGCAAGGCGTTGGCGGCGTTGATGTTCATCGACTCGACCGGCTCGATCAGCACCACCTTGCGCCCGCCGAGCTGCGCGGTCTGCACCACGAAGCTGACCAGATCGCGCACCTGATCGACCTTGATCGCCTTGTCGGCTTCTTCCGGTTCGAGGATGTAATTATCCGGGTGGCTGCCAGCCTTGAGCAGCAGGCAGGATTTGCATTCGCCGCAGGCTTCCGGCGTCGGCCGCTGACACAAGAGGCTGGCCATCAGGCGCTCGGCCAGCGCGCGCTTGCCGATACCGGCCGGCCCGTGCAGCAGATAGGCGTGCGCGTGCTGCTTACGCCCGGCCAGTTGCTGCCAGAGGCTGTCCTGCCATGGATAGGCCTCAGCCACGGGCCAGCTCCAGCAAGTTCGGAATCAGGGTATCCAGCGATTGTTGAACCTTGGCCAATGGCTGGCCGGCATCGATGCGCACATAGCGCGCAGGATCCGCCTCAGCACGCTTGAGGAAGGCACTACGCACGGCCTCGAAAAACGCCCGACCTTCCAGCTCGAAACGATCCAGACGACCACGGGCACTGGCGCGGGCCAGACCGATCTCCACCGGCAGATCGAAAATCAGTGTCAGATCCGGGCGCAGATCGCCTTGCACAAAGGTTTCCAGCGCGGCGATGCGCTCCAGCGACAGACCGCGACCGCCGCCCTGATAGGCGTAAGTGGAATCGGTAAAGCGATCACACAGCACCACCGCGCCTCGGGCCATGGCCGGTCGAATCACCTCTGCCAGATGCTGGGCACGCGCAGCAAACACCAGCAACAGCTCGGCGTCCGGATTCATGACTTCGTCGGCCGGCGCCAGCAGCACTTCGCGGATCCGCTCGGCCAGCGGCGTGCCACCAGGCTCGCGGGTCAGCACCACTTCGATACCGGCGGCGCGCAGGCGCTCAGCGAGGTATTCGCGGTTGGTGCTTTTGCCGGCGCCTTCAGGGCCTTCAAGAGTAATAAACAAGCCAGTCACAGGCAGTCCTTAATCAACGTCATTGCGTATTTTGTGGGGCGGCGGCTTCTGGAGTCGGCGCTGGCTCCTGTGGTGCAACTTGTGGCATCGACTCTGGCGCTGTGTCCGGAGAGGCCGCAGGAATCGCATCCTCGGCAGCGGGAGCCGCTTCAGGCGTTACCGCTGGCGCAGGGCTGGAGCGGTAATCCGCACGGCGCTTGAGCTGATACTCACGCACCGCATTGTTGTGCGCATCGAGATCGTCAGAGAACACATGACTGCCGTCACCACGCGCAACAAAGTACAGGCTGGTGCCGTCCACCGGGTTCAATGCCGCGTGAATCGCTTCGCGGCCAACCATCGCGATCGGCGTCGGCGGCAGGCCGGGGATCACGTAAGTGTTATACGCCGTCGGCTCTTTCAGATGTGCACGGGTCAACTTGCCGGTGTAGCGATCGCCCAGACCATAGATGACGGTCGGATCGGTCTGCAGCTGCATGCCCAGAGCCATGCGACGCACGAAGACACCGGCAATTTGCCCACGCTCCTGCGGCACGCCGGTTTCCTTCTCGACCAGCGACGCCATGATCAGCGCTTGATAAGGTTCGGTGTACGGCACATCGGCAGAACGACTCTCCCACTCTTTCGCCAGAACTTCATCGAGGCGGTCAAAGGCTTTCTTCAGCAACTCGGCATCAGACATGCCACGCACGAAGCGGTAGGTATCGGGGAAGAAACGGCCTTCCGGGAACAGACCTTTATGGCCGATTTTGGCCATGACGTCGCTGTCGCTCAAACCGTTCAGGGTCTGCTCGACCTTGTCATCCTTGGCCAGCGCGGCGCGTACCTGGTGGAAATTCCAGCCTTCCACCAGCGTCAGGCTGTACTGCACCACTTCGCCACGCTTCCACAAGTCGATCAGACCATTGACGGTCATGCCCGGCTGCATGCGGTATTCACCGCTGTGAATCGGCGTGCCGGCGAGATTGAAACGCCAGTAAACCCGCAGCCAGAACGCGTCCTTGATGACGCCATCGGTTTCGAGGGAAAGGAACGTACGGGTCGGAGTGGAGCCTTTCGGCACATCCAGCAGTTCTTCCTGCGTGATGTTCAGAGGCTGTTCCAGTGCAGAGTGAATCTTCCAGGCGCTGGCGCCCATCAACAGCCCTGCCAGAACCAGTCCGGTTTCCAGCAGCAGCAAAAGTTTACGTCTCACAAATCAGGCATCCAGTAGGGCGCGGGCAATGGTTTGCAGTTTACGGGTGAGCGGGCCAACCGGCCAGCTCAGTGCAGCACAGGCGCGTACCGGCCAGACGCCATACACGCTGTTGCAGACAAACACTTCATCAGCCCATTGCAGCTGATCGAGGCTGATGTCGGCGATTTGTGTGGGGATGGCCAATGACTCGGCCTGAAACAATATTTCGGCGCGCATCACACCGGCGACGCCACAGCGCTTGAGGTCCGGCGTTATCAGCACACCGTCACGCACCAAAAACAGATTACTGAATACACCTTCGATCACTCGACCGACCTGATCGAGCATCAAGCCTTCGGCATGTTCACTGTCCTGCCATTCGGCACGGGCGAGAACCTGTTCAAGGCGATTGAGGTGTTTGAGTCCGGCGAGTAATGGCTGCTTGGCCAAGCGGGTGCTGCACGGGAACAGGCGGACGCCTTGTTCAGCATGAACAGCAGGATAAGCCGCAGGAGGATTGCCTTGCAGAATGCGGCGGCCCGGCGCCGTCGGGTCGGGCGCATAACCGCGCAAACCATCGCCACGGGTGAGGATGAGTTTGAGCACGCCCGCGCCCATCGCTGCCGCATAGCTCAGCAGCTCGTGACGGATCAGTTCGATATCCGCCGCAATGGCCAGACGCGAGCAGCCGTCGGCCAGGCGCGTCAGGTGTCGATCCAGCAGGATCGGCTGGCCGCTACGCACGGCGATGGTCTCGAACAGACCATCGCCGTAAGCCAGGCCGCGATCTTTCAGCGACAGAGCGTCAGCCGGTTGACCGTCGACCCAGCTGTCCATCAGCCTGCGAACCGGCGGAAAGCCAAGGTGCCGTTGGTGCCGCCAAAACCGAAGGAGTTGGACAACACGACATCGATGTCCATGTTGCGCGCAGTGTGCGGCACAAAATCGAGATCGCAGCCTTCGTCCGGTTCTTCGAGGTTGATGGTCGGCGGGGCTACCTGGCTGTTGATCGCCAGCACGCTGAAGATCGCTTCCACCGCGCCCGCTGCACCCAACAGGTGACCGGTCATCGACTTGGTCGAGCTGACCGCCAGTTTGTAGGCGTGCTCACCGAACACGCTCTTGATCGCATTGGCTTCGGCGAGGTCGCCGGCCGAAGTCGAAGTACCGTGAGCGTTGATGTATTGCACTTGATCAGCGTTGATCTTGGCATCGCGCAACGCATTGGTGATGCAGCGTGCGGCACCGGCGCCGTCGGCCGGTGGCGAGGTCATGTGGAACGCATCGCCGCTGGTGCCGAAGCCGATCAGCTCGGCGTAGATAGTCGCGCCGCGCGCCTTGGCGTGCTCCAGTTCTTCAAGAACCAGTGCGCCGGCACCGTCGGACAGGACGAAACCGTCACGACCCTTGTCCCACGGACGGCTGGCGCGGGTTGGCTCATCGTTGCGCGTCGACAGCGCACGGGACGCACCGAAGCCGCCCATGCCCAGACCGCACGCGGCCATTTCGGCACCGCCGGCAATCATCACGTCGGCTTCGTCGTACATGATGTTGCGCGCCGCCATGCCAATGCAGTGCGTACCGGTGGTACATGCGGTGGCGATGGCGTAGTTAGGTCCCTGTGCACCCAGGTGGATGGACAGAAAACCGGAAATCATATTGATGATCGAGCCTGGCACGAAGAATGGCGAGATTCGACGCGGGCCCGTCTCATGCAGAGTACGGCTGGTTTCTTCGATATTGGTCAGACCGCCGATCCCCGAACCCATGGCCACGCCAATGCGTTCACGGTTGGCGTCAGTGACTTCCAGACCGGCGTTGCGCACGGCTTGAAAGCCGGCGGCGAGGCCGTACTGAATGAACAGGTCGAGCTTGCGCGCTTCCTTGACCGACAGGTATTCCTCGACATTGAAGCCCTTTACCGAGCCGCCAAAGCGGGTGGAATAGGCAGAAAGGTCGGTGTGTTCGATCAGACCAATGCCACTGCGGCCAGCCAGAATGCCCTGCCAACTGCTCGGCACATCCGTGCCCAGTGGCGACAACATACCCATACCGGTGACTACGACGCGTCTACGCGACACAGCACTCTCCTTTTTCAAATGACGACGACTTTGCATCAGGCCTAAAGAAAAAACCGCACGCCATGATGGCAGTGCGGTTTTTCCATGACAGCAAACAACGATTACAAACTATTACGCCTGGTGGCTAGTAACGTAGTCGATTGCAGCTTGTACAGTAGTGATCTTCTCAGCTTCTTCGTCAGGGATTTCGGTCTCGAATTCCTCTTCCAGAGCCATCACCAGCTCAACGGTGTCAAGGGAGTCGGCACCCAGGTCTTCTACGAAGGAAGCGGTGTTGACCACTTCTTCTTCTTTAACACCCAGTTGCTCGGCAACGATTTTCTTGACGCGCTCTTCGATGGTGCTCATACCTTGTTTTCACTCCTAATGGACAAATTCAGGCAGCTGGCCAGTGGGTAAGTGTATAGAAAGACTTTTCAGTTTTTCAACTGAAAGCTTCACTCCTCAAACCCTGCAGCCCTCTGCCTATAAATAGATTGCAGCTTTATAACGGATTTTAGACAGCTCGTATGACATTTTTTTGAAGCAATCCGTCACATTTTACTTACATGTACATCCCACCGTTCACCGGGATTGTAGCCCCAGTGACGTATGCCGCACCGTCGGATGCAAGAAAAGCGACCACAGACGCGATCTCTTGAGCTTGTCCCAGACGACCCAGCGGAATCTGCGTCTGCAAGGCTTCACGCTGTGCTTCAGGCAGCTCGCGGGTCATATCGGTGTCGATAAACCCTGGGGTTACCGAGTTGACCGTAATCGAACGCGAACCGACTTCACGCGCCATTGCACGGCTGAAACCTTCCAGACCGGCCTTGGCGGCTGCATAGTTTACTTGGCCAGCGTTGCCCATGGCACCCACTACCGAGCCAATACTGATAATTCGGCCCCAACGCGCCTTGGTCATGCCGCGCAAAACGCCCTTGGACAGGCGGAACAGACTGTTCAGGTTGGTATCGATCACGTCGTACCACTCGTCGTCTTTCATGCGCATCATCAGGTTATCGCGGGTGATGCCGGCATTATTGACCAGGATCGCCACTGGTGCACCAAACTGCTCCTGAATGCTTGCCAGCACCGCGCTGACCGATTCGTCGCTGGTGACGTTCAGCTCAAGGCCAGTGCCCTGAATACCGTTTTCCTTCAGGGTCGCAGCAATGCGCTCAGCACCCGAAGCGGAGGTCGCGGTGCCAACAACAATGGCGCCCTGACGACCCAGTTCCAGCGCGATAGCCTGACCAATGCCGCGGCTTGCACCGGTGACCAGTGCAACTTTACCTTGCAGACTCATGCAAGTTTCTCCTGATTCAGGCTTGCGCTGCACGAGCGGCAGCGAAAGCGTCTGGGGTATTGAGGTTGGATGTCGCCACGCCTTCGGCGCAACGCTTGTTCAGACCGGCCAGGACTTTACCCGGGCCGCATTCGACCAGATTGGTCGCGCCCTTGGCAGCGAGAGTCTGTACCGACTCGACCCAGCGCACTGGCTTGTAGAGTTGTTCGAGCAGATCACGCTTGAGGGTTTCCAGATCGGCCGGCACTTGCGCGCTGACGTTCTGTACTACCGGGATCTGCGGCGCCTGCCAGTCGATGGCAGCAATGGATTCGGCGAAGCGCTCAGCGGCCGGACCCATCAGCTCGCAGTGCGACGGCACGCTCACCGGCAACGGCATGGCACGCTTGGCACCACGCGCCTTGCAGCCTTCGATGGCGCGCTCGACCGCAGCCTTGGCACCGGCAATCACCACCTGGCCCGGCGAGTTGAAGTTGACGGCGCTGACCACTTCACCCTGCGCAGCTTCGGCGCAGGCAGCCAGTACATCAGCGTCTTCCAGACCGAGAATGGCAGCCATGCCGCCCTGCCCGGCCGGAACCGCTTCCTGCATCAACTGACCGCGACGCTCAACGAGCTTCACCGCGTCCGCCAGCGTCAGGCTGCCAGCGGCAACCAGCGCGCTGTATTCACCCAGGCTGTGACCGGCAACGAATGCCGGGCGCGCACCACCTTCAGCCAGCCACAGGCGCCACAGAGCGATCGAAGCGGTCAGAATGGCCGGTTGGGTTTTATGGGTTTGATTGAGCAGTTCTTCCGGGCCCTGCTGGGTCAGTGCCCACAGGTCATAACCCAGAGCCTCAGAGGCTTCTTTGAAAGTTTCGAGGATCAACGGATATTCCGCGCCCAGCTCGGCCAGCATGCCGAGGGACTGCGAACCTTGTCCTGGAAAGACGAATGCGAGGGAAGCAGACATGTAACAAGCCCCTAATGATCTTGTCGTCGGAAAATGACGCCCCGCTTGGGGACGCAAGAAACTGACAGTTGGATGGCCCTTTGAACCGGGCGGTCACATTTAAGCATTGTCCGACGAAAACGCCTAAGACAACAGATCCTCCAGACGGCCGTGAAGGCGCTCGGGGAGGTTCTCCTGGATCTCGATCAGCGCACGCGAAATAGCACTCTGAAAGCCCTGAACCCCGGCCGAACCGTGACTTTTCACGACGATGCCCTGCAAGCCGAGAAAGCTTGCGCCATTATGTCGCGCCGGCGCCAGATCCGCCTGCAAACGCTTCATCAACGGCAATGCCAAAGCCCCCACTGCACGGGAGAGCAGATTCTTTTTGAACAGCGCTTCGATGCGCGCAGCAATCATCGTCGCCAGGCCTTCGCTGGACTTGAGCAGGATGTTGCCGACGAAACCGTCACACACCACGACATCGGCCTCGCCACGATACAAACCGTCGCCTTCGATGAAGCCGATGTAGTTGATACCGCGAGCAGCCTGCAACAGCGTCGCCGCGAGCTTGACCTGCTGATTACCCTTGATGTCTTCGGTGCCGATATTCAGCAGCGCAACACGCGGGCGATGGATACCCAGCGTCTGCGCCGCCACCGAGCCCATCACCGCAAACTGCAGCAAATGCTCAGCACTGCAATCGACGTTGGCGCCCAGATCGAGCAACTGGCAAAAACCCTTCTGCGTCGGAATCGCGGCAACCATCGCCGGGCGATCAATACCCGGCAACGTCTTCAGCACGAATCGCGAGAGCGCCATCAACGCCCCGGTATTGCCAGCACTGACACAGGCCTGAGCCTTGCCATCACGCACCAGTTCCAAGGCGACACGCATCGACGAGTCCGGCTTGCCACGCAAGGCCTGGGTCGGTTTTTCGTCCATGGTGATGACTTCGCTGGCCGCAACAATCGTCAGGCGCGCGCGATCGGCAGCCGATTGGCCGTTGATCAGTTCTTCAAGAAGGGAGGGTTGACCGACGAGGGTCAGGTGCAGCGAGGGCGTAGCAGAAAGGCAAGCAAGGCTGGCCTGAACAATGCTGCGGGGACCGAAGTCCCCGCCCATTGCGTCAATCGCGATGACTTGAGCGGACAAGTGATTACTCGTCAGCGCCCTTGTCGATCACTTTACGGCCACGGTATACGCCTTCTGGCGATACGTGGTGACGCAGGTGAACTTCACCAGTGGTTTTTTCTACAGACAGGGTGCTAGCCTCGAGAGCGTCGTGCGAACGGCGCATGTCACGGGCAGAGCGGGATTTTTTGTTCTGCTGAACAGCCATAATTGATTAACTCCTAAACGTTTGGGTCACGCTTTAACTGCGCCAATACACTGAACGGGTTGGACCGCGTTGACTCGTCCTCGCTCGGTTCGGGCTCATCGAGACCCGCCGGCTGCTGGCATTCTTCCGGATGATGAGCAGGCACAATGGGCAAGGCGAGCAGAAGCTCCTCCTCGATCAGTGACTGCAGATCCAATGGATCTTCGCCCAGTTCCAGCACGTCATAACCTTTCGGCAACGACTGGGTATTCGCACCCTCTTTCACCACAGCATAACTGCATTCGCTGTGGATCGGCAGGGTGACCAGCTCAAGACAACGCTGGCAAACCATTTTGACTTCGGTGTCGATAAAGCTGTGGATTACCACAGATTTACGTTCATCTCGTTCAAAAACGAATTTCGCCTGCACCGTACCGACATTGTCGGAAAGCGGGTCGCAGAGTCTCTCCAAATCGGCCAGCAGCATTTCACCTTGAAGGGTGGTGCCACGGTCAGCCAATTTGCGCGGGTCAACGTGAGGTGGAATCGGGTCATTCAACATAGGCGCAGCATTATAGGGATGCACCCACCCATGTCAAAGGAAATTGTGCCCTGTCCGTCACTTGCGTGCCTCCGCTAGAATTCGCACCTGCCTCAGGAGACGCGAATGCTGCCTTTATTACTCGCTTCAAGCTCGACCTATCGTCGCGAATTGCTCGCCCGCCTGCACCTGCCGTTCGTCTGCTCCTCTCCGGATATCGATGAAAGCCATCGTCCGGGCGAGTCAGCCATCGAGCTGGTCAAACGCCTCGCCGAACAAAAAGCCCGGGCATTGGCTGACAGTTACCCTGCGCACTTGATCATCGGCTCCGACCAGGTTGCCGTGCTCGGCGAGCAGATCATTGGCAAGCCGCACACCTTTGAGAAGGCCCGCGAGCAACTGATGGCCGCCAGCGGCGCCAGCGTGACCTTCCTGACCGGCCTGGCGCTGCTCAACAGCCAGACCGGCGAATGCCAGGTCGACTGCGTGCCGTTTACCGTGCACATGCGTCAGCTCGATCAGGCGCGCGTTGAGCGCTATCTGCGCATCGAGCAGCCGTATGACTGCGCAGGGAGCTTCAAGGCGGAAGGACTGGGCGTCAGCCTGTTTCAGTCCACCGAAGGCCCTGACGCCACCAGCCTGATCGGCCTGCCATTGATTCGGCTGATTGACATGCTGTTGGTGGAAGGCGTGCAGATTCCTTAAAAGCAAAAGATCGCAGCCTGCGGCAGCTCCTACAGGGGAATGTAAAACCCTGGAGGAGCTACCGCAGGCTGCGATCTTTTGACCTTTACAACGAATTAACGCAACGAAGGCCCGTGGAACCCCATCCACATCGCCAACTGCTCAGCCACGCTGGCACCGAGCTTTTTCGAGAAGCGATCAAACGGCGATTCCTGAACGGTGAAATCCACCAGCTCTTTCTCGCCAATCACATCCCGCGCAACCGAACTGGCATTGCCCAGCCCATCGATCAACCCCAGCGGCAGCGCCTGCTCGCCCGACCAGACCAATCCGGAGAACAGCTCTGGATGATCCTTGTCCTTCAGACGATCACCACGACCCTGCTTGACGCTATTGATGAACTGCTTGTGCGTCGTGTCGAGCACGCCCTGCCAGAACGCCGTTTCTTCAGGCTTCTGTGGCTGGAACGGATCGAGGAACGACTTGTGTTCACCCGAAGTGTACGTGCGACGCTCAACGCCAAGCTTCTCCATGGTGCCGACAAAACCGTAACCGGCCGCCGTCACACCGATCGAACCGACCAGACTCGCCTTGTCGGCGTAGATCTGATCCGCCGCACTGGCGATGTAATAAGCACCGGAAGCACCCAGGTCAGAAATCACCGCATACACCTTGATATCCGGGTGCAGGCCACGCAGGCGCTTGATCTCGTCATACACATAACCCGACTGCACCGGACTGCCGCCCGGGCTGTTGATGCGCAGGACGACGCCTTTGACCTTCTTGTCTTCAAACGCGGCGCGCAGACTACCGACAATGTTATCGGCGCTGGCAGGCTCCTTGTCGGCGATCACGCCGGTGACATCGATCAACGCGGTGTAGTTATCGCTACGGGTGGCGCTTTTTTCCATATCCATCAGCGGCGTGAACAAAATCAGCGCCACAAACAGGTAAACAAACGTCAGCAGCTTGAAGAAAATCCCCCAACGTCGTGAACGCCGCTGCTCTTGCACACCGGCCAGCAGGGTTTTTTCCAATAGCTTCCAGCTTTTCTGATCACCGTCGTCGGCACTTGCCTTGGCCGGTGCTTTCCATTCGTCGGTCATGCCATCCACCCCAGCAAAAACGTATTAAGCCTGCTTCTCCAGCCAGGCATGCAATTCGGAAAAACGGTCGATCGACAGGCGCGGTTCGAACTGCTGCAGCGATTCGATCGATTGCGCGCCATAGCTGACCGCCACCGAGTCCATCCCCGCGTTACGCGCCATCAGCAGATCGAAGGACGAATCGCCAACCATCAGCGCCTGCTCCGCGCGCACACCACAATGAGCAAGGATCTGCTCCAGCATCAGAGGGTGCGGCTTGCTGGCAGTTTCATCGGCAGCACGGGTGATATCGAAATATTCTTCCCAGCCATTGGCCTTGAGCACCCGATCCAGCCCGCGACGATTCTTGCCGGTGGCGACAGCCAGGTGATAACCCTGCTCACGAAACGACGCCATCGATTCGACTACGCCTTCGAACAACGGCGAAGGCACAGCTTCGGCAGCGATGTAGTGATCGGCGTAATACTCGCGAAACAAAGTCATTTCGGCATCGCTGATTTCGGGGTACAGCGTACGGATCGCCTCGGGCAGACCCAAGCCGATGATGCCTTTGACGGCAAAGTCATCACGCAACTCGAAACCGGAGCGCCCGGATGCGGAGTGCATCGCCTCGACGATCCGATGGATGGAATCGGCCAGTGTGCCGTCCCAATCGAAAATCAGCAGTTTGTAATCAGATGGGCGCACTCAATCGCTCCACGGTCTTGGCCCACATTTCATCGACCGGCGCCTGCAAGGTCAGCTTGCCGCCATCGGGCAGCGGCACGGTCAGCATGTAGGCGTGCAGAAACAGCCGCTTGCCGCCCAGATCGCGAATTTCCTTGGTGAAATCCTCATCGCCATACTTGCTGTCACCAGCAATGCAATGGCCGGCATGCAAAGTGTGCACGCGAATCTGGTGGGTGCGTCCGGTAACCGGCTTAGCCTCGACCATGGTGGCGAAATCACCGAAGCGGCGCAGCACCTTGAACATGGTCAGGGCTTCTTTGCCTTCTTCGTTGACTTCAACCATGCGCTCGCCGGAACGCAGATTGCTCTTGAGCAACGGCGCACTGACTTTCTTGATCGAGGTCGCCCAGTTGCCGCGCACCAGCGCCATGTAGCGCTTGTCGACGCCATCGCCGCGCAACTGCTCGTGCAAGTGGCGCAACATGCTGCGCTTTTTGGCGATCATCAGCAGGCCGGAGGTGTCACGGTCGAGACGGTGAACCAACTCCAGTTCTTTGGCATCGGGACGCAACTGACGAAAGGCTTCGATCACGCCGAAGTTCAGGCCGCTGCCACCGTGAACCGCAATGCCGGCGGGCTTGTTGATCACGATCAGGGCTTTGTCTTCGAAGACAATCGAGGCTTCCAGGCGCTGCAGCAGGCCTTGAGCGAGTGGCACCGGCTCATCGCGCTCAGGCACGCGAACCGGCGGCACGCGCACGATATCACCGGCCTGCAGCTTGTATTCGGGCTTGATCCGACCTTTGTTCACGCGCACTTCGCCTTTACGCAAAATGCGGTAAATCAAGGTCTTGGGCACGCCTTTGAGCCGGGCGAGGAGGAAATTGTCGATTCGTTGGCCGGCATACTCCGGCGAGACTTCAAGCAATTGAACGCCTGGAGTCGAAGGGGCAGTAGTTGTCATGCCGCGGATGATAACAATTTTTATGGAATTGAAGCACTTAATCATTGCTGCTATAGTCGCGAACGCCGCCAAAAGCGGCCTGGACAGAGGAACCACGGTCAAAAACCGGCCCTGACCAACGCAATTCACCAGGACGCGAGGCCGTCCTACGGGGCTTTCGCTACGTAACGGTGGAGTTTGCAGTTGTAACAAGCGCAGGTGACATGAGGCCTGAATTACACCGTCGAGCAGAGTTTTTACTCGCCTGACAGGCACACATTCAAGGCCAGTTCACAAAGTGCAGTCAGCTGCAGATGACCCCGAGCGAATGCTTCGGAAACAACGCCTGAATTAGCCATGATGCGTGACCTCCCCTTTCGGAGCTCACGGTAAATGCCAACCCGCTGCGGATTCTGCGCGCGGCAGCACCCGAATTATCAGGGATACGTGTAGGGTGGAGATGCACAACCGCTGGACTGTGTAGCAATAGGCTTTATCAAGACGCTTCATCTCGTCCACAGCCGCTGGTTGATTCCTCCTCCTGACTGAGTGCTTAAGTAGCCACAGCAAGCAGGACGCGTACGTCGCTATATCGGCCCAATTGGCCGCATATCGCTGGACACGGGAATGGCCAACCACTCCCGACGCACCTGACACCGACCGTGAGAAGTCGTGTGTGCCGAACGCCGTTTCCGGCAGCCCGGAAACCGACGGTACTACATGAAAAGAATGCTGATTAACGCAACTCAACCCGAAGAGTTGCGTGTTGCACTGGTAGATGGCCAACGCCTCTACGACCTGGACATCGAATCCGGTGCACGCGAGCAGAAGAAGGCCAACATCTATAAAGGCCGCATCACTCGCATCGAACCAAGCCTTGAGGCTGCCTTTGTCGATTTCGGCTCCGAGCGCCACGGCTTCCTGCCCCTCAAAGAAATCTCCCGCGAATACTTCAAGAAAGCCCCTGAAGGCCGCGTCAACATCAAGGACGTCCTGAGCGAAGGCCAGGAAGTCATCGTTCAGGTCGAAAAAGAAGAACGTGGCAACAAGGGCGCAGCCCTGACCACCTTCATCAGCCTGGCCGGTCGTTACCTCGTGCTGATGCCGAACAACCCGCGTGCCGGCGGTATCTCCCGTCGCATCGAAGGCGAAGAGCGCAACGAACTGCGTGAAGCGCTGAACGGCCTGGTTGCACCGGCCGACATGGGTCTGATCGTGCGCACTGCCGGCCTGGGCCGCAGCAGCGAAGAAATGCAGTGGGACCTCGACTACCTGCTGCAACTGTGGACCGCCATCAAAGAAGCCTCGCTGGATCGCTCCGCGCCTTTCCTGATCTACCAGGAAAGCAACGTGATCATCCGCGCCATCCGCGATTACCTGCGCCAGGACATCGGCGAAGTGCTGATCGACAGCGTTGAAGCCCAGGACGAAGCCCTGACCTTCATCCGTCAGGTGATGCCGCAGTACGCCAGCAAGATCAAGCTGTACGAAGACAGCGTGCCGCTGTTCAACCGCTTCCAGATCGAAAGCCAGATCGAGACCGCTTTCCAGCGCGTCGTTGAACTGCCTTCCGGCGGCTCCATCGTCATCGATCCGACCGAAGCCCTGGTGTCCATCGACATCAACTCGGCGCGCGCCACCAAAGGCAGCGACATCGAAGAAACCGCTCTGCAGACCAACCTTGAAGCCGCCGAAGAAATCGCCCGTCAGTTGCGCTTGCGCGACATCGGCGGCCTGATCGTCATCGACTTCATCGACATGACCCCAGCCAAGAACCAGCGCGCCGTGGAAGAGAAAGTCCGCGAATGCCTGGAAGCCGACCGCGCCCGCGTGCAGATCGGCCGCATCTCGCGCTTCGGCCTGCTGGAAATGTCCCGTCAGCGCCTGCGTCCATCGCTGGGCGAAAGCAGCGGCATCGTCTGCCCGCGTTGCAACGGCACCGGCATCATCCGTGACGTTGAATCGCTGTCGCTGGCGATCCTGCGCCTGATTGAAGAAGAAGCCCTGAAAGACCGCACTGCCGAAGTGCGCGCTCAGGTGCCAATCCCGGTCGCCGCGTTCCTGCTCAACGAAAAACGCAACTCGATCACCAAGATCGAACTGCGCACCCGTGCCCGCATCATCATTCTGCCGAACGACCACCTCGAAACCCCGCATTTCGAAGTTCAGCGTCTGCGTGACGACAGCCCGGAAGCCGCGACCAACCAGTCCAGCTACGAAATCGCTGCTGCCGCTGCCGAAGTCGAAGAAGTCCAGCCAGCCGCCGCGACCCGCACCCTGGTTCGCCAGGAAGCCGCGGTCAAGACTGCTCCGGCCCGTGCCAACGCTCCGGTTCCGACCGAAGTCGCCGCGCCTGCCGCTCCAGCACCGGCCCCGGTTGCCGCGCCAGAGCCAAGCCTGTTCAAAGGCCTGGTGAAATCGCTGGTCAGCCTTTTCGCCACCAAAGAAGAGCCAGCCGCTCCGGTTGTGGTTGAAAAACCAGCCAGCGAACGTCCGGCCCGCAACGAAGAACGTCGCAACGGTCGTCAGCAGAGCCGCAACCGTAACGGTCGCCGCGATGAAGAACGCAAGCCACGCGAAGAACGTGCCCCACGTGAAGAACGTGCGCCACGCGAGCCACGCGAAGAGCGCGCGCCACGTGAAGCCCGTGAAGTCCGCGAGCCTCGCGAAACCCGTACCGAAGCGCCAGTTGCCCGCGAAGAACGCGCGCCACGTGCTCCGCGTGAAGAACGTGCTCCACGTGCACCGCGCGAAGACCGCAAGCCACGTGGCGAGCGTGAAGAACGTGTACGTGAACTGCGCGAGCCTCTGGACGCCGCTCCAGTTGCAGCAGCCACCGCAGCCGTTGCCGCTGAAGAGCGTCCGGCCCGTCAGCCACGTGAAGAGCGCGCACCGCGTCCGCCGCGTGAAGAGCGTCAACCGCGTGCCGAGCAGGCCGCTGCTGCCGTCGCTGAAGAAGAAGTGAACATCAACGAAGAGCAACTGCCGGAAGACGGTTCGGAGAACGCCGAAGGCGATCGTCCACGTCGTCGTTCGCGCGGTCAGCGTCGTCGCAGCAACCGTCGTGAGCGTCAGCGTGATGCCAACGGCAACGTGATCGAAGGTTCGGAAGAATCCGAAGCCGGCGAAAACGCTGAAGAGCCAAGCACCGCCGATCTGGCTGCTGGTCTGGCTGTCACCGCCGCTGTTGCCAGCACCGTGATCAGCGCTCCGGCCGAAGCCCAAGCCCACGAGCAAGCCGAACGCGCTACCGCTGCTGTTCAGGAAACTGCTGCTGTGGAAGCGCCAGCTGTTGAAGCGACCACGCCAGTGGAAGTGGTTGCTGCTCCGGAAGTCGAAGTGGCACCGGTTCAGGAAACCCTGCCTCAGGTAGAGCCTGCGCCAGTTGTAGTGGCCGAGCCGGTGGTAGAAAGCGTTGCTGAAACCGCGACCGAAACCGTGCGTGAAGTTCGCGAAGAGCAGACCGCTTTCAACTGGGTTGCCGAGCCGGCTGTTGCTGAAACGCCAGCGCCAGTGGTTGAAGCACCGGTTGTTGAAAAGCCAGTGTTCGAAGCGCCTGCGGTTGAAGCTCCTGCTGTTGAAGAGAGCAAAGTTGCCGAGCCAGTGGTCGTTGCTGAACCAGCACCGGTTGTCGAAGCACCTGTCGTTGCCGAAGCGCCAGCTCCAGTGGTTGAAGCACCGGCTCCGGTCAGCGCCCTGACACCAAGCGGCCGCGCGCCGAACGACCCACGTGAAGTGCGTCGTCGCAAGCGTGAAGAAGAGCGTCTGCAGAAGGAAGCCGAACTGGCTGCCGCTGCTGCTCCGGTTGCTGAAGTGGTCGAGGCAGCGCCTGCCCCGGTCGCTGAAGAAGCGGTTGTCGAAGCGGTGATCGCTGAAGCACCACGCTCCGTTCAGGACGCGGTCGAGCAACACCAAGAGGCCGAGGAAAAAGAGCACGAGCCTAAACCACTCGTGTAATTTCCAAAGCCAATAAAAAGCCCCGCCCGGTGAAAACCTGGCGGGGCTTTTTTATGCCTGCAATTTAAGCCTTAACGCTATCTCCTGTAGGAGTGAGCCTGCTCGCGATAGCGGTGTGTCAGTTGATACAACTTTTGCTGAACCACCGCTATCGCGAGCAGGCTCACTCCTACAGGGGATCTGAGCAAGGCTCAGGATTGGGGAAAAACCAAAGTCTCAGGCACATCGATATCCCACAGAACGCCTGGGTCATCGACAGCAATCTCCACCACCCTACCCTGCTTGAACAACGGCCGAGCCCCGCGATCGCCGCTCAACGCCTGCAACCCCAAACCAAACGAGCGCCCAAATCCCACCGGATGGCCAAACTCGCCCTCCTGCACCGGCACGCTCACCGCATCATCAGCAATCGCCGCGACCACCCGCTCAATACTCGACGGCAAGATAAACGGCATATCCCCCAGCACAATCAACCAGCCATCGGCATCCGGGCAAGCCGCGACGCCAGCGGCAATGCTGTCACCCATCCCGGTCGATTCAATCGACACCACGTCACAGCCATAAGCCTGCGCCATGCGCATCGCCTGTGGCCGCGCCTCAGTCGTCACCAACACACGCTTATCAAGATCGGCCGGCAGATTAACCAATACCTGCTCGATCACCGAACGCACCGCGCCATCACGCCCGGTGCAGTCCGCCAGCAACTTGTCCTTATCGGCACCTGCCACCTGGCGAAAGCGGCTGCCCTCGCCTGCAGCCAGCACAATCACTGCAATGGATCGACTCATGCGTCCTCCAAAGTTTTCTTCTGCTTCAATTCGACCCCGTTCTTGATCGCGACAATTTCCGCCAGCAAGGACAAGGCAATTTCTGCCGGCGAATGACTGCCAATGTGCAGACCGATCGGCCCGTGCAATCGATCGATCGCCTGTACCGACAAGCCTAGCTGAGCGAGATTTTCCCGACGCTTCTGGCTGTTGACCCGCGAACCGAGCGCCCCCACATAGAAGGCTGGCGAATCCAGCGCCGTGAGCAACGCCATGTCATCCAGACGCGGATCGTGAGTCAACGCGACAATCGCTGTGCGCTCATCGGTCTGGATGCTCAACACCGCGTCATCCGGCATGCCCGGGACGAAACGTCCGTGATGCTCTTCCCAGCCGTAAACGAATTCGCTGCGCGGGTCGCAGATCAGCACTTCAAAATCCAGCAGTCGCGCCATGTCCGCGACGTAGCGCGACAACTGGCCGGCGCCGATCAACAGCAGACGCCAGCGCGGACCGTAAATGGCGCGCAGGGTTTTGCCATCGAATTCCAGCGCATCGGATTTACTTGCCGGCGCCAGAAGCACTTCACCGGTGTCGATATTCAACTCGCGAGCGACAATCTCGTGGGCCTCGCAACGGGCCAGCAATTCAGCGACCCAAGCAGGATCGCCAACGCGCTCTTCGGTCAGGCGCAACGTACCGCCACAAGGCAATCCGAAGCGCGCCGCCTCCTCTCGCGTGACGCCATAAGTGATCAACTGCACCGGCGGCCCATCGGTGGCGATGCGGCCGTCGTGCAGCCGGGCAATCAAGTCATCCTCGACGCACCCGCCCGACACCGAACCAATCACCACGCCATCCTCGCGCAACGCCAACATGGCGCCGGGAGCGCGGGGCGCGGTGCCCCAGGTCTGCACCACGCTGAACAGCACCACCCGCTGCCCGGCGCGGCGCCACTCGAGGACACTGCGCAGGACGTTGAGGTCGACGCTGTCCATCAGGCCTCTGCCTTCTGCCAGCCCTGCAACTGATAGCGCACCGGCAGGTTGCGAATACGCTTGCCGGTGGCGGCGAAAATCGCGTTGCACAGCGCCGGGGCGATCGGCGGTACGCCCGGTTCGCCGACGCCGCCCAACGGCACGTCGCCCGGCGGTGTCACCAGATGCACGGCAACTTCCTTCGGCGCCAGCGACATGCGCGCCACTTCGTACATGTGGAAGTTGTCCTGCTGAACCTTACCGTCCTTGAAGCTGATTTCACCCAGCACAGCATTGCCCAGGCCCATCACACAAGCGCCTTCGAACTGCGAGCGAATGCGCTCGGGGTTGATCTGCGGCCCGCAATCCACAGCAATATCAGCCTTGTGCACGATCAGCGTGCCATCGTCTTTGACCTCGACTTCGATCACCGCCGCCACATAGGTGACGAAGCTGTAATGCACCGCCAGGCCAAGACCACGCCCCTTGGGCAGTTTGCGCCCCCAACCGGCAGCCTTGGCCGCAGTTTCCAGCACGGTGCGCATGCGTCCGGTGTCGATCGGGTAACGCTCGGGAGATTCGCCGTAGTTCCACTCCTCGCTCAAGGTACGCGGATCGATCTGCCGATCCGCGCCGAGCAGTTTGATCTGGTATTTGAGCGGATCCTCACCGGCCTTGTGTGCCAGCTCATCGACGAAACTCTGGATCGCGAAACCATGGGGAATGTTCGACACCGAGCGATACCAGCCGACTCGCGTATGCACGGTGGCTTCGGGGTTTTCCAGGCGCACATTGGGAATGGCGTAGGCCATGTTGGTGAAACCCATGCCCAGCTCGAACGCCGCCTCATGATTCATCCCCGGCGCAAACAACGCGGTGATGCTCGGCGCCACGGTGCGATGCAACCAGCCCGACGGCATGCCGTCCTTAGCCACGCCAGCCTTCAAATACTCGGCGGACACGGTGTGGAAATACGAGTTGTGGATGTCATCCTCACGCGTCCACTGTACTCGCACTGCTTTACCCGGAAACTCCTTGGCGAGGATCGCCGCTTCAACGACAAAGTCCGGTTTCGACTTGCGACCGAAACCACCGCCGAGCAGCGTGACATTAAAGGTGACGTTGTCGAACGGCAAACCAAGGCGCTCACCGATGCGCTCGCGCGTCACTTGCGGGGCCTGACTCGGTGCCCAGGCTTCGCAGACGCCATCCTTGTAACGGGCGATGGCGACCATTGGTTCCATCGGCGCCTGGGCCAGATGCGGTAAATAGTAGGAAGCTTCCAGCGTGCTGGCAGCGCCGCTCAATGCCTTGTCGATATCGCCGGTATTGCGTACCACTTTGCCGGGTTTCAGCGAGGCGGCTTCCAGCTCCTTGCGATAGGCGATCGAGTCGTAACTGGCGTTCGGGCCGTCGTCCCACTCGATTTTCAGCGCTTCGCGGCCCTTGATTGCAGCCCAGGTATTGGTGGCAACAACCGCCACGCCACCCAATGGCTGGAATTCAGAAGGCAATGGACGGCCTTCAATCTGGAGCACTTTGAGCACGCCGGGGACTTTCAGCGCGGCGCTGTCGTCCAGCGATTTGACCTTGCCGCCGTACACCGCCGGACGGGCAATGGTGGCGTACAGCATACCGTCGAAATGCACGTCCGCGCCGTATACCGCGCGACCGTTGACGATGTCGTCACCATCGATGGCTTTCGTACCTTCCTTGCCGATGTAGCGAAACTCCGACGGCTGCTTGAGACGCAAGCTGTCCCGTGTCGGTACTGCCAACGCACTGGCTGCGGCGGCTAGCTCGCCATAACCCAGCTCACGGCCGGACGGCTTGTGAATGACTTTGTGCAACTGCGCGTGGCATTCGCCGACCGGCACTTTCCACTGTGCGGCGGCGGCCTGCTCGAGCATCGTCCGTGCCGCCGCGCCGCAACGCCGCATCGGTTCATACCAATGGCGCATGCTGCGCGAACCGTCAGTGTCCTGGTTGCCGAAACGCACTTCATCACCCGGTGCCTGCTGCACTTTGACGTGCGCCCAATCGGCCTCCAGCTCATCAGCGACAACCATGGTCAGACTGGTGCGCACGCCCTGGCCCATCTCCGAGCGGTTGCACACCACGGTGACCGTGCCGTCGGCGGCGATGCTGACGTAGACCTTCGGATCATCGATCCAGCCGTTGGGCATGCCATCGGCGCCGAACTGTTTCGGTTTGTCTTCGGCCAACGCATCCTGCCAGCCCCAACTCGCCGCCAGCACCAGCGCACCGGTGGCGCCGACGCCTTTGAGGAAACCGCGACGACTCAGATTGCTCAGGGCGAAATCATTCGGAAGACGGCTCATGCCTTGGCCTCCTTCAAATGGGTGGAGGCTTGGCGAATCGCAGTCTTGATTCGGTTATACGTGCCGCAGCGGCAAATGTTGCCGACCATGGCTTCTTCGATCTGTTCGTCGCTCGGGTTCGGGTTGGTTTTAAGCAACGCGGTGGCCGACATGATTTGCCCGCCCTGACAGAAACCGCATTGGGCGACAGCCGTGTCCAGCCAGGCTTGCTGAACCACCTGACCCACCGGGTCCGCGTGCAGGTTGTCGATGGTGGTGACGTTCTGGCCAACCACCGAGCCGATCGGCGTGATGCAACTGCGCGCCGGCAAGCCATCGATATGAATGGTGCAGGCGCCACACAGGCCCATGCCGCAGCCGAATTTGGTGCCGTTGTAACCAGCAACATCGCGGATAGCCCAGAGCAGCGGCATGTCTTCCGTGACATCAAGTGAATGGTCTTGGCCATTGAGTTTCAGGGTAATCATGGGCACGCCCGCATATTTTTGGTGGTTATCGGGTCGAGCAATCTGCCGCCGTTGAATCGGCGGTGGTTCACGCAGATCGACTCAGGCTAATCAGGCTCTCTTGTGCCGACGCGAACGTCTGCACCGGGCCTTTGGTGGAGCAAATGACGGTTATCGTTAGCTCGCTAAGTTAACCCAGCATTAACAAAAAAGCCCTGCTGAGACAGGGCTTTTCAGTTGCAAGCTTTTAGCTACAAGCTGCAAGTAAAGGCAGTAGCTGGCTCACCATCAAGATTGTAGCTTGCCGCTCAAAGCTTGAAGCTCGCCGCTGCTTCAATACCGATTGGGCTCCATTTCCAGTTCGACATTGAAACGTTCGGCAATGTCTTTCTGGATGCGTTGCGCCAGATCGAGCAGTTGCAGCCCGGTTGCCGCGCCGTAGTTGACCAGCACCAGCGCCTGCAATTTATGCACGCCGGCATCGGCCTCACGGAAACCTTTCCAGCCAGCGCGCTCGATCAACCAACCCGCGGCCAGTTTCATCTGCCCGTCCGGTTGCGCGTAGGCGACCACATCCGGATGCTGGGCTTTGATCTGCGCGACGATGGCCGCCGACACCAGCGGATTCTTGAAGAAGCTGCCGGCATTGCCGAGCACTGCCGGGTCCGGCAGTTTTTCACTGCGAATGCTGCAGATGGCGCGGCTGACATCGGTCGGCGTCGGCTGCTCGATACCCTGCTCGGTCAGGCGCTGGCGCACCGGACCGTATTCGAGATGCAGATGCGCAACGCGATCCAGTTTGAATCGCACGCGAAGAATCAACCAACGCCCCGGCTGCTGCTTGAACAGACTGTCGCGGTAGGCAAAGTTGCATTCTTCGAGAGTGAAGTCGCGCAACTCGCCGGTCTGACGATCCAACGCGGTGAGCCCGGCAAACACATCCTTGATCTCGACACCGTAAGCGCCAATGTTCTGCATCGGCGCAGCGCCGACAGTGCCGGGAATCAGACTGAGGTTTTCCAGTCCGGAAAAGCCCAGCTCCAGTGTGTGCTGGACAAACGGATGCCACGGCTCGCCGGCTTCAGCCTCGATCACCACCCGGCTGCCGTCATCGCTGATCACACGAATGCCACGGGTGGCCATGCGCAGCACCAGCGCCGCAATGTCTGCGGTGAGCAGCAAGTTGCTGCCGCCGCCGATGACCAGCAATGGCACATCATGAGCAGTGGCATACGCCAGCGCCTCACGGACATCGGCATCGCTGTGGGCTTCGGCGAACAGTTGCGCGCGCACGTCGACGCCAAAACTGTTGAACGGTTTCAGGGAAACCTGCGGTTGCACCTGCAAACTCATAACCGGCCCTTCACTTCGATCAACAATTGGTCACAGGCTGCCTCGATCAGATCCAGCACCTGCTCGAACCCTTGATCGCCGTCGTAATACGGATCCGGCACTTCATCGACCACGCCGGCGTAGCGACGCAGAAACAGGTCCAGCTCAGCCTTGCCGGTGGACGGCTGCAACGCCTTGAGGTTGCGCAGGTTGCTGTTGTCCATCGCCAGAATCAGATCGTAACTGGCGAAGTCCGCGCGGCTGACCTGCTGCGCGCGTTGCGCCGACAGGTCATAGCCGCGCACTTTGGCGGCAGCCTGGCTGCGTTTGTCCGGCGGGTTGCCGACGTGCCAGTCACCGGTGCCAGCCGAAGCCACTTCGACCTGATCCGCCAGCCCCGCTTCGCGCAGTTTGTGCCGCAACACGCCTTCGGCCGTGGGCGAACGGCAAATGTTGCCCAGGCACACAAACAGAACGCGCATCAGGCCCCCAGCAATCGGCGAACGCGCTCGAGGTCTTCGGCAGTGTCGACACCGGTGGGCGGCGCGATCAGTGCATCGGCGACATGAATGCGTACGCCGTGCCACAGGGCACGCAGTTGCTCGAGGGATTCAGTGTTTTCCAGCCAGCACGGGCCCCAACTGACGAAGTCATGAAGGAAACCGGCGCGGTAGGCGTAAATGCCGATGTGGCGACGGTATGGCACGCCTTCGGGCAATTGCTCGCGGCTTTTGGCAAAGGCATCGCGCGCCCACGGCAAAGTGGAGCGGCTGAAGGTCAACGCAAGACCGTTGATGTCACTGACGACCTTGACCACGTTCGGGTTGAACAGGGTTTCAATGTCTTCGATCGGCTCGGCCAACGTAGCCATACGCGCGTCAGTGTGAGCCGCCAGGTTGGCGGCGACCTGATCGATCACGCTTGGCGGAATCAGCGGCTCGTCGCCCTGCACGTTGACCACGATCGCATCGGGTTCCAGGCCAAGTTTCGCTGCGACTTCAGCCAGACGATCGGTGCCGGAATTGTGATCTTCACGGGTCAGCACCACTTCAGCGCCAAACGCTTTGCAGGCCTCGATGATGCGCGCATCGTCAGTGGCGACCACCACACGGTTCGCGCTGCTTTTGCTCGCCTGCTCCCAGACGTGCTGGATCATCGGTTTGCCAGCGATATCCAGCAGCGGCTTGCCTGGCAGGCGGGTCGAGGCGAAACGCGACGGGATGACAACGGTGAAGGCGGTAGTCATTTATCCAGACGCTCCTCGGTGGTCAGGGTGCGGGCTTCGCTTTCGAGCATCACCGGGATGCCGTCGCGGATCGGATACGCCAGACCGGCGCCCTTGCTGATCAGTTCGGTCTTGTCGGCGCTGAGCTTGAGCGGGCCTTTGCAGATCGGGCACGCGAGGATATCGAGCAATTTGGTGTCCATGAACATTCCCTGAGTAAAGAGTTAAGGCAAAAGCCGATCAGGCAACAGGCGCATCAGCTGTGTGTCGAACCAGGCCACGAAGGCCGGCGACGGCACGGCATCGACCGCCAGATACCACCAGTCGGCTGCAGCGAAGGCACGGCACTTCACCGCGTCCTTTTCGGTCATCACCAATGGCAATGACGGTGTAAAATTCAAGGCCTGCACGCTGTATTCGGCGTGGTCGGCAAACGCGTGCGGAACCGCTCGCCAGTCTAGCGCTTCGAGGGTATTGAAGAAACGTTGCGGATTGCCGATCCCGGCGACGGCGTGCACGGCCTGACCGGCAGAAAAATGCTCGAGCGACTTGCGTTCGCCACTGCGCAGATTGACCAGCGCGGTGGGTTGCAGATGGAAAGCAAAACCGTCTTCGCGATCAGTCGTGGCACCGTTGAACAAGACGCCGTCGACGCTTTGCAGGCGCTCAATCGGTTCGCGCAACGGCCCGGCAGGCAAGCAACGTTTATTGCCCAGCCCACGGGCGGCATCGATCAGCACCAGTTCCAGATCCCGCGCCAGACGATAATGCTGCATACCGTCGTCGGAGAGGATCAGATCCAGCGGTTCGCTGGCGAGCAAGGCTTTGACGGCGGCGCTGCGATCGGGGTCGATCATCAGCGGCACACCTGTGCGCTGGACGATCAACAACGGTTCATCACCAGCAATGTGAGCGCTTTGCTCGGCCTCAACGCGCCACGGCAACTGCGGTGGTTTGGCACCGTAACCACGGCTGACCACGCCGACGCGCAAACCGCTGCGCCGGCAATGTTCGATCAGCCAGAGGATCATCGGTGTCTTGCCGGTGCCGCCAACGGTGATATTGCCGACCACGATCAACGGCACGGGCGACTGATAGATTTCGCCTTCACCGTCGAGAAAACGTTGGCGTTTGTTGATCACCACGCGGCGGTACAACAACTCCAGCGGCCGCAGCAGCGTAAGGGCCGGATGCCCCTGATACCAAGCGGCGAGCAAACGATCGGACAGGCTCATCAGGATTTCGGCGCCGCCTCGACCGTGGTCATGCGCAGATGGCTGAAACCGAGCTTGCCGGCCGCATCCATGGCGGTGATCACGGATTGATGCTGAGTCTTGCCGTCGGCACTGATCGACAACGGCATGTTGGTGTCACCGTTGGATTCTTTCTGCATGGCTTCCATCAATGTCGCCAGATCGTTCTTCGGCAGAATCTTGTTGTTCACCGAGAACACGCCTTCAGCGCTGATCGCCACGTCGATCTGCTTGAGCTGCTGATCTTCGGCCGGTGAACCGCTGACCGCTTCCGGCAGGTCGACGCGCAACTGGGTTTCACGGGTAAACGTGGTGGTCACGACGAAAAACAGCAGCAGAATGAACACCACGTCGATCAGCGACGCGAGGTTGATATCGATGGTTTCCCGAGGCTTGCGACGGAATTTCACACCCGGCCCTCGGCCAGATCGACGTCACGGTCGCCCTGCACCACTTCAACCAGTTTGATCGCTTCCTGTTCCATGCCGACCACCAGCTCATCGATGCGGCGTTGCAGGAACCGGTGGAAGAACACCGCCGGAATACCGACCATCAGGCCCGCAGCGGTGGTGATCAGCGCTTTGGAAATACCACCGGCCAATACCGAGGCGTTGGTGGTCATGCCTGAGCCAGTGAAGGCACTGAAAATGTCGATCATGCCTAACACGGTGCCCAGCAGACCGAGCAACGGCGACATGGCGGCAATCGTGCCCAGCGCGTTAACGTAGCGCTCGAGTTCGTGAATGACCCGGGCGGCGGCCTCTTCGATGCACTCTTTCATGATCTCGCGACCATGCTTGGAGTTGGCCAGACCGGCGGCGAGGATTTCCCCCAGCGGCGAATTGGCGCGCAATTCCTTGAGCTTTTCTTTATTGAGCTGCTTGTCCTTGATCCACACCCAGACCTGGCCCAGCAGATGCTCGGGGGTGACGCGACTGGCGCGCAGGGTCCACAGGCGTTCGGCGACGATCGCCATGGCCGCGATGGAGCTCAGAATGATCGGCAACATCATCCAGCCGCCGGATTTGACCAATTCCCACACAGTGACAGTCCCCTCGAAAAAGTGCGCCACTTTACCATACCGATTCACGATTAAGACCCGCCGCCCCGACGACCGTGAGGTGGCATCCATGCTGGCACCGATCAACGGGCGAGCGCAGGCGTATCGCGCCAGAAACGCCGCTGTTGACGCATCGTCCACGGCGGCTTGAAGCGGCCCAATTGCAGATGAATGGCGCCGTGTTCGGCGCTGTCGTAAATGTGCAGGCCTTGTTTGCGATAACGCGCCAGCACGGTCGGGTGGGGATGACCAAATGAATTGCCATGACCTCGCGAAATCAGCACGGACTCAGGCTTCAAGACGTTGAGCAGCGCCATCGACGACGAACTGCGACTGCCATGGTGAGGCGCTTGCAGCCATTGCGTCGGCACGGCCAGCGGACTGTCGAGCAGCGAGCGCTCGGCGTGGGTGTCGATGTCGCCAGTCAGCAGCAGGCGCTCGCCATTGGCCTCGATCTGCAAGACGCACGAACGCTGATTGCTGTCGTGAGCGTCCGTCCACTGCCAAAGTTGAAAACGCACGCCGTCCCACTGCCATTGCTGCCCACTAGCGCAGGCTTCGGCGCCCAATTGAGCGGGCAGTCCCGCCGGGTCGCCGCTGATCACTTGATCGACGGTCAAACCACGAGTGATCGCCAAAGCGCCGCCAGCGTGATCGGCGTCCGCATGGCTGAGCAGCATCAAATCGAGTTTTTCCACATTGAGTTTGCGCAACGCGGGCAGCACCACCCGCTCGCCGAGATCGAAATCGCCAAAACGCGGCCCGGCGTCATACAGCAGCGCGTAATGACGGGTGCGGATCAGAATGGCCAGGCCTTGGCCAACATCGAGCTGCCAGATATCGGCCAGGCCTTCGGCCAATCGCTCGCGGGGTGGCATGGCCAGCAGCAACAACAGTGGCCAGCCCAGTGCACGCATCGGCACGCCGCGCGGCAACAGCAACAACACGGCGCCGAGGCTGCCAATGGCCCAGACCCAAGCGGGTAGCGAGGGTGCGATCCACGCCGGCCAATGCCCGGCAATCATTGCCAGCGCGCGAAACAGTCCGTCGATCAAACCGCCGGCCAGCCACAGCAGGCCGGCGCCGACATAAGGAACAGGCAACAACACCGTCCCCAGTAGCGCCGGCGGTAACACCACAAGACTGACCCAGGGCACCGCGAACAAATTGGCCAGCGGCCCACTAAGACTGATCGGCAGGTTCAGCGCCAGCAACACCGGGCACAAGCCGATCGCGATCAACCATTGCGCCCGCGTCCAGGTCTGCCACCAGCGCCACGCCCCCAAACGACCGCCAAAGGTAAAGATCAGCACGGCCACCGCCGCAAACGAGAGCCAAAAACCTGGACGCAAACTGGCAAGCGGTTCCAGCAACAGCACACCATTGAACGCCAGCAGCAACGGCCACCATGCCCCCAGATGGCGAAAGCGCAGCCGCCACAACAGCACCAGCCCGACCATCACGCAGGCCCGCTGCACCGGCACATCGAACCCGGCAAGCAGGCCATAACCAAACGCTGCCGCGAACGCCAGCCCACAGGCCCATGGCAGCCACGGCCAACGCAATGGCCACAGACCAAATCGCGCCAACCCTGCGACCAGCCAATACATCACCGCCGCGAGCAAACCGATGTGCTGGCCGGAAATCACCAGCAAGTGCACGGTGCCGGTGTCCTGCAGAATCCGCCAATCCTCACGACTGAGTCCCGAACCGTCGCCCAGCACCAGCGCCGCCAGTGCGCCGCTTCGCCCCTGCGCATCCACGCTCAGCAAACGCTGACGAATACTGTCGCGCCAGGCCCACCTTGCTTCGCTCAGGCGTTGGCCGTCCTTGATCGTGCCGGTCGCACCGATGCGTTGCGCGAGCAGCCATGCTTCGTAATCGAAGGCGTCCGGGTTGAGCAAACCACCGGGACGCTTGAGCTTGACCGCCAAGCGCCAGCGCTCGCCACTGTTGACCGGCGGCCCGGCGTACCAGGCGAGGCGCATCAGCGATGGCAGCTTTTCATGACGCGAGCGCGCATCCGCCAGCTCGAAACGCACCACACCCTCGGCGCTCTGCGGCAAGCCGATAACCCGTCCTTCGAGCCAACGGGTTTCGCCATCCAGTTCAGTTGGCAAACGATCATTCAACGCCCATTGCGCACCGACGCTGGCCCACGAGAAGCCAAACAGCAAAAACGCCAACGGATAGCTGCGAAACGGCAGCAGCATCAAAGCCGCCACCGGCAGCAACAGCAGCAACCAGACCGGCGGTAATGCCGGCATAAAAACCGCGGCGAGCAGACCGACTGCAAGCGCCATCATCCCTGTGCGCATAAGCCCGTCCTTGAGAGTCCCGCACTTAGGCATAGCGGGTGTCGGGCACAGGCGTCGTCAACAATTGTCACAAAGTCTGAATGGGCGCTTCGTAGAATCCAGACATACTTGCCGCCTTAACCGACCGAGAAGCCTTATGCCCCGGCGCTTATTCAAACGTTACATGCCCGATCCGACGAGCATCAGGGAACACAAATCCTTACGCTTTCTCGGCAAGTTGCTGCATGACCCGAACCTCTGGCACCTCAATCGCCACTCGGTCGCCCGGGCGATGGCGGTCGGCCTGTTTGCTGCGTTCCTGCCGATTCCGGCGCAGATGCTGGTGGCCGCCGCACTCGCCGTCATGGTGCGGGGGAACATGCCGATTGCCGTCAGCCTGGTGTGGCTGACCAATCCGATCACCATGCCGGCGGTATTCTTCTGCACGTATCAGGCCGGGGCGTTTTTGATGGACGTGCCTGCCCGGCATCTTCCGGACGAGTTGACCTGGGAGTGGATCAGCGGCGAGTTGTCGACGTTGTGGCAGCCGTTCTTGCTCGGCTCGGTGGTGGTGGGGTTGGTGCTCGGCGCCCTCGCCTATTGCCTGGTGATGATGTACTGGCGCTGGTGGGTCGCGCGGCAATGGGCGCGGCGCAAGAAAAGTCGCATGCGCTGAATGCAAAGCGGCCTCCGCAGTGGGAGGCCGTTTTGATTTGTGGCATCTGTATTGCCCCATCGCGAGCAGGCTCACTCCTACATTGGAATGCGTTCCCCTGTAGGAGTGAGCCTGCTCGCGATGGCCACGACTCGGTCTGGAGTCAGGTACGCATCCCGCGCCCACTCACCAGCAACCGTGCACAACCGAGATACAACACCACCGTCGCCACCAGCATAAAGGTGATCGCGATACCGATCTTGATATCCGACACACCGAGAATGCCGTAACGGAAGGCGTTGACCATGTGCAGCACCGGGTTGGCCAGCGACACGGTCTGCCAGAACGGCGGCAGCAAGGTGATCGAGTAAAACACCCCACCCAGGTAAGTCAGCGGCGTCAGCACAAAGGTCGGGATAATCGAAATATCATCGAAGTTGCGCGCAAACACCGCGTTGATGAAGCCCAGCAGCGAGAAGATCGTCGCCGTCAGCACCACCACCAGAATGGTCACACCGAGGTGATGCACCTGCAAATGGGTGAAGAACAGCGACAGAATCGTCACGATCACGCCCACCATCAGTCCACGCAACACGCCGCCAATGGTGAAGCCGATCAGAATCGTGTGCGGCGACACCGGCGACACCATCAGCTCTTCGATGGAGCGCTGGAACTTGCTGCCGAAGAAACTCGAGACCACGTTGCCGTAGGAGTTGGTGATCACCGACATCATGATCAGCCCCGGCACGATGTATTCCATGTAGGTGAAGCCACCCATGTCACCGATCTGCCGACCGATCAGATTGCCGAAGATCACGAAGTACAGAACCATGGTGATCGCCGGCGGCAGCAGCGTTTGCGGCCAGATCCGCGTGAAGCGTTTGACCTCGCGGTAAACGATGGTCTGAAGGGCGACGAGGTTGGGACGGAATTCGGAACTCATACCGCCACCTTCGACAGATTTTTCTCCACCAGGGACACGAACAGCTCCTCGAGGCGATTGGTTTTGTTACGCAGGCTCAGCACTTCGATGTTCTGCTGCGCCAACTGGGTGAACAACGCCGTGATGCCCATGGACTTGTCGACCTGGACTTCCAGGGTATGGCTGTCGATCAACCTGGCCGGGTAACCGAGCAATTGCGGCGCGACGTTCAAATCGTTTTTCAGGTCGAGCAGGAAGGTTTCCACGTGCAACTGGCCCAGCAATTGTTTCATGCTGGTGTTCTCGACGATGGTGCCGTGGTCGATGATGCCGATGTTGCGGCACAACTGCTCAGCCTCTTCCAGATAGTGCGTGGTGAGGATGATGGTGATGCCTTTCTGGTTCAGTTCGGTGAGGAACGTCCACATCGAACGGCGCAGCTCGATATCCACACCTGCGGTCGGTTCATCGAGGATCAGCAGACGTGGTTCGTGTACCAGCGCACGAGCGATCATCAAGCGCCGCTTCATGCCGCCGGACAACGAACGTGACGGCACGTCGCGCTTGTCCCACAGGCCCAACTGGGTCAGATATTGCTCGGCGCGCTCCTTGGCAACTTTCGCCGGAATGCCGTAGTAACCGGCCTGGGTCACGACGATGTCGAAGGTCTTTTCAAACTGGTTGAAGTTGAATTCCTGGGGCACCACGCCGATCGAGCGCTTGAGCTGCGCAGGATTCTTGTCCAGGTCATGACCGAAGATATTCACCGTGCCGCTGGTCTTGTTGACCAGGGTCGAAAGAATGCCGATGGTCGTGGATTTGCCGGCACCGTTGGGGCCGAGCAAGGCGAAAAAGTCACCTTCGGCGACGTCCAGATCGATACCACTCAAGGCCTGGAACCCGTTGCCGTAGGTTTTGGTTAGCTGCCGGATGGACAGAGCGGAACTCATATCTGATTTACGCACCATTGAAGGGAAAAAGGAGACGGCGGCGAAGGATCGAACCGCAGCGCAAGTGCGCAATGGTGCTTGCCGCCGCCGTACAAGTACAGTCAAGTGTGTCGATAGTAGGTATTAAGTCAACGCGGTCATGACGGCTTTCTGGTAGGCCGGACGCTGCTTCAGGCGCTCGTACCAGGCTTGCAGATGCGCTTGCGGCGCGCGTTCGATGGGCATCTCGAACCAGGCATAAATGAAACTGCCGAGCGGGATATCACCCATGCCGATGTCTTTTCCGGAAAGGTAAGGCTGACTGGCCAAGGCACTGTCGGCCATGCTCAGCAGCTCATTGCATTCCTTGATCGCTGCATTGATTGCCGTCCAGTCCTGCTTGTCCGCTGGCGTGCGCAACACGCCCCAGAACACCGTGCGGAAGGGACCGGCAAAACTCGAGGTGGTCCAGTCCATCCACTTGTCAGCGACGGCGCGGGTTTGCGGATTCGCCGAATACCAGTGGCTGTCGGGCGCATGTCTGGCCAGCAGATAGCGGACGATGGCGTTGGATTCCCACAACACGAAACCGTCGTCTTCGATCACCGGCACCCGGCCGTTCGGGTTCATCGCCCGGTACTCGGGCGTGTCGACCACGCCGAATGCGCCACCGGCATCAATCGCCTCGTAAGCCAGACCGAGTTCCTCGGCAGCCCACAACGGCTTCCTGACATTCGATGAGTTTTTCCGTCCCCAGATCTTCAGCATGACCGCCTCTTTTCAAATGCGTGGGCAGGCAGCATACGCCGGATCAGGTACGGCTCAAATCACTCTGCATATCACCCAGCAGTTGCGGCTGCAGATCAGTGAACAGGTGCGGATAGCACTTTTGCAGATGTTCGAAGAAGAATGTTTCCGGGACATCGGCGAATTGACCGTGATCGACCAGATACTCCATCAACTGCGCCCCGTCACGGTTGAACGGATGAAAAACGCTGTCGTTGATGCCGTCGAATTCCAGCGGCGCGACGTTGAACAACTCGCAGAGCTTCTGGTTGAACGCCGGCGTGGCTTTGACCCAGCGTCCATTGAGGAACAGCTCGGTGTAACCGTGCATGGCGAACATGTCGCTCTTCAGCAGTTCAAGCAGGCGCGGGGTCGACAGGTGATTGCGCACATCGGCCAGACCAATGCGCGCCGGGATCGCGCAATGCCGTGCACAACCGGCTAGCAGTGTGGCTTTGGGCACGCAATAACTCTCCCCCGTCGCCAGCGCATAACTGCCGCACAGGGTCTGCGGATCACGACTGAAGGTGTACGGGTTGTAGCGCACCGCCTCACGCACGGCGTAATAAAGACTGATCGCCTGCTCGAGCGGATCGCGGCTGGCACCCCGGTGTTGTTCGGCGAACTCCACCACTGCCGGGTGGTCACTATCGATGAAGCGGCCGGGGCTCAGATATTCGTGCATGACGACAATCTCCTGGGTGAGCCCCGAGTCTAGCGACAGCTTCAGCACAGAGATAACGACGTTTCGGCCAAACTTGGACGCAAAGACGCGGAATCAGCGAACGATTTCCCACGCGCGTTGCCCACCGAACCTACGAAAACCATCCGGGGTTTCCCACGATTTCAATCACCTTGGTCTGACCACCCGGTTTTACAGATGCCGTCTAAGCTCTGGAGGGTCGATTTGCCTTGGTTCACGGAGGACTGAATATGCTGTTGTTGTGGATACTGGTTTTGATCGTTGGTGTGGCGTATCTCGCCCACCGACGTATTTCCCCTCTGCCGGCCTTGGGCATTGTTGCCGTCTACCTGCTGGCGATGGGTATTTTCAGTCATGCACCGGGCTGGCTGCTGCTGGTGTTCTGGGTAGTGCTGGCGGTGGTCGCCGCACCGTTGCTGCTGCCTGACCTGCGCCGCAAGCATTTCACGGCGCCGCTGTTCAACTGGTTCCAGAAAACCCTGCCGCCGATGTCGCAGACCGAACGCGACGCGATCGACGCCGGTACCGTCTGGTGGGATGGCGAGCTGTTCAGCGGCCGTCCGGACTGGGACAAACTGCTGGCCTATCCCAAGGCGCAATTGAGCGAAGAAGAACAGGCGTTCATCGACGGCCCGACCGAAGAACTTTGCGCGATGGTCACTGACTGGCAGATCGGCCAGTCGATGGACCTGCCGGCCGAAGCTTGGACGCACATCAAGGAACATGGCTTTTTTGCCCTGATCATTCCGAAAGAATTTGGCGGCAAAGGCTTCTCGGCTTACGCCCACTCGCAAGTGGCGATGAAACTCGCTACCCGTAGCGGTGACCTCGCCTCCACCGTCATGGTGCCGAACTCCCTCGGCCCGGCCGAACTGCTGCTGCACTACGGCACCGACGAACAACGCAATCACTACCTGCCACGTCTGGCCCGTGGCGATGACATCCCGTGCTTCGCCCTCACCGGACCGCTCGCGGGTTCCGATGCCGGTGCGATGCCCGACACCGGGATCATCTGCAAAGGTCAGTGGGAAGGCCAGGAAGTCGTCGGCCTGCGCCTGAACTGGGAAAAACGCTACATCACCCTCGGCCCCGTTGCGACCCTGCTCGGCCTGGCTTTCAAGGCCTATGACCCGGAACATCTGCTGGGCGACAAGGAAGACCTCGGCATCAGCCTGGCGCTGATCCCGACCGATACCGCCGGCGTGGAAATCGGTCGTCGTCACCTGCCACTGGGCGCGGCATTCATGAACGGTCCGAACTCCGGCAAGGATGTGTTCATTCCGCTGGACTTCCTTATCGGCGGTCAGGAAATGCTCGGCAAGGGCTGGATGATGCTGATGAACTGCCTGTCGGTCGGCCGTTCGATTTCGTTGCCGGCAGTCGGCACTGGCGCAGCCAAATTCACCAGTCTGGTCACCGGGCAATACGCGCAGATTCGCGAGCAGTTCAATGTGCCGCTGTCGGCCTTCGAAGGTATTCAGGAAGCCATGGCGCGCATCGGCGGCAACGCATGGATGATGGATGCCGCGCGGATGCTCACTGCCAACGCGGTGGACCTGGGCGAAAAACCTTCGGTGCTGTCGGCGATCCTCAAGTACCACCTCACCGAACGCGGCCGCGAGTGCATCAGCCACGCCATGGACGTGCACGGCGGCAAGGCGATCATCATGGGGCCGAACAACTACCTGGGGCGCAGCTGGAACGGTGCGCCGATCTTCATCACCGTGGAAGGCGCGAATATCCTCTCGCGCAACTTGATGATCTTCGGTCAGGGCGCGATTCGCTGCCATCCGTTTGTACTGAAGGAAATGGCACTGGCCGGTCGCGAAGACAAGGATCAGGCGCTGAAAGAGTTCGATGGCCTGCTGCTCAAACACATCGGTTTCGCTGTGAGCAACGCTGCCAGCACGCTTGTGCTGAACCTGGGTTTTGGCCACTTCGAACATGCGCCGGGCGACAAGATCAGTCAGGGTTACTTCCGCGCACTCAACCGTCAGGCGGCAGCGTTCGCCATGCTCGCCGACTTCAGCATGATGTTGCTGGGTGGCGAACTGAAGCGTCGCGAACGTCTGTCGGCACGTTTGGGTGACGTGTTGAGCAACCTGTATCTGGCCTCAGCCGCGCTCAAGCGCTATCACGATCTGGATTCGCCGGCGTACATGGAACCGCTGTTCCGTTGGGCGATGGAAGAAAGCCTCGGCCAATCGGAACGGGCGCTGGATGAATTGCTGCGCAACTTCCCGAACAAAGTGTTTGGCTGTCTGTTGCGCGCCATCGTCTTCCCGTTTGGTCGTCGTCACAAAGGCCCGTCGGACAAACTCGGTGCCGAAGTGGCTGGCGTAATCGGTCGTGCCAAAGGCGATCCGGCACTGGAAGAGCTGCTTGCCGGTTGCTATCGCCCGCAGTCTGCAGACGATGCGGTCGGGGCATTGCAACATGCCAGCGATTTGCTGAACGCCGCGCAGCCGTTGCACAAAAAACTGCACACGTCGCTAAAAAACGGTCAGGTCAAACCGGCCGCAGGCGAACACGCCATCGATGCAGCGCTGGAGGCCGGTGTGCTGCAACCGGTGGAAGCGCAGAGCCTGCGTGATGCCGAAGCGGCGCGACGCAAGGTGATCGACGTCGATGATTTCGACAAAGAGGAGTTGAAACTGGCAGAGGGCAAAGTCCGCTGATCCTGACAACCATGTCCAAGAGGGCGCAGGAGCTTTATACTCCCGCGCCCGTTTTGCTCTTGAGGACTTATCTCGTGTCCAACGTCGTTGCCGATCATCTTGTTTTGCTCGACCACCTGCGCAGCATCCTGGTCGCCGTAGGTGAGGCCGAACAGGTTCCCGAAGAAAGCCATGCCCTGTTCCTGGAGCGCTTCGACGAACTGCTCGCATCGCTGCCGATCGACCCGATCGAAAGCCAGTACCTGGGCCAGGACATCCTGACTCAAGTGATTAGCCGTTACCCGCAAATCGCCCACCTGATCCCGCGCGATCTGCTGTGGTTCTTCGCCGGTGACTGCCTGCACTACCTGTCCGATGAAGAGATCGACCTGTATCAGGCGCTGGAAGAACGCCGTTACGAAGCTGAACAGAACGACGAACCGTTCGACTGGAATCAGGAAAAACAGCTGCTCGCGATGTCCGCTCAGGACAGCAAGCACTGATTTAACTGTTTGGTTGAAAATCAAAAGATCGCAGCCTTCGGCAGCTCCTACAGTGGACTCACGCAATCCCCTGTAGGAGCTGCCGAAGGCTGCGATCTTTTGCTTCTGCGTTAGAGCAGCCCTTCGCTTTCCGGTAATTCATACGCCATGGCTGCGTTACTCGCACCACCTGACTTGCCCGGCTTGCTCAAGGTAGGCTCTTTCTGCAGACACTCCACCAGATAGTCGATAAACACCCGCAACTTGGGAGGCAGATAGCGCGTCGGCGAATGCAGCAACCACAGTCCGCCATGGTAGGACGCGAGGAAGGTCCAGTCCGGCAGCACCTGCACAATCAACTTCTGCTCAAGTGCGTAACGGGCAGTGAAATACGGCAGGCTGCCAATGCCGATGTGCTGCAACACCGCGCCCAAGCGCACGCCCGTGTGATTGGCGGCATAGCGACCGCGCACACCCACCGTCACTGCCTTGCTGCCTTTCTTGAATTTCCAGCGTGCATCACTGGGGGTTTCACCCAGATAGATACAACTGTGATTGAGCAAATCATGGGGGTGGGTCGGTGTGCCGTGCTCAGCCAGGTATTGCGGCGTGGCACAGAGCAAATGATCGATGGTCAGCAATTGCCGCCCGACCAGCCCGGCCGGTGGTCGATCGGTGATTCGAATCGCCAGATCGACATGGTCGTCGATCAAATCGACCTGGCGATCTTCCAGCAGCAACTCGACATCGACCTTGGGATAGCGTCGCAGAAACTCGGGCATGTGCGGATGAATCACGAAGCGACCTACCGCTTTCGGTACGCTGACCCGCACGAGCCCTTCCGCTTCATGGGTGAACTGGCCGCTGATTTCCATCACCGATTTCGCCGCGCTGACCATTTCCTGACAACGCTTGAAAACCTCTTCTCCACCATCACTCAAACGCAGCTTGCGCGTGGTGCGCTGCAACAACCGCGTGGCCAAGGCTTTTTCCAGCCGCGAAATACTACGGCTCACCGCTGACGGCGATGAGCCCAGTTGCCGAGCGGCTTCAGAGAAGCTGCCGGTCTCCACAACCTTGACGAAAATCGCCATTTCACCGAGCAGCGGTAGCGGCAGATTGATGCTCACAGCGCACAAGTCCTTTGATGTTTGAACGGATTATCACGTTATTGCACGATTCATATAATAAAAACAGAAACTTTAATAAGGGCATGGAATATGACGCTTCGCCTCTTTTTCCATAGTGATGACCTCAAGGCCAATGTGGAAGTCCTCGACTGCACGCCCCAAGAGCACGAATTCGCCGTGGTATTGCGCGCCACACTGTTTCATCCGCAAGGCGGCGGTCAGCCATGTGATACCGGCTGGATCGGCGAAAGCCAGGTACTGCGTGTAGTGCAGGAGCCGGAGCGGATCATTCATTTTGTCGACCGACCGGTAAAGCTCGGCATGACCTGTATTCGTGTTGACGAAGAGCGTCGCCGGTTCAATACGCGCATGCATTCAGCCGGCCACCTGATCGGGCATTTCGTTCAGGCCATGGGCTGGATGCCGATCAAGGCCCACCACTGGCCGGATGAAGGTCGCGTGCAATTCAAACCCGGTGATGCCGCGCAGGAAGTCGACGCCGAGACCGTTCAGTGCGGCATCGGCCAGTGGATCGAACACGATCTACCCCGCCTGACCTCGCTGCGCGAAGGTGCGCGGGAGATCGGTTTCGGTGAACTCCCGGCTTATGGCTGCGGCGGCACCCATGTACGTAGCCTGAAGGATCTGGGCACAGTCACGATCGCGTCCCTTTCGCAGAAGAAAGGCACGCTGTCCGTCCACTACAGCGTGGATTGAGCATTCCGGACGTTGCCTCACGCAGCGTCCGACGCCGGGGAACTGCACTCGCAGCTTCCGTAGACTATCGATAGATGGACCTAAAAAAAATGATGCTAGACGTCGAGCGTCTCGATGAGACGTGCATAAAAAAACTGGCCAACGAAGAAGTCCTCGCCATCCGCGTCAAAGGCTTTTTGCCGGAGCCGCTGGCCATTCAGATTGGCGACAAGATTCTCGCTCCAGGCTTTGAGGGTTACATCAACGCACCGAGTATCGGCCGCATCGGCATGGCCTTTTACGAGGCGGAAAACCAGCCGCTGCTGATCGAGGATTACTTCGAACGCGCCACCAGCAACATCGCCGAACTGCGCAATCGCTGCGCGCCCTACTCTTCACCGATCGACACCTTGCGCTGCATGCTCGACGAGTCCTGGCCGGCCGGTGCGCACCTGGAAAACCTCTATGGACGGAAAATGTATGTCGGCCTTTCGCGAGTGGTGAAACCCGGCGTGTGCTTCCTCGCCCACCACGACATCTTCGCCAAAGACGCCCCGGACAGCTTCCAGGCCCGCAGCCTGGAGGCGCAGTTCGCTTGCAACGTCTATCTGAACATGCCGACCGAGGGCGGCGCGCTGCAGATGTGGGACGACGACATCAGCCCGGATCAATTCGACGAGATGCGTGGCGACAGCTACGGCATTGAACCGGCGCTGCTCGGCCCACCCACCCTCGAAGTCCGACCGCAACCCGGCGATTTCATCATGTTCAATTCGCGGCGCATGCACTCGGTGACCCCGGGCGTGGCCGATCCGCGTTTGAGTCTTTCCTTTTTTGTCGGCTATCGCGGCAATGCTTCACCCCTGACCTACTGGAGCTGAGATGTATTCGAATTATCTGGGCGAGTTTCTGGCGCTGGCTACCATTCACTTTCTGGCCGTGGTTGCTCCCGGCCCCGACTTCGCGGTCACCATTCGCCAAAGCGTTCGATTCGGCCGACTGGTGGGGATTTGCACGGCGCTGGGTATTGGCGCGGGGATTTCCGTACACGTGCTGTACACGCTGCTCGGTGTGGGCGCATTGATGCACACCACCCCGTGGTTGCTGACCGTGGCCAAAGTGGTTGGCGGTGCTTACATCCTGTATTTGGGTGTCAGCCTGTTGCGCAGCAAACCCAAATCGGCCATTGAAGGTGAGAAAACCAGCGAGGAGCCGGTGGTTGAACAAACCCTGTTCAAAGCCTTCAGCACCGGGTTTCTGACCAATGCGACCAACCCCAAGGCCACGCTGTTTTTCCTGGCTATTTTCACAACGATCATCAGCGCCAGCACGCCACTGCAAATCCAGGCCTTTTACGGACTGTGGATGTGTTTTGTGAATGCGCTGTGGTTTGTCGTGGTCGCGCTGTTTTTCTCGAGCAGTCGGGTTCGAGTGCTGTTCATGCGCATGGGACATTGGTTCGAACGCACCATGGGCGTGGTGCTGATTCTGTTTGCCGGGCGCTTGATGCTGTCCTGGTAAACAGACGGAAAACGCAAAAAGGCCCATCGAATCGCTTCGACGGGCCTTTTTCTTCATGACCTGATGGCACAAACACAAATCACGCGCATACAAAAACGCCGCTCTGTTGAGCGGCGTTTTTGTGAATATGGAGCGGGAAACGAGACTCGAACTCGCGACCCCGACCTTGGCAAGGTCGTGCTCTACCAACTGAGCTATTCCCGCAATGGCGTCCCCTAGGGGACTCGAACCCCTGTTACCGCCGTGAAAGGGCGGTGTCCTAGGCCACTAGACGAAGGGGACACAGGCTACAACTTTCACTAATAAAAACGCCGCTCACTGAGCGGCGTCTTTAGAATTTGGAGCGGGAAACGAGACTCGAACTCGCGACCCCGACCTTGGCAAGGTCGTGCTCTACCAACTGAGCTATTCCCGCAAATGGCGTCCCCTAGGGGACTCGAACCCCTGTTACCGCCGTGAAAGGGCGGTGTCCTAGGCCACTAGACGAAGGGGACACGCTACCCGGAACACATGGTGTGTGTTTCGGTGTCCAGATCCTTGTCCGAAGACTTGGTTCTGGTTTCACTCAGCACCGCCCGAAAGCGCTACTGTTTAAAATTGGAGCGGGAAACGAGACTCGAACTCGCGACCCCGACCTTGGCAAGGTCGTGCTCTACCAACTGAGCTATTCCCGCATTGGCGTCCCCTAGGGGACTCGAACCCCTGTTACCGCCGTGAAAGGGCGGTGTCCTAGGCCACTAGACGAAGGGGACACACTACAACATTCACTCCCTGCCGCGCTTCGCTGTGTGCTTTACGCTGCAAGTGGCGCGCATTCTATGGATGGATTGAGAGGTCGTCAACCCCTTGATATAAATTTATTTAAATCAATGACTTCGACCTGCTTTACGGCGGCAATCAGGCTTTTCCGTCGCCCGACGATTGACGCCTATATTCTGCCACTCGCCAAGACGTTATAGTCCACCGCACAGTGATGGCAATCTGCACCCGCAGCGCCAGCATTCATATAAGCAGCGTGCGGCCGATACAGATTGAACCTGCCGATCCAACTCGTCGAGCGGCGCTAGGCGGTTAAATGCCCAGCCACTACACTCGCATGCGAACCCTATAAAGAGGTCTTACCGGTGACACCACTCATGATCACCCTGCTTGTCATAGCCGGGATCGCAATTCTGATCGCCATTGGCTACATGAACCATGTGGTGGAAAACAACAAACTGGAGAAGGCCCGCACCAAGGTCGAACTCAACGACCGCCTGCGCCGCTGCGGCGAACTGACCGAAACCTTCCCGGGCCAGTTCATGACCCCGGCCCTCAAGCTGCTGCTGACCCGTCTGGAACTGAACGTCTGCCAGCGCCTGCTGAACCTGGAAAAAACCAGCGCCACCACCAAAGCGCGCATCACCGAACTGAGCGCCCTCGTCGCCCAAGGTGAATCGATCCCGGTCAACAACCCACCGGCACCGATCCTGACCGAAGCCAAAGCCAAAGACGTGCGATTCCTGCTCGAAGCCCTCCACGGCCAGATCACCCGCGCCGCCCACGACGGATTCCTGCCGCCGAACGAAGCCAAACACTGGATCCGCGAAGTCCGCCACATTCTGGTGCTGCTGCACATCGAGTTCTTCAACAACCTCGGCCAACAGTCCCTGCAACAAAACCAGCCAGGCCAGGCCCGCCTCGCCTTCGAACGCGGCGTGCAATACCTGCGCAAACAGCAGGATCCGCAGATGTACGCAGAACAACTGCAATACCTGGAAAAACTACTGGCCCGCGCCAACGCCCAGGTCATGGACAAAATTGCACCGGTTGAAGGTGAAGAGAACCAACTGACCGCCGGCCTCAAAGATGCCGAGGCCGATGCCGACTGGAAGAAGAAAGTGATTTACGACTGATTGCAGAGGTTGAAAAAGAAGCCACCGAGAGGTGGCTTTTTTGTCGGCTCGCGGGAGTGAACCTGATAGAAAACCGGTGAATGTGAGGCCGCTTTCGCGAGCAGGCTCGCTCCCACATTGGGACTGAGTACATCCGATAGAGGATTGGTCGGCTGTCAGGCCGCGATCGCGAGCAGGCTCACTCCTACATTGGGACTGAGTACATCCGATAGAGGATTGGTCGGCTGTCAGGCCGCCTTCGCGAGCAGGCTCGCTCCCACAGAAAAGCAAAAACAACGCCCACCTCACAACCGCTTCCGCTTCTCACCACTCAACAGGATGAGCGTTAGCTCGGCTGCAGCTCTTGATCTTAAGGCCCGTCGGCAGGCTGAGTGGAGGGATTGATCCGGGGGTGGGAGCGCAGCGACCGTTCGACGAAGTCGAACACATCGAGAGGAGGTGCAGCGAAGCAAACCGTAGGCGATGCCCCCGGATTAATCACGGAGCGAAGGAACCCCGAGCCCCAGCGAGCGGGCCGAACGTCAGGGCGCAGACCTTTTGGTTACTTTTGGGGCGTTTGCCAAAAGTGACCCGCTGTAAGAGCCATCCCTTTCAAGGTCTTCGGTAAAATCCCCTGAAATTTCATTCAGGGATCCCAAACGATGTGGGCCGATGTTCTAGCGCGTTTCGAGAAAAAAGCACCCGCCAGTGTCATGGCTAAATTGGCGCTGGAGCAGGCTATTGCCCCTGAGTGGGTCGATCAGGTTTTCGAAGAGCATCGGCAACGGCAGTATTCTCGTGAGCTACTGTTCTCGACCATCGTCAAGCTGATGTCCCTTGTTTCATTGGGCTTGAAGCCATCCCTGCACGCCGCCGCGCGGCAACTGGAAGATCTTCCTGTCAGTTTGGCGGCTCTCTACGACAAGATCAGTCGTACCGAACCCGCGCTGTTGCGCGCTCTGGTTACAGGCTGTGCACAACGCCTGGCTCCAACCATCAAACAGCTGGGTTGTACGGCGATGCTGCCGGGTTGGCAGATTCGGATAGTGGACGGTAATCACTTGGCATCTACTGAGAAACGCTTGGGGGCTTTACGCCACGAGCGCGGTGCTGCTCGTCCCGGCTTTTCGGTGGTGGCTTACGACCCGGACCTGGATCAGGTCATCGACCTTCAGGCGTGTGAGGATGCCTACGCAAGCGAGCGAGTGTGTGTGCTGCCTCTATTGGCCAGTGCCGAGCCGGGCCAGGTGTGGCTGGCTGATCGACTCTATTGCACGCTCCCGGTCATGGAAGCTTGTGAGCAGGCCCAGACGTCCTTTGTCATTCGCCAGCAAGCCAAGCATCCACGCTTGATTCAAGAAGGTGAGTGGCAAGAGCCGGTACCTGTGGAAACAGGCACTGTGCGCGAGCAGATCATCCAGGTCAGAGGCGGTTACCAATGTCGGCGGGTCGAGCTGACGCTTCATTCTCCAACGGACTCGGGAGACAGCAGCTTGATGTTCTGGAGCAACCTACCCCAGAGCGTCAGTGCACAGCAGATCGCAGAGCTCTATCGCCGCCGCTGGAGCATTGAAGGTATGTTCCAGCGACTGGAAGCGATTCTGGAAAGTGAAATCGAAACCCTTGGCAGCCCGAAGGCTGCCTTGCTCGGGTTCGCTACTGCGGTATTGGCCTACAACGTCCTGGCCGTCCTCAAACGAAGTGTCGAGCAAGCTCACCGGGAGACTCAACCTGAAGGATGGGAAGCTTCCATCTATCACTTGGCGGTTCAGGTCAGGAGTGGTTATGAGGGAATGCAGATTGCACTGCCCTCAGAATATCTTCCCGTTGTCCCTCTGGAGCAACTGGCCCAACGCCTGTTGGAGTTGGCCAGAAACATCCAGCCCAAACAAGTTGCGAAAAGCCCCCGCGGTCCCAAGGTGCCTAAACCCAAGACATGGGTTCAAGGCACAGCGGTCCATGCTCATGTTTCAACGGACAGAGTTATCAAGGCTGCCAAAACGAAAAGACCTTGAAAGGGATGGCTGTAAGAGCGGAACCGCCGGCAGCAGCACTCGAAAAAACGGATATACACCCAAACCCCAAGAGCATGGCCGGCCCAAAGGCCGCCAAGCGTCAAAGCCGAAAATGCCCAACCATCCCACGCAACTCACTCCCCAACTGCGCCAACTCAACACTCGAAGCCGCATTCCCACGCATCGCGATCGACGACTGATCCGCACTCGCACGAATACTCGTCACACTGCGGTTGATCTCCTCCGCCACCGAACTCTGCTCCTCGGCCGCCGCCGCAATCTGCTGATTCATCTGCTGAATCAACGACACCGCCGCCGCAATACTCCCCAGCGCACTCTCAGTCTGCAACGCATCACTGACCGCCAGCTTCACCAACTCCCCGCTGCTCTGAATCTGCTGCACCGACGAATGCGCCGCCAAGCGCAAGGCACTGACCAGCCGTTCAATTTCCTCAGTCGATTGCTGCGTGCGCCGAGCCAGCGCACGTACCTCATCGGCCACCACCGCAAAGCCCCTGCCCTGCTCCCCGGCCCGGGCCGCCTCGATCGCGGCATTCAACGCCAGTAAATTAGTCTGTTCAGCAACGCTTTTGATCACCCCCAGCACCGTGCCGATATTCTGGATTTCAGCACTGAGGCTTTCGATGCTCGAACTGGCCGACGTCGCCGAATCAGCCAACTGCTCGATGCGCGCCATGCTCTGGCGCACCACCTGCTGACCACTCTCGACCTTGTCATCCGCCGTCTGCGCGGCCAGCGCCGCTTCTTCGGCATTGCGCGCCACGTCATGCACAGTGGCGGTCATCTGGTTCATTGCCGTGGCGACCTGCTCGGTTTCTTCCTTCTGGCTGCTGACCTCAAGGTTGGTCTGCTCGGTGACCGCCGACAACGATTGCGCTGAACTGGCCAGTCGCTCGATCCCCGCCTGCAAACCGCTGACGATGGTGCTCAGACCCGCGCCCATCTGTTGCATCGCCAGCATCAACTGACCGATCTCGTCGCGCCGGGTCACCTCAACGGTCGCACTCAAGTCGCCGGCGGCAATCTGCTGGGCAACCTGAATCACGCTGCGCAATGGCGCGACGATCAGTCGGGTGATCAGCCACGCAGCGAGCAACCCGACGAGCAAAGCCAACGCCGATGAACCAATGATCAACAGCGAGTTTTTCTTCAGTTCCGCCTGCATCGCGCCATCTTCAGCAACATAAGCCTGATTCACCCGCTCGACCACCTCGTTGGCGCGCTGGTGCAATTGCTCGTAGACGGTTTTTTCCTGGACGAGCAAGCCGGTGTACTCGGCCAGTTTGTCGTTGAAACCGGCGATATGCCCGGACACCTCATTGAGTACAGTCAGGTAACCCTCATCCTTGACCGTAGTTTTAAGTTCTTCGGCCTGGGCCTGAGCCTGTGCGGCCTGTTCGATATTGCCCTTGCCAGCACTGTCGGCATCGCCCTTGCGGCTTTGATCGAGGCGAATCCGCGCTTCGTTCATCGCTTGCAGCATCAACCGCGACACCTGACTGACCTGACCGGCCTGCTCAATGAACTGCGCACCGTCCTTGCCCTCGGTGTCCTTCAAGGTATAAGCACCGTCGTCGGCAAGCCCGGCCTGCAACACGTCGAGGTTGTTGGCGACACTGGACACCGACCAACTGGCCATTTCCAGCGCAAGATCCTTGGCCTGAGTCAACGAGACAAACTCGTCGAACGCTTTGCGATAAGCGCCGAGCGACTGCTGCACATCATTCATGACCGGCACATTGGCCACCGACTGCGCCTTGAGCTGATCAGCCAGAGCAACTAGTTCGTCGACGCCCTTACGCAAGGCATCGGCCGTTTTCGGATCGCCTCGCAAGGCATACTCCTGCTCGAGCAGGCGCACTTTGAGCAGGCTGCTGTTGAGCGAAGACATCTGTTTCAGCCCGTCGAAACGCTGACTGATGGTTTGCAGGGACCAGACGCCAATAGCTGCCACCAGCGCCGTGAGGAGCAAAACCAGCACAAACCCGATACCCAGTTTTTTTGCCATACCGAGGTTGGCAAAACGTCCTTGCATGGCCGAAATCATTGCGCGTAGTCCCCTGCCATTGTCAGTAGAGCGAAGAGTCGCAACGGCCATCCACCGGCACAAGTCTCTGGCGTCGGAATAATGGCAAAAAGCTACGCCTGCGTCGTTTTCAGAACGCTTGAGGTCGATCCGAACCGGTGTGGCGAAAAAACTGCCGGGCGCGTGGATCACACGCGTAGGCGACGTTGATGCGCAGCCAATCGCTCGACTCGCCACTGGGGCTGAAGGTATCAGGCGCTGACAGCAACACACCGTAGCGTTGAGCCTGCCGGCGCACCCGAATCTGATCGCTCATGCGCGAGCGCGCCCAGATGAACAAGCCACCCGCAGGCTTGCCGAAAACCTCCCAATCGGCGTCCTCCAGCGCCTGCAACGCGGCCGCGCGATCGGCATTCAGCCGTTGACGCTGGCGTTGCACCAGTTTGCGGTAAGCGCCACTGACCATCAGGCTGGCCAACACGGCCTCGGAAAACCTCGACACCCCCAGCCCGCTGATCATTTTGACCTGCGCCAGGCGCCTGACAATGTCGCTGTCGGCGAAGACGAACCCGACCCGCAAGGAACTGCTCAGCGTCTTGGAAAAACTGCCCACGTAGATGACTCGCCCACCATCGTCCAGCGCCGCCAGTCGCGTACCGTTACCGGTATGCAAGTCCGCGTAGACGTCATCTTCGATCACACGCAGATCGTAGGCTTTGCTCAGTTGCAGGATGCGTTGCGCCACGCTCGGCGACAGGCAACTGCCTGTAGGGTTGTGATGATGACTGTTGATGAACAACGCACCGGGCCGAAACTGTTGCAGCAAAGTCTCCAGCGCTTCGATATCCGGCCCGTTCGGGGTTCGGCTCACCTCAAGCATACGCACGCCATGCAGGCGCAGCAGATCAAACAGCGGCGCGTACCCCGGCGTTTCGACCACCACGCAGTCTCCGGCCTTGAACAAGGTGCGCACGATCAGATCCAGCGCATGGCTGGCGCCGCCGGTACTCAGCAGCTGCGAACTGCGGGCCTCGATACTGAACAGCTTCAGGCGTTTGGCAATTTGCTCGCGCAACGCTGGGAGACCCAGGGGCGTGCTGTAGTTGAACAGGCTGGCCATGTCGGTGCGCGCCACCTCGCGCAGGGCATAACTGAGGTCGTCAGGCTCGCGCCAGCTTTGCGGCAGTCCGCCGCCACCAAGATTCAAGCCACCTGCGGCCTCGCAGACGGCATCGCACCAGGCAAACCGGCCTTCGAATGGCGCCAATTCATCCTCTGCGCCGAGTGTCGATGGCGAGGCGGCGACACTGAATCCGGTGCCTTGGCATGAGCTCAGAATGCCCTGCGATACCAGCCGTTCACACGCCTCGACCACACACGACTGGCTGAGCAGGTTGCCCCGGGCAATTTGCCGCACGGAGGGCAAACGGGTGGCCGGCGGTACGCCACTTTGCAGGATCCACTCGGTCAGTCCGTCAACAATCTGCTGCACGACCGGCACCATTGCCTGTCGATCAATTCTCAATTCCATGAGCAAGCAAACTCCTGTCCGTTTTGCTGGCGGCAGTAAATCACAGCCGCGCCGGACAGGCTGTGCGACAACGCCGCCAAAAGCGACCGTTCTAACCGTTTGATACACATTGTTTAAGGGACTTCACGGAACTGACCGTGCCCCACAAAAAAAGCCCGCAATGAATGCGGGCGGTTTTTTCTGGCGCTTTATTCAGAATGCGGTGACGCCGCCGTCCACTGCCAGCGAGTGGCCGGTGGTAAATGCGGCACCGTCGCTGCACAGGTACAACACGGCACTGGCAATTTCCTCGACTTTGCCAATGCGACCGACCGGGTGCATGGCATTGGCGAACTCGCCTTTCTTCGGGTCGGCCTCATAAGCGCGGCGGAACATGTCGGTATCGATCACCGCCGGGCACACCGCGTTGACGCGGATTTTCTTCTTGGCGTATTCGATGGCTGCCGATTTGGTCAAACCGATCACCGCGTGCTTCGACGCCGCGTAGATGCTCATCTTCGGCGCCGCGCCCAACCCGGCTACCGAGGCGGTATTGACGATCGCCCCGCCGCCCTGCGCCAGCAACAGTGGCAGTTGATACTTCATGCACAGCCAGACGCCTTTGACGTTGACACCCATGATCGCGTCGAACTCATCCATCGAGCCGTCGGCCAGTTTGCCTTTTTCGATTTCGATGCCGGCATTGTTGAAGGCATAGTCGAGACGGCCGTAGGTGTTGATGACCTCGTCCATCAGATTTTTCACTTCGCTTTCGACGGTAACGTTGCAGCGCACGAAGGTCGCTTCGCCTCCGGCGGTACGAATCAGCGCCACCGTGCCCTCGCCCCCTGCCGCGTCCAGGTCGGCGACCACCACTTTCAGGCCTTCGGCGGCGAACGCCTGCGCGGTCGCACGGCCGATGCCGTTGGCCGCGCCGGTAACTACGGCAACCTGACCGGAAAACGTCATGCTCATTGTTATGTCCTCGAAGGGATGGATGCAGGGGGATTTGTAGAGTGGCAGCATAGCCATTGAGGTCTGCCGAGCGTCAGCACTATCCAATGGCTGTTTAGGTGCCCATGCGTTGCAGTGATAAAACCTGCCAGGTGATCATCACTGCACTGGATCGGCGTGCATTCGCCGCATCAGCCGACCTTGCGCCAATGCTGTCGAGGGTCTATCAACAAGGCTTCATTCCGTTCGAGTGCCTGCCATGACCAACCAGACCAATCGCCAGTTCCTGCTCGCCAAACGCCCAGTGGGTGCGGCTACCCGCGAGACCTTCACCTATCAGGAAGTACCGGTCGGCGAACCAGCGGCGGGCCAGATTCTGGTCAAAAACGAATACCTGTCCCTCGACCCGGCCATGCGCGGCTGGATGAACGAAGGCAAGTCCTACATCCCGCCGGTCGGTATCGGTGAAGTCATGCGCGCGCTGGGCGTAGGTAAAGTCATCGCTTCGAACAATCCGGGCTTTGCGGTCGGGGATTACGTCAACGGTGCCATTGGCGTGCAGGATTACTTCCTCGGCGAACCAAGAGGTTTCTACAAAGTCGATCCGAAACTGGCGCCGTTGCCGGTGTATTTGTCAGCGTTGGGCATGACCGGCATGACCGCCTACTTCGCCCTGCTCGATGTCGGCGCACCGAAGGCCGGTGACACCGTAGTGTTGTCCGGCGCTGCGGGTGCAGTGGGCAGCATTGCCGGGCAGATTGCCAAGATCAAAGGTTGCCGTGTGGTTGGCATTGCCGGTGGCGCCGACAAGTGCAAATTCCTCATCGACGAATTGGGCTTTGACGGTGCCATCGACTACAAGTCCGAAGATGTCGTAGCCGGGCTTAAACGCGAATGCCCGAAAGGCGTCGACGTGTATTTCGACAACGTTGGCGGTGACATCCTTGATGCCGTGCTCAGCCGTTTGAACATGAAGGCGCGCGTGGTGATCTGCGGCGCGATCAGCCAGTACAACAACAAGGAAGCGGTCAAAGGCCCGGCCAACTACCTGTCGCTGCTGGTCAACCGCGCGCGCATGGAAGGCTTCGTGGTGATGGACTATGCCGCGCAATACGCCAGCGCTGCGCAGGAAATGGCCGGCTGGATGGCCAAGGGGCAGCTCAAGAGCAAGGAAGATATCGTCGAAGGCCTGGAGACCTTCCCGGAGACGCTGATGAAATTGTTCAGCGGTGAGAATTTTGGCAAGTTGGTACTGAAAATCTAAAATCACCACAAAACAAATGTAGGAGTGAGCCTGCTCGCGATAGCGGTGTGTCAGTCAACATTAACGTTGTTTGACACACCGCTATCGCGAGCAGGCTCACTCCTACAGAGTTTTGCGGTGCCTGATCAGGCGATTTCGGCGACAACCGACGCCAATGCCTTGGCCGGATCCGCCGCCTGGCTGATCGGACGGCCAATCACCAGATAATCGGAACCGGCATCCAGCGCCTGACGCGGGGTCAGAATGCGGCGCTGATCGTCCTGCGCGCTGCCGGCCGGACGAATCCCCGGGGTCACCAGTTGCAGCGACGGATGTGCGGTTTTCAGTGCCGTGGCTTCCAGCGCCGAGCACACCAGACCATCCATGCCAGCCTTCTCGGCCAGCGCAGCCAGACGCAAAACCTGCTCTTGCGGTTCGATATCCAGACCGATACCGGCGAGGTCTTCGCGCTCCATGCTGGTCAGCACGGTCACGCCGATCAGCAGCGGTTGCGGGCCGCTACGCTTGTCCAGCTCTTCACGGCAAGCAGCCATCATGCGCAGGCCACCGGAACAATGCACGTTGACCATCCACACGCCCATCTCGGCAGCGGCTTTCACGGCCATCGCGGTGGTGTTGGGAATGTCGTGGAATTTCAGGTCGAGGAATACTTCAAAACCCTTGTCACGCAGGGTGCCGACAATTTCTGCGGCGCAACTGGTGAACAGTTCCTTGCCCACTTTGACCCGGCACAGTTTCGGGTCCAACTGGTCGGCCAGCTTCAGTGCGGCGTCACGGGTGGGGAAATCCAGGGCGACGATGATAGGAGTCTGGCAGGCGGACATGAATGGGCTCTCAGGCAGGTCGAAATCGGCGCGCATTGTAGCGGAACCGGCGGCGGCGCGGCACCCGATGATCGGTAAATCGTCGCGCCGACCGTGATCAGCATAGCGCTCGCTGCTATTGTGTCGAATCCGATACACAACCGACATGCCAGCAACAAGCACCCGCGCTAGCCTCGCCAGCCGCAACACGTCCTTACATCAGCACTTCCCGCCTCACGGCCGGACGCCTATGCTGAAACCACCACCTCGCAGCCCATCTTTTGTGGTTGGCGGCCTACTGGCAGATGAACAGCCTCATGCACAACACCCAAATGACCGCGACGGATGAGCCTAAAGACGACAAGCGCTGGAGCATTCGTGCGCTGATCGTCGACGATGACGTGCCGATCCGCGAGCTGATGATCGATTACCTCGCCCGTTTCAATATCCACGCCAGTGGCGTCACCGACGGTGCGGCGATGCGTCAGGCGCTGCTCGCCGAGCATTTCGACGTCGTCGTGCTGGATCTGATGCTGCCCGGCGAAGACGGCTTGTCGCTGTGCCGCTGGCTGCGCGCCGAATCGGACATCCCGATCCTGATGCTCACCGCTCGCTGCGAACCGACCGACCGCATCATCGGCCTGGAACTGGGCGCTGATGACTACATGGCCAAACCGTTCGAGCCACGCGAACTGGTCGCGCGCATTCAAACGATTCTGCGTCGGGTGCGCGATGACCGAACCGAACAACGGGCCAACATCCGTTTCGACAACTGGCGCTTGAACAGCGTTCTACGTCAGTTGATCGCCGACGATGGCTTGGTAGTGCCGCTGTCAAACGCCGAATTCCGCCTGCTGTGGGTGTTTATCGAACGTCCGCGCCGAGTGCTCAGCCGCGAACAATTGCTCGACGCGGCCCGGGGTCGTTCGATTGAAGCGTTCGACCGCAGCATCGACTTGCTGGTATCGCGCCTGCGGCAGAAACTCGGTGACGACCCGAAAGCCCCACAGCTGATCAAAACCGTGCGCGGTGAAGGTTACCTGTTCGACGCACGAGACATCGGCTGATGCGGGCGCGCTTCGACACGCTGTTCGGCCGCCTGTTTGGCGTGCTGTTCGTGGCGATCGTCCTCGCGCACCTGCTGGCTTTCACCTGGTTCCGCCTCTATGGCCCGCCTCCGCCTCCGCCACCTCCGGAGTTCTCCCAAGGCGCCGACGGCCAACCGATGGCGCAGGACACGCGCTACCCGCCACGGCCCCCGCGCCCATGGTTCGGTGGGCCGGTGGTGCCGCTGACCTTCCAGTTCATCACGCTGATGATCGCGGCGTGGTACGGCGCCAAACTGCTCAGTCGCCCGATCCAGCGCCTGAGCGACGCCGCCGAACGCCTCAGCGAAGACCTCGACAGCCCGCCGCTCGACGAGTCCGGCCCGCGCGAAGCCCGGCAAGCGGCGCACACCTTCAACCTGATGCAACGGCGCATTCGCGAACAGGTGCAGCAGCGCGCACGCATGCTCGGTGCCGTATCCCACGACCTGCGCACGCCGCTGTCTCGGCTGAAACTGCGCCTGGAAAATATCAGCGACGAAAAGCTGCAAGGCCAGATGCGTCAAGACCTGGATGACATGATCGGCATGCTCGACGCCACGCTCACCTACCTGCACGAACAACGCACCAGCGAAGCCTTGCAGTTGATGGATGTGCAGGCGCTGGTCGAGTCACTGTGCGAAAACGCTCAGGACCAAGGTGCCGACGTGCACGTCAGCGGCCATTGCACACCGCTGCCGGTACAACCGATGGCGCTGCGCTCGTGCATCAATAACCTGATGGACAACGCCCTGCGTTACGCCGGGCAGGCGCGGATTGAACTGCAGGATCAGCGCGAACAACTGCTGATCCGCGTGATCGACCACGGCCCGGGGATTGCCGAAGACAAGCGTGAAGCGGTGTTTGAGCCTTTTTATCGCTTGGAAGGCTCGCGCAATCGCAACTCCGGCGGTGTGGGGCTAGGGATGACCATTGCTCGCGAGGCCGCGCAACGCTTGGGTGGCCAGCTCAATCTTGAAGAAACCCCGGGCGGAGGCCTTACCGCCATCATCCGCCTGCCGCGCCCCTGAGAAACACACATCCCCTTGTAGGAGTGAGCCTGCTCGCGATAGCGGTTTATCTGTGAGAGTTGCTTTGACTGACACACTGCTATCGCGAGCAGGCTCACTCCTACAGGGGGTGGAGGTGAAATTTCAGTCTGTGTACCCATCGGTACAAACCCCACATACCCCCGACAACTAGCGCCCTGACGCTGCATAAGCCGGTACACCCACCGGTTTGCCATTCCAGGGAGTGAGTCCGATGATCGGTAGCGTCAGCAATTACACGAGCTATACCAGCACCAGCAGCACCTCCACGCAAAACGCCCGCAGCCAGCAACTGCAAAAAGAACTGTTCGCCAAACTCGACAGCAACGGCGACGGCGCGGTGGACCAGGACGAACTGAAAAGTGCCCTGTCGCAGAAATCCGACGACGGCCTGCTGGTCAACCTGAGCAAGCAATTCGGCGATCTGGACAGCGACGCCAGCGGCAGCCTCAGCACCGAAGAAATGACCGCCATGGCGCCCCCGCCGCCGCCCGGTGATCAAGCCCCCGACACCGACCTGGCGGACGCCCTGATCAGCGCCCTCGACTCCGATGGCGACGGCGCCATCAGCAACGACGAACTGAGCAGCGGCCTGACCAGCGCCGGCAGCACTGCCGACAGTAACGAACTCTTCTCCGCACTCGACAAGAACAAGGACGGCACCGTCAGTCAGGACGAACTCACCGCCAGCCTGACCCCACCACCGCCACCTCCCCCGCAAATCAACAGCGACGAGCTGTTCAGCCAACTCGACGCCGATGGCGACGGCAGCGTGACCGCGACAGAACTGAGCAGCGCACTGCAAACCAGCAACAACAGCACCGAAACGACCAGCACCGACACCAGCGCCGCGCTGCTCAAGGTGCTCGATAGCGACAGCAGTGGCGGCGTGAGCAGTGATGAACTGAAAGCGGCTTTACAGGCTGGGCGTGAACGACCTGACGAAGAACAGACCGCTTCGACCCAGAGCACCACTGAAGCGCTGAACCGCATGATTGCCAATTTGAGCAAGCAGTACTCGCTGGAGAAGACGGCGTCAGTGGGCAAGTATTTGAATGTGGCGACTTGAGTCGACGCCATTATTTGCCGCGGACAATCAAAAGCCCCTCACCCTAGCCCTCTCCCGGAGGGAGAGGGGACTGATTGAGGTGTTTGGGAGAGCTACAGCGACGTGAAATACCGAGTCGAACTCAGATTCTGAAACAGATCAAAAGCCCCTCACCCTAACCCTCTCCCGGAGGGAGAGGGGACTGATTGAGGTGTTTGGGAGAGGTACAGCGACATGAAATACCGAGTCGAGCTCAGATTCTGAAACAGATCAAAAGCCCCTCACCCTAACCCTCTCCCGGAGGGAGAGGGGACTGATTGAGGTGTTTGGGAGAGCTACAGCGACGTGAAATACCGAGTCGAACTCAGATTCTGAAACAGATCAAAAGCCCCTCACCCTAACCCTCTCCCAGAGGGAGAGGGGACTGACCGAGGTGATTGCGAGAGATACGGCGACGTGAAATACCGAGTTGAACGCAAATTTTGAGAGGCCCACCATCGGCTCCCTCTCCCTCGGGAGAGGGTTGGGGTGAGGGGCGAATCCACCACAAAACCAAAGTCGAACACCCGCTCTTCACCACTCAATAGGCCGAGTGTCAGCTCGCCTGCTCTTGATCTTGATCCACGGGCGACGTCGGAAGGCTGAGTGGAGGGATTGATCCGGGCGTGGGAGCGCAGCGACCGTTTGGCGCAGCCAAACACAGCGAGAGGAGGTGCAGCGAAGCAAACCGTAGGCGCTGCGCCCGGATCGATCCCGCAGCGAAGGAACCCCGAGCCCCAGCGAGCGGGCCGCACGCAGGAGCAAGCCCTTTTGGTTACTTTTGGCTGGGCCGGCATTCCGGGCGTTTGCCAAAAGTGACCCGCCGTAAGGGCCATCCCTTTCAAGGTCTTCGGTAAAATCCCCTGAAATTTCATTCAGGGATCCCCAAACGATGTGGGCCGATGTTCTAGCGCGTTTCGAGAAAAAAGCACCTGCCAGTGTCATGGCTAAATTGGCTCTGGAGCAGGCTATTGCCCCTGAGTGGGTCGATCAGGTTTTCGAAGAGCATCGGCAACGGCAGTATTCTCGTGAGCTGCTGTTCTCGACCATCATCAAGCTGATGTCCCTTGTTTCATTGGGCCTGAAGCCATCCCTGCACGCCGCCGCGCGGCAACTGGAAGATCTTCCTGTCAGTTTGGCGGCTCTCTACGACAAGATCAGTCGTACCGAGCCGGCGCTGTTGCGCGCCCTGGTTACGGGCTGCGCTCAACGCCTGACTCCAACCATAAAAGAGCTGGGTTGCACGACGATGCTGCCGGGTTGGCAGATTCGGATAGTGGATGGTAATCACTTGGCATCTACTGAGAAACGCTTGGGGGCTTTACGCCACGAGCGCGGTGCTGCTCGTCCCGGCTTTTCGGTGGTGGCTTACGACCCGGACCTGGATCAGGTCATCGACCTTCAGGCGTGTGAGGATGCCTACGCAAGCGAGCGAGTGTGTGTGCTGCCTCTATTGGCCAGTGCCGAGCCGGGCCAGGTGTGGCTGGCTGATCGACTCTATTGCACGCTCCCGGTCATGGAAGCTTGTGAGCAGGCCCAGACGTCCTTTGTCATTCGCCAGCAAGCCAAGCATCCACGCTTGATTCAAGAAGGTGAGTGGCAAGAGCCGGTACCTGTGGAAACAGGCACTGTGCGCGAGCAGATCATCCAGGTCAGAGGCGGTTACCAATGTCGGCGGGTCGAGCTGACGCTTCATTCTCCAACGGACTCGGGAGACAGCAGCTTGATGTTCTGGAGCAACCTACCCCAGAGCGTCAGTGCACAGCAGATCGCAGAGCTCTATCGCCGCCGCTGGAGCATTGAAGGTATGTTCCAGCGACTGGAAGCGATTCTGGAAAGTGAAATCGAAACCCTTGGCAGCCCGAAGGCTGCCTTGCTCGGGTTCGCTACTGCGGTATTGGCCTACAACGTCCTGGCCGTCCTCAAACGAAGTGTCGAGCAAGCTCACCGGGAGACTCAACCTGAAGGATGGGAAGCTTCCATCTATCACTTGGCGGTTCAGGTCAGGAGTGGTTATGAGGGAATGCAGATTGCACTGCCCTCAGAATATCTTCCCGTTGTCCCTCTGGAGCAACTGGCCCAACGCCTGTTGGAGTTGGCCAGAAACATCCAGCCCAAACAAGTTGCGAAAAGCCCCCGCGGTCCCAAGGTGCCTAAACCCAAGACATGGGTTCAAGGCACAGCGGTCCATGCTCATGTTTCAACGGACAGAGTTATCAAGGCTGCCAAAACGAAAAGACCTTGAAAGGGATGGCCGTAAGGGCGGAACCCTAAGCCGCCGTTACCGCAGCAACGGATATTCACCCAAAACCCAAAACCCAAACCCGCTAGCGCCGCTCCTCAACCCGCCCCTGACTCTTGCTCCAGTCCGTCAACAAACTATAAGCCACCGCCAACAACGTAGGCCCGATAAACAACCCGATAAACCCGAACGCAATCAACCCGCCAAACACCCCAAGCAACACAATCACCAACGGCAAATTCCCGCCGCGACTGATCAGATACGGCTTGAGCACGTTGTCCACGCCACTGATGATGAACGTCCCCCAAATCCCGAGAAACACCGCCATCCCATACTCACCCTTCCACGCCAGCCAGGCCGTCGCCGGCACCCACACCAAGGGCGGCCCCATCGGAATCAGACTCAACAGGAAGGTGACAATCCCCAGCACCAACGCCCCCGGCACCCCGGCAATCAAAAACCCGATCAACGCCAGAACCGCCTGCGCCGCCGCCGTGCCGATCACCCCGTTGACCACCCGCTGCACCGTACCGGCCACCAACTCGATGTAATACCCGGCACGATCCCCGATCAAACGCTCCAGCAGACTGTGCACAAATGCCGCCAGTCGCGGCCCGTCACGATAGAAAAAGAACACAAAGACAATGCTCAGGGTCAGCTCGAGAATCCCGCCGCCGATCTGCGCACTCCGCGCTAGCAGCCAGTTACCGACCTGCCCCAGATAAGGTTTGATCGACACCATCAATGCGGCGCCTTGCTGATCGATGCTGTTCCACAGCCCGACCAGGCGCTCGCCTGCAAACGGTACAGTCCCCAGCCACACCGGCGCTTCCGGCAGACCATCGACCTGCACATCCTTGATAAACGCCGTGGCATCACGCACATGATCCCCCACGTTGAACCCCAGCCACACCAGCGGCGCGGCCACGAGCAACATCCAGCCCAGCGTCAGAATCCCTGCAGCCAGCGACTCACGGCCATTGAGCCAGCGGGTCAACAGACGCATCAGCGGCCAGCTGGCAAACGCCAGTACCGCGCCCCAGAACAGCGCCGACCAGAACGGCGCCATCACCCACAGGCTGGCACCAAACAACACCAGCAGCAGGATCTGCACCAGCAGGCGATCATTATTGAGCATGTGAGGTCTCGAAAAAGTCAGTCAGGCAAAGAGTAGGCGAACACGCCGCGCGTGCTCGCCGAAACAGCTTATCGCAACAGATCGATGCGCAGGCCAGAGCCTTCGACACTGCCGGTTTCCATGCGTGCCGCGCGCACACCCTGATTGATCAACGCCTGGCGCCAGGCTTCGGCCTTGGGCCCGGAGACTGTCACGCGCAACGTCGTATCAAGGTTAAGACCACGGGAAATCAGACGTAGCCAGGTGTCATCCGGCTCATTCACGCGATCAGGAAAATCCAGCTCACCGGTGCTTTTCAGTTGACGCAACAGGGTCGCCGAGGTCGGCAGCAGCTCACCCAGCGGAGCAACCGCCTCGAATTGCTCGACATGCAGATAGGCTTTGCGGTTGCCACGGGTGATGCTGTAAAGCGCCACCAGCGTGTTGTCGCGCGGCGCCGCCAGCCTCAGCAGCAGATAGGCCTGTTGCTCGTCGGCACCGTACAATTTGGAATTACCGAACACCTCGTTGGCCCACAGGCTGCTTTCCCCGCAATCACGCGCCTGACACCAGAACAGCAATTCGGCGTCCTGTTTTTGCAGGGCCTCGCGAGCGGCGGTAAAGGCTTCGTTGGCGGAGTGTTCGGGTGGCAACTCGTAGGTCACTGAAGTGGTCTGGCCACGGGCGGTGACCTGGCCGTCGAAACGCAGTTGCCCGCTGATCTTGCGGATCGAACCCAGCGGATAGATCCGCTCCAGTTCAACCGGAGGTCGATAGTCGACGATCTGTGCATCGGCCAGACGCGGCACGATCTGCAGATCCTGACTGCCCGGCACATCGGCGGCGAACGAAACGGTACTGAAACAGCACAGTGCCAACAGACTGAGTGACCGCATAGTCAGGCTCATCGGATCGGCGTGACTGGGTAATTCGAGGTCGTAGCGGTGTAGTAATCCATCGTGGTTGTCTCCCATTTCAACCCGCCCAGCCTCGACAGTTGCCCGCAGCAAGTCAAGGAATGGCGAAGAAGCGATTGAAACAGTCTGCGACAAGATCCGCCCCGGCCTCATCGTTCAGGTGCAAATGGTGCCCGCCCGCCAACTGTTCCCGGCTAAAGGGTAGACGTTCCAGCAACTCGGGATGTTTGGCCAGCATGCCGTCAGCCGCGACCACCAGATGCGCCGGGCAACTGACCCGAAGTGCGAAAGCCATTGCCTGTTCCTGGGTCAGGCGCAGGGGCGATGGCAGGGTCAGACGATTGTCGGTGCGCCAGGTGTAGCCACCAGGCACCGGCATCAGGCCGCGCTGGGCCAACAATTCAGCCGCCTCACGGCTGACGGCGACCAGACCTTTCATGCGCGCTTCGATGGCGCGGTCAAGGGTGTTGTAGACCGGTTTGCGTTTTTCCCGCAGATCCAGCTGCGCTTGCAGGGCCATGCCCATGCGCTCGGCCGCATTTTCGCCTTTGTCTGTAGGCGGAATCACCCCGTCTATCAGTGCCAGATGACTGATGCGTTCCGGTAACGAACCCGCCAGCACCATGGACACGATGGCACCCATGGAATGCCCGAGCAGACCGAACCGCTTCCAGCCCAGTTGCTCGGCGACTTGCAGCACGTCATGGGCGTAGTCCCACAGGGCATACCCGGCGCCGTTTGGCCGATGCCCGGAATGCCCGTGCCCGGCCATGTCCAACGCGATGATGCGCAAGCCTTTGAGCTTCGGCGCCAAACGGGCAAAGCTGTTGGCGTTGTCGAGCCAGCCATGCAGCGCGATCACCGGCACACCGTCCTCGGGCCCGAACAAATGCGCGGCCAGTTCGATATGCGGCAGGCTCAGGCGCACTTCTTCGAAAGTCGGGCTCATGCGCAATCCTTGTCCTGACGGTTTTGCCAACGGGTAAACAGATTCTTCAACAACCGTGCGGTGTCCTGCGGTCGCTCAAGCGGAAACATGTGGCCACCGGGCATGCTCAGTGCCTCGCCTTGGGCCAGACGCGAAACGAAACGGGTGTGATGACGCATGACCACACGACTCGTGTGCCCGCGCACCACCGCCAGCGGCACTTGCAATTGACCGGTACGACCGGGGCTGGTGTGCGGGACGCCGCGGTAGATGCTGATCTCGGTAGCCGGATCGAAACGCAGGCGCAGTTTGTCGCCGACCTGGTGCAAACCGTGTTGCAGGTAGGCATCGAAGCATTCCGGATCGAAACCGCGAAACAGTGTTTTACCGGCAAAGTAGCTGCGCGCACTGTCGAGATCGGCGAATTCTTCACGCCGGCCGAGGGTGCGGCCGGCCGGGGTCAGTCTGTCGATGAAGCCAAAACGCTTGGCGGCACGGATCACCCACTGATCGGTGCGGGTCAGCACCGGCGAATCAAGCATCACCACGCCGCGATACAGCTCCGGGCAACGCAAAGCTGCATGCAGGTGCAGCACGCCGCCGAAAGAATGACCGACGCCCCACACCGGTTGATCCTGCTGCTGCAAATGGTGGATCAGCTCGTCGACGAGGTTGTACCAGTTGTCATCTGCCGGGAAACGCGGGTCATGGGCATGCTGCTCCAGATGCGCAACCCGATACTCGGGCTCCAGCGCCGCGAACAATTTGCCATAGGTGCCCGAGGGGAACCCGTTGGCGTGGGCGAAAAAGATTGGTTGCGACATACGGGCAAATCCATGAGCGGGAAACGTGCGTTGATTGTCCGCAAGACCGCGTCCGGCAGCAATGACCGTAACTGCCAGGAATGATGACAGTCCGCTCAGGGCTATGGTGAGTCAGTCGGATCGCTACCCCCTCACCCCAGCCCTCTCCCCCAGGGGGGCGAGGGGGAAGGGAGCAGATTTGCATGAGTTTCAAAACCTGAGTTCGGCTCGATAACTCAGGTCGGCGCAACTCGAACATCCAGCCCGGTAAGTCCCCTCTCCCTCTGGGAGAGGGTTAGGGTGAGGGTGGCTGCTCACCCAACGGCACAACCGCCATGGTCAACCGCGACACACAACTGGCCTTGCCTTCATCACTGGTCAAACGGATATCCCAAACATGGGTCGTACGGCCGATATGAATCGGCTTGGCCACCGCCGTCACCCGGCCACTGCGCAAGCCGCGCAAGTGGTTGGCGTTGATCTCAAGCCCCACGCAATAAAACTTGCTGGCATCGATGCACAGGTAACTGGCCATCGAACCGACGGACTCCGCCAGCACCACCGATGCACCGCCGTGCAGCAAACCGTAGGGCTGATGGGTGCGATGGTCGATGACCATGCTCGCGGTCAGCGATTCTTCGTCGAACGCTTCGAAGCGGATGTCCAGCACTTCGCCGATGGTGTTCTTCTGGATCGCGTTCAACTGCTCGATGTTCGGAGTGGTACGCCACAGGCTCATCGCAGACTTCCTTTGTTGTTTTAGGGGTCGCTCAATCCTGCCACAGCACCGCCTCGCTGCGCTCGCTCCATTCTTCGAAACGCGCGCCATAGGTGTCTTCGATGACGTTGCGCTTGATCTTCAAGGTCGGCGTGAGGAAGCCGTTTTCCACCGCCCAACTGTCCTTGACCACCACCAACCGGCGCAGGCGTTCGTGCTTGTCGAGCACGGCGTTGACCTCCTCCAGGAGTTTTTCCAGACTCGAATGCAGGCTCGCCCGGCCCTCTTCCTGATTGACGCTCGACAGCACACACAAACCCAACGGCGCGCTCAAGCCATCACCGACCACGCACACCTGCTCGATGCGTGAATGCACGGCTAAACGGTTCTCGATCGGCGCCGGGGCAACGTATTTGCCCTTGCTGGTCTTGAAGATTTCCTTGAGTCGGCCAGTCAGGCGCAGGCGCCCTTCAGCATCCTGTTCGCCCTTGTCGCCGGTGCGCAGAAAGCCGTCCTCAGTCAGGGTCTCGGCGGTCTTCTGCGGCTCCTTGAAATAGCCGAGCATGTTTGCCTGACTGCGCACTTGCACTTCGCCCGACTCATCGATACGCACTTCGACATCGGGGCACGGTTTGCCGATCCAGCCCTGCTTGTATTGCCCCGGCAGGCAGATGTGCGAATAACCGCAGCCCTCGGTCATGCCGTAGACCTCCAGCACATCGAGGCCGAGTTTCCGATACCAGGCGAGCAATGTCTGCGGCACCGGTGCGGCGCCGGACAGCGCGACACGCAAGGCATCCAGCCCCAGCCCCGCCAGCACTTTGTGCCCGACACGTTTGCCAATGAACGGCAGACCGAGAAGAAACTCCAGACGCTGCGCCGGGATCTTGCTATACACCCCCATCTGAAATTTGGTCCAGATGCGCGGCACGCCGAACATTGCGGTTGGCCGTGCACGCTGCAGATCGGTAATGAACGTCTCGAGGCTCTCGGCAAAGAATACGGTTTGCCCGGTGTAGATCGACGCCAGTTCCACGAACATGCGCTCGGCGACGTGGCACAGCGGCAAGTACGACAGCAGCCGGTCGCTCTGGTTAAGCCCGAACAGTTGGGTGCCGCGCGTGGTAGCGAAACCGAGATTGGCAAAACTGTGCATCACCCCTTTGGGCAGGCCAGTGGTGCCGGAGGTGTAGATGATTGTCGCCAGTTGCTCGGCCGCCGGACGTGGATCGTCCTGAATCGGTGAGCTGCGCTGCAAGTCCGCCCAGCTGAAATCGAAATCCCCGGGCGGGTGCAATGGCAGGCTGATGGTCGGCAGATCGGCCGGCACGCCTTTGGCCATGCCCGGCCAATCGTCGAGTTTGCCAATGAAGGCCAGGACGCTTTCCGAGTGATTGAGTACTTGCGCGACGGAGTCGGCGGTGAGGTTGGGATACAACGGGACGGAGACGTGCCCGGCCATCCAGATCGCCAGGTCGGCGATGATCCAGTGCGCGCAGTTTTTCGAGATCAGGGCGATGTGACTGCCTTGCGGCAACTCGCGAGCACGCAACCAGTGCGCGGCGCAGCGAGCCTGATGGCCGACGTCGGCCCAGCTCAGGGTTTCGACCTGGCCGCCGCCAATGGGCTGCACGAGGAAGCGCTGGCGCGGGTGCCGGGCTTCACGTTCGTAGAACACGTCCAGCGGCAAACGGAAGGCGGCAGACATGCGACTCGCTCCTGTTTTTCGGGTCTGGAGCAAGCGTAGTCAACCAAGCAAGTGCTTGGTTGGAATTTTCAAACAAATAATTTCATGGTGTACGCGGTACCTGTAGGAGTGAGCCTGCTCGCGATAGCGGGTTGTCAGTCGACATAAATAGCGACTGATATACCGCTATCGCGAGCAGGCTCACTCCTACAGGGGTCGGTGTTTACAACCTCAGGGGTGTTTGAGGCTGTTGAGGGTCATCGAGCCGATCAGCAGTTCCGGGCTTTCCAGCTCAGCCAACCCGGCGGTGCTGACCTTCTCCGGCGGATACCCGGCGCCATGCTGCAGATAGCTCAGCAGATTGCCCACCAACGGGTTGTGGCTGACCAGCAGCACATTGCTCACCGACACCAGTTGATCGGTGACCTTGTCCGGATCAACCTCCGGCGTCAGCCACTCGACCGTGCGAATCTCCGGCTCGAAACCCAACGCTTCGCGAACAATCTGCGCGGTCTGCTGCGCACGCAGATAAGGGCTGGCGTAGATTGCCGTCAGCGGCTGGCCGATCAACCGGGCGGCGCTGCTCAAGGCCTCTTTGCGACCGTGCTCGGTCAGTTCCCGTTCGGAGTCGGGGCACGAGCCATAAGGCACGGCTTCACCGTGACGCAATACCCAGAGTTTCATAGCTTGGGTTCCTCATCTCGAACCGGATGTGGCGCCGGGGCAACGGCGTGCGGCGCTTCACCTTCCGGAGTACGCGGCGTTGGCCAGTCGGCGAACGGCCAGGGTTTCTGGTCGCTGTGGAAACTGCCGAAACGGCCGATCTGCGCCAGAAACTGGCTCAGGCTGTCGCCGAAATTCATCAGGCTGGCGCTCGGGGCGCCATAGATCAAACGATAGATCAATTGCACCAGCACCACCGCGCCGAGGATGAACTGCGCCACTTGCCAGACCAGCACATAGACGATCATCCACAACACGCGCAGGAGGATGGACTCGTACTTGGCTTCGGTTTTCGGATCGTTCATGGCTTGCTTCCTGTCCGTAGATAAAGCTGGATTCAGTTGAAACCGCTGGTGGAAATAAAATCGACGTCGGTTTTCGGCTCGGCCCGCATCAGTAGACCGATCACCTGCTCCAGCGTGCGTCCTTCGAACAGGATCGCGTGCAGCCCGGCGACCAGCGGCATATAGACGCCGACTTCCTGCGACTTGGCCTTGAGCACCTTCAAGGTGTTGACCCCTTCGGCGACTTCACCGAGGCGCGACACCGCTTCGTCGAGGCTCAAGCCCTGACCCAGCGCAAAACCGACTTGATAGTTGCGACTCTTCGGCGACGAACAAGTCACGATCAGATCGCCGACACCGGCCAGACCGAGGAAGGTCATGGGATTAGCGCCCTGATTCACCGCAAAGCGGGTCATCTCGGCGAGGGCGCGAGTGATCAGCATGCTCTTGGTGTTCTCGCCCATCTCCAGTGCCACCGCCATGCCGGCGATGATTGCGTAAACGTTCTTCAACGCCCCGCCCAGTTCGACACCGAAACGGTCGGCGCTGGCGTAAACGCGGAACGTACGACCGTGCAGCGCGGCTTGCACGGCTTTACACAGCTCTTCGTCTTCGCTGGCGACCACGGTGGCCGTCAGCGCGTGCTCGGCAATTTCCCGCGCCAGGTTCGGCCCGGACAACACGCCGATGCGCGCATTCGGGGCGATCTCTTCGAGAATCTGGCTCATCAGTTTGAAGGTCTGCGCTTCGATGCCTTTGGTCAGGCTGACCAGCATCTTGCCGCTCAGGCGCTCGGCGTGGGCGGCGAGCACTGTGCGCAACGCGCTGGACGGCAGCGCGACAAAGCACAAATCACAGGCGTCGAGGGTTTCCTGCAGGTCGGTGACAGCAGTCACGCCGGGCAGAATCTTGATGCCTTTGAGGTAACGCGGGTTTTCGCGGTTGACCCGGATGGCCTCGGCCTGCTCGGGGTCACGCATCCACTGCCGGACTTGATGGCCGTTCTCGGCCAGTAGATTGGCCACGGCGGTACCAAAACTTCCGCCTCCCAGGACCGCAATCGGGCGCTGTTCAGTCATATGCAATCCGTTAATCCATACCAGTGGCGATGCCGGCATTATACGGGGCGACCCGGTCGCGGCCAGCCCCCGCAACAATTACCGACACTTGTAGGAAGAAGACCGATAAAACCTAGGAAAATGCCTGCAACGTGACTGGAAAAGTCACTGCCCTCGGTTAACATGCGCGCCAATTCTTTGCTTTCAAGGCTGTGTCGTGTCCGTCGGTTCTCTTCCTCCGCGTTCGTCTCTGTTGCTGGCGCTGCTGTTCAGCCCGGTTTTGCAGGCGGACGATCTGTTTGTCGACAGCGAAGCGCTGCCGCAGGTGCTGACGGCCACGCGCCTGAAACAGACGCCGGCGGAGGTGCCGGGGAGCATGACCGTACTCGACAGCGAACTGATCAACGCCAGCGGTGCCCGCGACATCAGCGAACTGCTGCGGCTGGTGCCGGGGATGATGGTCGGCAACATCAATGGCAATCAGGCAGCGGTCAATTACCACGGCACCAACGCCAGCGAAGCGCGGCGCATGCAAGTGCTGATCGACGGCCGCTCGGTGTACCGCGCCGGTTTGTCGACGGTGGACTGGAGCGATATTCCGGTGGCCATGGAAGACATCGAGCGCATCGAAGTGTTTCGCGGCCCCAACACCGTCAGTTACGGTGCCAACGCGTTGATGGCAGTGGTCAACATCATCACCCGCCACCCGGCGGACAGCCACGGCACACGCCTGAAGTACACCCGTGGCCAGCGCGGCATCAATGACTTTTATGCCAGCCAGGGCACCGGTTGGAATGGCGGTGATTTGCGCCTGTCGTTGTCTGGCCAGGAAGACGATGGCTTCGACAGCGATCGCAGCGGTGCCGATTACCGTGACAGCCGCCGCTTGAACCGTTTCAGTCTTGCGGTCACCCACACCCTCAGCGATAACCAGAGCCTCGACTGGCAGGTCAACGCCAAGGATGGGACCAACCAGCGACCGTACACCTACCGCCCGGTGTTCTCCGGGATTACCGCCGCCGGGAATAATTCCGACGTGGTGGCCAAGGATTACGCCGGTTCGGTGCGCTGGAACCTCGACATCAACCCGGAACACAGCCTTTATATACAAGGCTCGGCGCAACACTGGGATCGCCAGCAAACCTGGCGCGCCTGCGATGCCGAGGTGTCATTCAGCCCCGAGCTGACGCAACTGTGGCAGCTCAACCCGAATTACACCGAACGTCTGGCGCGCAACATCACCCGGTTCACCGGCCCCGGCGCGGCGCCCGGCACACCGCAGGAAATGGCCCTGGCCAATCAGGTGCTCGAGCAATGGCGTAACGGCGCCAGCCGAACCCTGTGCGGCGACATCGACCAGAGCGCCCGGGAATCGCGCTACGACCTCGAATTGCAAGACACCCTCAGCCTGTCCGACAGCCTGCGCCTGGTCAGCGGCATGAACTATCGTTACGACCGCGCCGACTCCGAAACCTACTTCAATGGCACGCTGGACGACACCACGTGGCGCGCGTTCGGCCAACTGGAATGGCGTGCCACGGAACACTGGTTGTTGCAGGGCGGTGCGATGTTTGAAAACACGCAACTGATCGGCAGTTCGCTGACCCCGCGATTTGCCGTCAATTACCTGATCAACCCGCGCCATGGCCTGCGTGCGGTGTACTCGGAAGCAATCCGCTCGCCGGACATGTTCGAGAACAACGTCAACTGGAGCTATCAGGTCAGCAACCTGCACCCTTCCGCCTACGGCCAGTCTTCGGCGCGCTACTTCGTCAAGACGCGGGGGCCGGGCGATCTCGATCAGGAGCACATGCGTTCACGGGAACTGGGCTACAACGGCTATTTCGCCGAGTTGGGTCTGGCTGTGGATGTGAAGCTGTTCTACGACGAGATCACCGGGATGATCAGCGAGCCGCTGCGTAACAACCAGTACATCGCCAGCAACGCCAACAGCTCGCGTTTTCGCGGCACGGAAACCCAGCTCGACTGGCGCGTGAGCCTGGCCGACCGCTTGCGCTTCACCTACGCCTTTGTCGATGCCGAGGCGAGTAACCCACTGGATCAGCAGTTCACTTCGCGTAACAGCGGTTCGGCCGGTTGGCTGCGCGACTGGGGCCACGGCTGGAACAGCGCCCTCTTCTATTACGGCGACAATGCACTCAACGGTTACCGCTTCGAGCGGGTCGACACGCGCATCGCCAAACGCATCGCGCTGGGCAAAGCGCAGTTACAACTGGCTGGCGTGCTGCAACAGCGTCTAGACCATGAGCCGACCACCTTCGTCGACAATAACTACGACGAACGTCGAGTGATGTATTTCAGCGCCGAGCTGGAGTTCTAGGATGCGCTACGGGCCGTCACGGAAGATGCCAACCTTTGGCCACTGGCTGGCCGGGGTGTGTCTGTTTCTGACCGCTTGGCTGCACGGCGTGGCGGTGCAGGCCGCGGATATTCTGTTGACCGGAGCCGAGGAAAGCCCCGGCGTGCAAGCGTTCGTCCAGGCGCTCAGCGAATTGCGCCCGACCGACAATGTGCGTTTCCAACCGCTGGCCAGTCTGCCGGCACCGGGCAAACTGCCCGCCAGTCTGCGCCTGATTCTGCTCGATCTGCCGAGCCTCGACTGGCGTCTGCAAGAAACCCAAGGCCCGGCGACGCTGGTGCTGCGCATCAGTCGCTTGCAGGCTCGCCAGCGTCTCGGCAGCACGCAACCGGCACACCTGAGTTTGCTGTGGAGTGATCCGCCGCTGAGCCGCCAGTTGCAGTTGATCCGGCGCATTCTGCCCCAGGCCCGGCGGATCGGCGTGTTGTTCGATGAGCACAGCGAATTCCTCCTCAAGGAACTGAATCTCGCCGCCGCGCCGCTGAACCTGCAAATCGTCAGCGAGCGCTGGGACAACACCCACGACAGCCGTCCCCTGCAAACCGTGCTGAAGAACAGCGACGTACTGCTGGGGCTCGACGATCCCGATCTGTACAACCCGAAAACCGCGAAGAACCTGCTGCTCAGCAGCTACTCACGGCAAGTCGCGCTGGTCGGTCCCAACATTGCTTTCGTCCGCGCCGGCAGCCTGGCCAGCACGTACAGCGATCAGAACGACTGGCTGGCGATGCTCGATCAATTGCTCGACCAACCCTCGGCCAGTTGGCCGCGGACGCTCTACCCCGCACGTTTTAAAGTCTCAAGTAATGCGCAGGTCGCTCGTTCACTCGGTATCGAACCGCTGAATGAAGCGTCTGTCGCCAGCGCGCTGGCTGAAGGAGAACACCGCCCATGAGTTTCCGTCGCCGTTGGGACATCAATACCCGCACCCAGCTGATCAGCCTCGGCCCGGCGTTGTTGCTGACCCTGCTGTTGATCAGCTTCTTCACCTTCGTGCGCATTCAGGATTTGCGCCAGGAGCTGAACCACACCGGCCAACTGATCGCCAACCAACTGGCACCCGCCACCGAATACGGGGTGATTTCCGGCAACAACGAAGTGCTGGAAAGCCTGCTCAAAGCCACACTGGCCACGCCCAACGTACGTTTTCTCGAAGTCCAGGACAGCGCCAACCGGATTCTGGTGTACGTCGAACAACCCGCGGCGGCGCACGGTCGACCGCATCAGGTCGAAGTGTTTCAGGCACCGGTACGCTTGCAACGCATCGCCCTGCACAATGATTTCTTTCAGGACGGCAAAGTCAGTAATGGTGGGGCCAGTGAAGACTATCTGGGGCGGGTGATCGTCGGTCTGTCCAATGATGCCTTCAGCCAGCGCCAGCAGGAGATCCTGCTCAAGGCCGGGATTCTCGCGCTGTTCGCCCTGCTCTTTACCTTCGTTCTGGCGCGGCGCTTGGCCGGCAGCCTGTCGCAGCCGATCCGCAATATCGGCGATGCGGTCAAAGCCATTCAGGACGGCGACTATAAAACCCCGCTGCCGATCGTCGATGACACCGAACTGGGCGCGCTGTCGCAGCACATCAACAACCTCGCCCAGGCGCTGGAACAGGCCAGCCGCGAGCAGCATCAAGCCATGGCGCAACTGATCCAGACCCGTGAAGAGGCGGAGAAGGCCAACAACGCCAAATCCGACTTTCTGGCGATGATGAGCCACGAACTGCGCACGCCCATGAACGGTGTGCTGGGCATGTTGCAATTGCTGGAGACCACCGAGATGACCGAGGAGCAGGTCGAATACGCCGCCCTCGCCTCGGAGTCCACCGAACACCTGCTGAAAGTCATCAACGATATTCTCGACTTCTCGCGCATCGAGCGTTCGGAGCTGGAACTGGAGCACATCCCGTTCAACCTCGCCGAACTGATCGGCGCCTGCGCGCAGTCGTTCCAGCACAGCGCGGTACAGCGAGGGCTGGCGCTGAATCTGCGCATCCCGGATGACATGCGCGGTTTGCAGGTGCAGGGCGATCCGACGCGGATCCGGCAGATTCTGGTCAATCTGGTCGGCAATGCGCTTAAGTTCACCGAGCAAGGTCGGGTCAGCATCGAGGCGCAGTGGCAGTCGCTGGATCACGAACTGCTGTGGTTCACCTGTTCGGTGCGTGACAGCGGCATCGGTATTTCTTCTGAAAGTCTGGAATTGATGTTCAACGCCTTCCAGCAGGCCGACAGTTCGATTTCACGGCGTTACGGCGGCACCGGTCTCGGTCTGCCGATTGCCCGTACGCTGGCCGAACGCATGGGCGGCACCTTGCGCGCGCAGAGCGAGGAAGGTCGCGGTTCGGTGTTCACCCTGGAAATTCCGCTGGCACTCTATAAGCAGGCGCTGCCGCCACTGGCTGCGCCGCGTGCACTGAACGGCAAAGAGCATGGTGAAGGGCGCAATGTCTTGCTGGTCGAAGACAATCCGGTGAACCAGACAGTTATTGAAGCGATGCTGCGCAGTCTGGGCTTTACTGTCAGTGTTGCCACCGATGGCGCACAAGCCGTGCGCAGTGCCGAGGGCAGCGACTTTGAGGTGATTCTGATGGATTGCCGGTTGCCGATCATCGATGGCTACGAGGCTACCCGGCAGATCCGGCTGCTGCCCGGACGCAGTGAGGTGCCGATCATTGCGCTGACCGCCAACGCCTTGCAGGGCGACCGCGAGACCTGTCTGTCGGCGGGCATGAACGATTATCTGGCGAAGCCGTTCAAACGTAATGATCTGCAGCAGATTCTGCAGCGCTGGGTGTCGTAGTGTGGGCCTTTCGACCATCTGCGACTGGCGTGAAAAGCGAAAGTGCGGCAGTCTTAGGCACCCGAACGAGCCTCAAAAGGGGCTTGAATAAAAATTTCAGTGCACAAGTGTACATTCATGTCCTTGGTGCTGTGACTTTCACCACAACGCAATAGTCTATGAGTAGGCTGCCGGTTCGAGGCATGAACGCTTCGAACGGTCGGGAAGATTTGCCCCACCTGCCGCATGGGATTATTGAGGAGCTCGCATGACCAAACAAAACGCCTTTACTCGGGAAGATCTGCTGCGCTGCAGTCGCGGTGAGCTGTTCGGCCCAGGTAACGCGCAACTGCCCGCCCCGAACATGCTGATGGTCGATCGCATCACCCTGATCAGCGAAGAAGGTGGCAAGTACGGCAAAGGTGAATTGGTCGCCGAACTGGATATCAACCCTGACCTGTGGTTCTTCGCGTGCCACTTCGAAGGCGATCCGGTAATGCCGGGCTGCCTGGGTCTGGATGCCATGTGGCAACTGGTCGGTTTCTTCCTGGGCTGGCAAGGCCTGCCGGGCCGTGGCCGTGCGCTGGGTTCGGGCGAAGTGAAGTTCTTCGGTCAGGTGCTGCCGACCGCCAAGAAAGTCACCTACAACATTCATATCAAACGCGTCCTCAAGGGCAAGCTGAACCTGGCCATTGCCGATGGTTCGGTAACTGTCGACGGTCGCGAAATCTACACCGCCGAAGGCCTTCGCGTCGGCGTGTTCACCTCCACTGACAACTTCTAAGGGTTATTCGCATGCGCCGCGTCGTTATCACTGGTCTGGGCATCGTTTCGTGCCTGGGCAATGACAAAGAGACCGTCTCCGCTAACCTGCGTGCAAGCCGCCCTGGCATCCGGTTCAACCCGGAATATGCCGAAATGGGTCTGCGTAGCCAGGTTTCCGGCTCCATTGACCTCAACCTTGAAGAGCTGATCGATCGCAAGATCTATCGCTTCGTCGGCCACGCAGCGGCTTACGCCTACCTGGCCATGAAAGACGCCATTGCTGACTCCGGCCTGACCGAAGAGCAAGTGTCCAACCCGCGTACCGGCCTGGTGGCGGGCTCCGGCGGTGCTTCCACGCTGAACCAGATGGAAGCGCTGGACATCCTGCGCGAGAAAGGCGTGAAGCGCGTTGGCCCATACCGCGTAACGCGGACCATGAGCAGCACCGTTTCCGCTTGCCTGGCCACGCCATTCAAGATCAAGGGCCTGAACTACTCCATCGCTTCTGCCTGCGCCACCAGTGCTCACTGCATCGGTACCGCCATGGAACAGATCCAGATGGGCAAGCAGGACATCGTTTTCGCCGGTGGCGGTGAAGAAGAGCACTGGAGCCAGTCGTTCCTGTTCGACGCCATGGGCGCTCTGTCCAGCAAGCGTAACGACACCCCGGAACAAGCTTCCCGTGCCTACGACGCCGACCGTGACGGTTTCGTCATCGCTGGCGGTGGCGGTATGGTCGTGGTTGAAGAGCTGGAACACGCTCTGGCCCGTGGCGCCAAGATCTACGCGGAAATCGTTGGCTACGGCGCAACGTCCGACGGCTACGACATGGTTGCCCCGAGTGGCGAAGGCGCGATCCGCTGCATGCAGATGGCGATGTCCACCGTTGATACCCCGATCGACTACCTGAACACCCACGGCACCTCGACTCCGGTCGGCGACGTCGCGGAAATGAAGGGTGTGCGTGAAGTGTTCGGCGACAAGGCACCAGCAATCAGCTCGACCAAGAGCCTGTCCGGTCACTCCCTGGGCGCCGCCGGCGTTCACGAAGCGATCTACTGCATGCTGATGATGGAAGGCAACTTCATTGCCGGTTCCGCCAACATCGACGAGCTGGACCCGGAAGTGGCCGATCTGCCGGTGCTGACCAAGACCCGCGAGAACGCCACCATCAACACCGTGATGAGCAACAGCTTCGGCTTCGGCGGCACCAACGCCACGCTGGTACTGAAGCGCTGGGAAGGCAAGTAATTCCCCCCGCTTGAGCCACACATGAAAACGCCCCGACTGGTTCGGGGCGTTTTTTTTCGTCTGTAGAAAACTCATGGCCGACACAAATCCCCTGTAGGAGTGAGCCTGCTCGCGATAGCGGTGGATCAGCCAACAGCGTCGGTGACTGACACTCCGTCATCGCGAGCAGGCTCACTCCTACAGGGGGCTACGGTGTTCTAAAAATGAAACTTCTGTCATGAAACTTTGCCCCCTGCGACCGAATGTCGCGGATTACGCGGGCTGCAGCACTGTTGCAAAAAACGCAACAACACCTTGCACAAATCAGCCGTTTACTTAGCAGGCTAACAAATTCTATAACAGAGTCCTGCACACGCCTTGCTGCAGATAACTTGAGATTTGGAGCTAGCAGATGACTGTAAAAGTAACTGAACGCGACGATTCACACATGTCCCACGAAGGCGTAGCCGCCGGTATCCGCATCTGGGATGTGCATCAACAAGACTTGCTGGTCGGCATGTTCCACAACGAGATCGATGCCCACAACTACAAGGCCGAACTGGAAGTGCAAGAACAGCAGCGGGATCTGAAATCCGCCTGATTCAACCACAGCATTGAAAACGACAAACCCCGCCATGAGCGGGGTTTGTCGTTGTTACAGCTTTATCGATTTACCACATCAGATCATCAGGGATCTGATACGCCGCGTACGGATCGTCCTCGGTGCTGACCTCTTCGGTCTGCACGTTGAGCTGGACGATGCGCTGCGGGTCGCGCTCCTGGATCTTCAGCGCCGCTTCACGCGGGATCACTTCGTAGCCGCCGGCATGGTGGACGATCGCCAGCGAGCCGCTGCTGAGCTTGTTGCGCATCAGCGTGTTGACCGAGATACGCTTGACCTTCTTGTCGTCGACGAAGTTGTAGTAGTCCTCGGTGGTCAGCTTCGGCAGACGCGAGACTTCGATCAATTGCTTGACCTGCGCCGCACGCGCCTTGGCCTCGGCTTTCTCTTTCTGCTGACGGTTCAGCTCCTGGTCGCGTTTGACCTTTTCGGCCATGGCTTCCTGAGCTGCACGTTGCTGCGAGTCATCCAGTTCGATCTGGCCTTTATGGGCCAGACGCTGCTGCTTCTGCTTGTCCTTGCTGACCTGTTTGGCCTGCTTTTGGTTGACCAGGCCTGCTTTGAGCAACTGGTCGCGAAGGGAAATACTCATGGGACTTACTCACTTGGGCAGTTGCTCAGCCGCAGCCGGGCACATTCTTTTCCTGACGTTTGGCTTCACCCCACAGGGCGTCCAACTCTTCGAGGGTGCAATCTTCTATGGGACGGTGGGTGTCGCGCAATGCCTGTTCGATAAATCGGAAACGTCTTTCAAACTTGCCGTTGGCGCCACGCAATGCCGTTTCCGGGTCGACCTTCAAATGCCGGGCCAGATTGACCACGGAAAACAGCAGGTCACCGATCTCGTCAGCCACGGCAACGGGATCGTTTTCGGACATGGCTTCGAGGACTTCATCGAGCTCTTCGCGCACCTTGTCGAGCACCGGCAAGGCGTCTGGCCAGTCGAAACCGACCTGCCCTGCGCGCTTCTGCAACTTGGCCGAACGCGACAATGCCGGCAGCGTGGCTGGCACATCGTCGAGCAGTGACAGTTGCTCAGGCGCGGCAGACTTCTCGGCGCGCTCGTCGGCCTTGATCTCTTCCCAGCGCTGCTTGACCTGTTCCTCGCTCAAGCGCGGAACATCCAGCGGCGCGTACAGATCACCAGTCGGAAACACGTGGGGATGACGACGGATCAGCTTACGGGTAATGCTGTCGATCACCCCGGCAAATTCGAAACGTCCTTCTTCCTTGGCCAACTGGCTGTAATACACCACCTGGAACAGCAGATCGCCCAACTCGCCCTGCAAGTGATCAAAGTCGCCGCGCTCGATGGCATCGGCGACTTCGTAGGCTTCTTCGAGGGTGTGCGGAACGATGGTCGCGTAGGTTTGCTTGATGTCCCACGGGCAACCGTACTGCGGATCGCGCAGACGGCTCATGAGGTGGAGCAGGTCTTCAAGGCTGTACATCATTTAGCTGTCTCACCACAAAATCCTGTAGGAGTGAGCCTGCTCGCGATCGCGGTGTATCAGCCACCATTAATGTTGACTGACACTCCCTCATCGCGAGCAGGCTCACTCCTACATTGGTCATCTTCAGGGCGTACGGTTACGCCGCGTTTCGATGATATTCGGCAACTGCGAAATCCGCCCGAGCAAGCGACCCAGCGCATCCAGACCCGGGATCTCGATGGTCAGCGACATCAACGCGGTGTTGTCCTCTTTGTTCGAGCGGGTGTTGACCGCCAGCACGTTGATGCGCTCGTTGAGCAATACCTGCGAGACATCACGCAGCAGACCGGACCGGTCGTAGGCACGGATGACGATGTCCACCGGATAGGTGAGCACCGGCACCGGCCCCCAGCTGACCTGAATGATCCGCTCCGGCTCGCGCCCGCCCAGTTGCAGCACCGAGGCACAGTCCTGACGGTGAATGCTCACGCCACGGCCCTGAGTGATATAGCCAACGATCGCATCGCCCGGCAGCGGCTGGCAGCAGCCGGCCATCTGCGTCATCAGGTTGCCGACGCCCTGGATCTGAATATCGCCACGCTTGCCCGGTTTGTAGCCGGTGGCTTTGCGCGGAATCAACTCCAACTGTTCGTTGCCGCGTTCCGGCTCGACCAGTTGCTGCGCGAGGTTGACCAGTTGCGCCAGACGCAAGTCGCCAGCACCAAGGGCGGCGAACATGTCTTCGGCGGTTTTCATGTTGGCCTTGTCGGCCAGCTTGTCGAAGTCCACCGCGGGCAGACCGAGGCGTGTCAGTTCGCGTTCGATCAGGGTTTTACCGGCGGCAACGTTCTGGTCGCGCGCCTGCAATTTAAACCAGTGAACGATCTTCGCCCGCGCCCGCGAGGTGGTGACGTAACCGAGGTTGGAGTTCAGCCAGTCGCGGCTCGGCGTACCGTGCTTGCTGGTGATGATCTCGACCTGCTCACCGGTCTGCAGGCTGTAGTTGAGCGGCACGATGCGCCCGTTGATCTTCGCGCCACGGCAGTTGTGACCGATTTCGGTGTGCACGCGGTAAGCAAAGTCCAGCGGCGTCGCGCCTTTCGGCAAGTCGATGGCGTGACCGTCCGGAGTGAAGATGTAGACCCGATCCGGCTCGATATCGACGCGCAGCTGTTCCGCCAGACCACCGATATCGCCCAGCTCTTCGTGCCACTCGAGCACCTGACGCAGCCAGGAAATTTTCTCTTCGTAGTGGTTCGAGCCGGATTTGACGTCGGTGCCCTTGTAGCGCCAGTGCGCGCAGACGCCGAGTTCGGCTTCTTCGTGCATCGAGTGCGTACGAATCTGCACCTCGAGTACTTTACCCTCAGGGCCGATTACCGCCGTGTGCAACGAGCGGTAGCCGTTCTCTTTCGGGTTGGCGATGTAGTCGTCGAATTCTTTCGGGATGTGCCGCCACAAGGTGTGGACAATACCCAGCGCGGTGTAGCAGTCGCGCATTTCCGGGACCAGCACACGCACCGCACGCACGTCGTAGATCTGGCTGAATTCCAGACCCTTGCGCTGCATTTTGCGCCAGATCGAATAGATGTGTTTGGCCCGGCCGCTGATGTCGGCATCGACGCCGGTGGCCTGCAATTCGTCCTTGAGCTGGGTCATCACGTCGGCGATGAAACGCTCGCGATCAAGCCGTCGCTCATGGAGCAACTTGGCGATCTGCTTGTATTGATCCGGCTCGAGATAACGGAAGGACAAGTCCTCCAGTTCCCATTTGATATGACCGATGCCGAGGCGGTGCGCGAGCGGCGCATAGATGTCGAAGACTTCGCGGGCGACACGGTTACGCTTTTCGTCGTCGGCGGTTTTCACCGCGCGAATGGCGCAGGTACGTTCGGCCAGTTTGATCAGCGCAACGCGAACGTCATCGACCATGGCGACGAGCATTTTGCGCAGGTTTTCCACCTGCCCTTGCGTACCCATGACCATCGACTGACGCGGACTGAGACTGGCGCTGATGGCCGCCATGCGCTGCACGCCGTCGATCAGTTTGGCCACCACCGGGCCGAAGCGCTGGCCGACGGCCGCGAGTTCGATCTGGCCTTCGCGCACGCCGCGATACAGGACCGCTGCGACCAGCGAATCCTGATCGAGCTTGAGGTCGGCGAGAATCTCGGCGATTTCCAGGCCCGTACTGAAACTGCCGGAGCCTTCGGCCCACAGATTCTTCCTGGCATTGGACTGTTGTTCGGCCTCGCGAGCGAACTCGCAGGCTTCCTTCAAGGCTTCGCGATCCAGTGCCAGATCGACACTGACCGCGTGATCGAGCCAAGCCTCGAGATTGATACTGCCGTCAGTGTTGATCGGCTGGTGTGCTCTCACCTGTACCATCTTGCTTTACCTTCCCTACGACGCAGATTCAATGCGTCAAATCGCTGATCCTTATTGTCCGTTTGCGCTCGCGGGGCTAAAGCGAGCGCTGCGCGGACAGATCAGACGGATTCAGACGAGCCATCCTGGCTCGCTTCAAATAACGCCATGGCCTCGACATGTGCCGTCTGAGGAAACATATCGAGAATCCCGGCACGTTTTAACCGGTAGCCCTGCTTGATCAATTCGACCGTGTCGCGCGCCAGAGTTGCAGGGTTGCACGACACATACACCAACCGTTTGGCACCCAGGGTCGCCAGCTTGCGAACCACCTCGAAAGCACCGTCACGCGGTGGGTCCAAGAGTACCGCAGAAAAGCCGTTTCCGATCCACTGGGCATCGGTCAAAGGCTGGGATAAATCGGCTTGAAAAAACTTTGTGTTATGCAAATTGTTACTAGCGGCGTTGGCTTCGGCGCGATTGACCATGGTCTGCACGCCTTCAACTGCCACCACTTCGCGCACGGCTTTGGCCAGCGGCAAAGCAAAGTTACCCAGGCCGCAGAACAGATCCAGCACGCGCTCGTCGCTGCCAGGTTTCAACCAGTCCAGCGCCTGCGCCACCATTGCTTCGTTGACGCCGGCATTGACCTGGATAAAGTCGCCCGGCCGGTACGCCAGATCCAGATCCCACTGCTCCAGGCGATAGCCCAGCGACTGGCTGGCATCGACCGGTTGCGGCTCGCCTTCGCCATGCAGCCACAATTGCGCTTGATGGAACTGGCAGAAGTCCTTGAGGATGGTCAGATCCGCTTCGGACAACGGCGCCATGTGCCGCAGCAATACCGCCAGCGACGAGCCACTGAACAACTCGACGTGACCCAGCGCTTGCGGTTTGCTCAAACGACGAAGCATCTCCGGCAAACGGGTCATGATCGGTTGCAAGGGCTGTACCAGCACCGGGCATTCGCTGATCGCGACAATGTCCTGACTGCCAGCGGCACGGAAACCGACTTCGAGTTTCTTCGCCTTCATGTCCCAGCGCACCGCGATCCGGGCGCGACGGCGATAGCCGAATTCGGGACCGGTCAGCGGTGCTGCCCATTCTTCAGGTTCGATACCGGCAACGCGCGACAATTGCTCGGCGAGCATGCGCTGTTTCAGGGCAAGCTGTTCGCTGTGAGGCAAATGTTGAACGCTGCAACCGCCGCAACGGCCGGCGTGCTGACACGGTGCCGGGCGGCGCAATTCGCTGGCCTTGAACACGCGCTCGGTGCGCGCCTCGACCACTTTGCCGTGGGCGCCGAGCACCCGCGCTTCGACCTCTTCACCGGCAAGCGCGCCGAGGACGAACCAGGTTTTGCCTTCGAAAAACGCGATACCGCGACCGTCATTGGCCAGGCGCTCGATGCTCAAGCGCTGCTTTTTACCGGTCGGAATTTGCGCGGCCTTGCTGCCACCCGTGGGCTGGAAGCGCAGGCCTCTCTCGTGCTTGGCCATCAGTTGGGCGCGTCGAAAATGCCGGTCGACAGATAACGGTCGCCACGGTCGCAGATGATCGCGACGATCACCGCGTTTTCAACTTCTTTGGACAGGCGCAGCATCGCTGCCACCGCACCGCCTGAGGACACGCCGCAGAAAATGCCTTCCTCGCGGGCCAGACGCCGGGTGACGTCTTCGGCCTCGCTTTGCGCCATGTCGACGATGCGGTCAACGCGGTCAGCCTGATAGATCTTCGGCAGGTATTCCTGCGGCCAGCGGCGGATGCCGGGAATGGCCGAGCCTTCCATCGGCTGCAGACCGACGATCTGCACGCTGTCGCTCTGCTCTTTCAAGTAGCGCGACACGCCCATGATGGTACCGGTGGTGCCCATCGAACTGACGAAATGGGTGATGGTGCCCTGGGTCTGACGCCAGATTTCCGGGCCGGTGGTGGTGTAGTGCGCTTCAGGATTATCGCCGTTGGCGAACTGATCGAGCACCTTGCCACGGCCTTCGGCTTCCATACGCTGCGCCAGATCGCGGGCGCCTTCCATGCCTTCTTCCTGGCTGACCAGAATCAGCTCGGCACCGTACGCGGTCATCGCCGCTTTGCGCTCGGCGCTGGAGTTGTCCGGCATGATCAGGATCATCTTGTAACCCTTGATCGCAGCGGCCATGGCCAGCGCGATCCCGGTGTTACCCGAGGTTGCTTCGATCAGCGTATCACCGGCGTGGATCTGCCCGCGCAACTCGGCGCGAGTGATCATCGACAACGCCGGACGGTCCTTGACCGAACCCGCCGGGTTATTCCCTTCGAGCTTGAGCAAAAGGGTGTTGCTGGTGGCACCGGGCAGGCGCTGCAAACGCACCAGCGGAGTGTTGCCGACGCAATCGGCGATGGTTGGGTACTGCAAGGTCATGGCGTATTCGCAATCCAGACGTGCGGGGGCGCCTATCATACCGGCAAACCCGCGCAGGCCATATCACGCAAAGTGCGGTGCTTATGGTTTATGGGAATAAGCAGCAATAGTCTCACCACTGGTGAGACTTTTACGCTGGGTCATCTTTTTTTGCGGTGATGCAAATGGCCTCATCGCTGGCAAGCCAGCTCCCACAGTGACCCGAGTTGCTCTATTAATAATGTCAGCAGTGCTGACACTGTCTTGTATTGCTCAAACAATCTGCGGGTAAAACACACTCCCTATGGGATGGGAGTAAGCGATAAAAGTCGCACCAGTGGTGCGACTTTTGTGTTGAGCCATTTTCATTGGTGGTGATGCGCAGAGACTCTTCGCGAGCAGGCTCGCTCCCACAGGGAGTAGTGTCATTCGCAGAATAGTGTCAGCAGTGATGACCCTATTAACTGTTGATCACACAATCTGCGGCGAACAGAGATCCAATGTGGGAGCGAGCCTGCTCGCGAAAGCGTCAGACGGCGCAACACAATCATCCGCCAGCAACCGTAAATTCAGCCGCAACCCCACCCCACCATTCTCCGCCCAAATACTTCCGCCCTGACGCTGCACGGCATTGCGCGCGATGCTCAGCCCCAAGCCAAATCCACCGTCCCCAGGCCGCGAGCCATCCAGCCGGGTGAACGGCGAGAAGATCCGCTCCAGATCCCCTTCCGCCACCCCGCCGCCCTGATCTTCCAGCCACAGATGCCAGTAATCGCCATCGCGCCGCCCATCAAGCCGCACGATCCCACCCGCCGGCGAATGCCGAATCGCGTTACGCAGAATGTTCTCCAGCGCCTGCGCCAGCGTATTCAGGTTGCCACGCACCCAGCACGACGCCTCGACCGAACACTGCAATTGCAGGCTCGGCCAGCCGCTTTCATAACAGGCGTTGTCCGTGAGCATTTCCCACAGGGCCTGAATCTGGATCGCTTCCTCGGGCAGCGGCGTGCGGTCGGTATCGAGCCAGGCCAGTTGCAGAGTGTCTTCGACCAGTCTTTGCATACCGTCGACTTCGCGACCGATGCGCTCGCGCAGTTGCACCAGGCCTTGTTCACTTTCGCTGGCCACGCGCAAGCGGCTCAGCGGCGTGCGCAATTCGTGGGACAGGTCGCGCAGCAACTGCTGTTGCAAAGCAACGGTCGATTGCAGGCGCTCGGACATCGAGTCGAACGCTCGCGCCAGCTCTCCAAGTTCATCCGGGCGCTGGGTGATGCCGCTCGACAACCGCACATTCAATTGATCGGCGCGCCAGGCATTGGCCTGTTCGCGCAGGTTGTTCAGTGGCACAACCAACAGGCGATAGAGTCCGACGCACAGCAACAAGGTGAACAGACCGGGAATCACGCCATTAGTGATAACGCGCCAGAACAGCCGATATTTGCCCGGCAGGAAACGCTCGGGTAGCTCGATCACCAGGCTGCCGGCGGACGGTTCTTTGGGAAAAGGTATGCGCAGCCACGGCCGGTTCTGTTTGTGGATCGGCCAGTCGAGACCGCGCAAGAACGTCAGGTGCTGGATTTCCTGTTCATTCAGCGGATCGCTGCTCAGCGACTGCAAGTTGCCGCCGATGACGCCGACCCAGCTGGCTTCACGCAACTCCATGCTCTGCAACCAGTCATCGACCCCGCTGCGGCCGCCGTGCTGCCACGCCTGTTCCGCTTGCGCGGCATAACGGCTGAGCGTGCCGCGTGCCTCGTCGGAGAGGAACTGGTTGCGCTCCTCCATATAACGACCCCACGACCAGCTCAGCCAGATCATCAGCAGACAAAATGCGACCAGCAGAAACGCCAGTTTCCAGAACAACGAATGCCGCCCCGGCAGTTCAGAGCGTTTCATCGGCGGCGCTCAAGACGTAACCCTTGCCCCACACTGTGCGCACTTCACGCTCGGTGTAACCGATGGCTTTGAGTTTGCGGCGGATCTGGCTGATGTGCATGTCGAGACTGCGGTCGTGCGCCGCGTAGCCGCGCTGCAGAACGTGCTGATAAAGGAAGGCTTTGCTCAGCACTTCCTCATCATTGCGGTTGAGGGTTTCCAGCAAGCGGAATTCGCTGCGGGTCAGACCGGCGGGTTGCTCGCGAAAAAACACATCGCACTGTTCGTCATCGAACCTCAGCGTACCGGCGGCTACGGGCATCGCAGGCGCGGCCGGGCGCCGATCCAGCGCAACCCGACGCAGGATCGCTTCGATGCGCACATGCAACTCGGCCATGCTGAAGGGTTTGGGCAAATAGTCATCGGCGCCCAGACGGAAACCGCTGATGCGATCCGCCTCGGCACCGAGGGCCGACATCAGCAGCACCGGCGTCGAATGGCTCTGGCGCAATTGCGTCAACACCTGCAAGCCGTCCATGCCCGGCAACAGGATATCCATCAGCACCACGTCGAACGGCTGGCGTGTGGCGATGCTCAGGCCCTCCTGGCCATTCTGGCACCAGGTCACCTGAAAGCCGCTGCGGCCCAGATGTTCGTGAACATAGGCGCCGAGAACCGGATCGTCTTCGATGGAAAGAATGCGTGGCTGGCCGACGGAAACAGGAGTCATGAGTATCTGCAAGTAATTCTCAGTTGAGCGCGATTATTCAAGATTGCCGGGCAACGGGCAACACAAGGCTGCCCTTTCTGACAAACGAGCACCGGCGCCCTGACCCACCCTGACAGCATTTTTCCGGAGATTGCCTGCGAGCAAATCGCTACACTGCGCCCATGCCGCGTGCCGGATGCACGCATGAGTCAACAGATCAGCGGGATGCAGGAGATAGGCGTGCTCAAGAAACTGGGAATCAAAGGTCGCGTGTTGTTGCTGACCTTGTTGCCGACCAGCCTGATGGCGCTGGTGCTGGGTGGTTATTTCACCTGGACGCAGCAGTCCGACTTGCAGAGCCAATTGATGCAGCGTGGCGAGATGATCGCCGAGCAACTGGCGCCGCTGGTGGCCCCCGCCATGGGCCACGGCAACAGCGATCTGCTGGAACGCATCGCCACTCAGTCCCTTGAACAACCGGACGTGCGCGCGGTGACCTTCCTCGCCCCGGACCGCTCACCGCTGGCCCACGCCGGCCCGACCATGCTCAATCAGGCGCCGAGCGGCGACAGCGCGCATTTGCAACGGCGCAGCGGCAATGACGCGACGCGTTACCTGATGCCGGTATTCGGCAAACATCGCAATCTCGCTGGCGAACTGATCCCGGAAGAGTCCGAGCGTTTGCTCGGCTGGGTCGAATTGGAACTGTCGCACAACGGCATGCTGCTGCGCGGTTATCGCAGCCTGTTTGCCAGCCTGCTGCTGATTGCCGCCGGTCTGGCGGGCGCGGCGCTCTTGGCATTGCGCATGGGCCGCACCATCAACCGCCCGCTGAGTCAGATCAAACAAGCCGTCGCGCAGCTCAAGGACGGCCATCTGGAAACGCGTTTACCGCCGCTCGGCAGTCAGGAATTGGATGAACTGGCGTCGGGCATCAACCGCATGGCCGGCACCCTGCAAAACGCCCGCGAAGAACTCCAGCACAGTGTCGATCAGGCCACCGAAGACGTGCGCCAGAACCTGGAAACCATCGAGATCCAGAACATTGAACTGGATCTGGCGCGCAAAGAAGCGCTGGAAGCCAGCCGGATCAAATCCGAATTCCTCGCCAACATGAGTCACGAGATCCGCACGCCGCTCAACGGCATTCTCGGCTTCACCCATCTGTTGCAAAAAAGCGAACTGACCCCGCGCCAGCTCGACTATCTGGGCACCATCGAAAAATCCGCCGACAGCCTGCTGGGGATCATCAACGAGATCCTCGACTTCTCGAAAATCGAGGCCGGCAAACTGGTGCTCGACCATATTCCGTTCAACCTGCGTGACCTGTTGCAGGACACTCTGACCATCCTCGCCCCGGCCGCGCACGCCAAACAGCTGGAGCTGGTCAGTCTGGTCTATCGCGACACGCCGCTGTCGCTGGTCGGTGACCCGCTGCGTCTGAAACAGATCCTCACCAATCTGGTGAGTAACGCGATCAAGTTCACCCGCGAAGGCACCATCGTCGCCCGAGCGATGCTTGAAGATGAACAAGAAGACAGCGTGCAACTGCGCATCAGCATTCAGGACACCGGCATCGGTTTGTCGAACCAGGACGTGCGCGCGTTGTTCCAGGCGTTCAGTCAGGCCGACAACTCGCTGTCGCGGCAACCGGGTGGCACCGGTCTGGGGCTGGTGATTTCCAAACGCCTGATCGAACAGATGGGCGGCGAAATCGGCGTCGACAGTACCCCGGGCGAAGGCTCGGAATTCTGGATCAGCCTGAGCCTGCCGAAAACCCGCGACGACGCCGAAGACTTGCCGGCCGCGCCGTTGCTCGGGCGCCGCGTCGCGGTGCTGGAAAGTCACGAACTGGCGCGGCAGGCCTTGCAGCATCAGCTGGAAGACTGTGGCCTCGATGTCACGCCATTCAACACCCTCGAAACCTTGACCAATGGTGTCACCGGTGCCCACCAGACCGATCAGGCGATTGATCTGGCAGTCATCGGTATCACCAGCAACGACATGCTGCCCGAGCGTTTGAATCAGCACATCTGGGACCTCGAACACCTCGGCTGCAAAGTGCTGGTGCTGTGCCCGACCACCGAACAGACGCTGTTCCATTTGTCGGTGCCCAATCCACATAGTCAACTGCAAGCGAAACCGGCCTGCACGCGCAAATTGCGCCGCGCCTTGGCCGATCTGGTCAACCCGCGCCAGCCGCGCAATGAGCCGGGCGAACCGCTGTCGAGCCGGGCACCGAAAGTGCTCTGTGTCGACGACAACCCGGCCAACCTGCTGCTGGTGCAAACCTTGCTCGAAGACATGGGCGCCAAGGTACTGGCGGTGGAAAGCGGCTACGCGGCGGTCAAAGCGGTGCAGAGCGAGTCCTTCGATCTGGTGCTGATGGACGTGCAGATGCCGGGCATGGACGGCCGCCAAAGCACCGAAACCATTCGCCAGTGGGAAAGCGAGCGGCATTGCACGCCGCTGCCGATTGTCGCGCTCACCGCCCACGCCATGGCCAACGAAAAACGCGCGCTGCTGCAAAGCGGCATGGACGACTACCTGACCAAACCGATCAGCGAGCGGCAACTGGCGCAAGTGGTGCTGAAATGGACCGGCCTGGCCTTGCGCAATCAAGGACCGGAGCGCATCAGCGACAGTACGGCGGGCAACCATGAACTGCCAGTGCTCGATCACGAGGAAGGTTTGCGTCTGGCCGCTGGCAAGGCAGATCTGGCGGCGGACATGCTGGCCATGCTGCTCGCCTCACTGGAAGCCGACCGCGAAGCCATTCGTACGGCGTGCGAAAACCGCGACCAGAACGCCTTGATCGAACGTGTCCATCGCCTGCACGGTGCCACCCGTTATTGCGGCGTACCGCAATTGCGCGCGGCCTGTCAGCGCAGCGAAACCCTGCTCAAGCAGGACGACCCGAAGGCCGTGGCAGCGCTGGAAGAACTGGAGCGCGCGATCAACCGGCTGGCGGCGCAAGCGAAGATCAGCGCCTGATCCACGGCAATGCCGGCCGACACCGGCAGCGCTAAAGTGGGTTCGGGTGATTCAATCCGTGTCGATGCTCAAGGAGGATTTCATGCGCACGCTCGTTTTCAGTAGCCAGACCTATGACCGCGACAGCTTCCTCACCGCCGATTGCCCAGCGGCTATCGAGCTGCACTTTCAACCGGCAAGGCTCAGCCTCGATACGGCGGCCCTGGCCGATAAACATGAAGTGGTCTGCGCCTTCATCAATGACGACCTCAGCGCTGCAGTGCTCGAACGGCTGGCCGCGGGTGGCACGCGCCTGATCGCCCTGCGCTCGGCGGGTTACAACCATGTCGATCTGGCCGCAGCGAAACGTCTCGGACTGGCCGTGGTGCGCGTGCCGGCCTACTCGCCGCATGCGGTGGCCGAACACGCCGTGGCGCTGATCCTCGCCCTCAACCGGCGTCTGCACCGCGCCTACAACCGCACCCGTGAAGGCGATTTCAGCCTGCATGGATTAACCGGTTTCGATCTGGTCGGCAAAACGGTGGGGATCGTCGGCACCGGGCAGATCGGCGCGACCTTCGCGAAAATCATGCACGGTTTCGGCTGTGAACTGCTGGCCTACGATCCCTTTCCGAACCCGGATGTTCTCGCCTTGGGTGCGCGCTATCTGAGCCTGCCCGAACTGCTTGCGCAGTCGCGGATCATCAGCCTGCACTGCCCGCTCAACGAGCAGAGCAAACACCTGATCAACCGCGATTCACTGGCGCACATGCAGGCCGGCGCCATGCTGATCAATACCGGTCGCGGTGGACTGGTGGACACCCCGGCACTGATCGATGCATTGAAGGATGGCCAGCTCGGCTATCTGGGGCTGGATGTCTATGAAGAAGAGGCGCAACTGTTTTTCGAGGATCGTTCCGACCTGCCCTTGCAGGACGATGTGCTGGCGCGCTTGCTGACCTTTCCCAACGTGATCATTACTGCGCATCAGGCCTTTTTGACCCGTGAAGCACTGGGGGCGATTGCCGCAACCACCCTGCACAACATCGCGACCTGGGCGGCGGGAACGCCACAGAACCAGGTCGAGGGCTGAGCGCTTTTCAGCTTACTTAGGTGAAAGCGAGGACGCCAGAATCAGCAACGCCAGCCAGCCGAAGCCAAAAAAGCGCTGTTTCATCGAGTGGCCGTTGCGCAGCAGGAACCAGACGAAAAACATCGGCAGCAGGAAGATCATGATCTTCAGCCAGCCTTCCACCGGACGACTGCCGTCGGCATTGGCCTGCTCAGTGGCCGGTTGCTCGGTTGGCTGCTGGCGCCGACGCCGCGCGGCGGCCGGCATGACTTTCGGTAAAGGTTGCGGTTCAGGCGCTGGAGCATTGACTTCGGGCACAGCCTTGTTACGCGGCAGGCTGCCAAACGAGATTGTTGCAGCCTGTACTGGCGCGGCTGCGGTCTGCGCGTGCACTGCTTGCTCCGCCATTGGAGCCCCACAATGAATGCACGCGTTGGCTTCGGAGCTGATGCTCTTCTTGCATTCATAACATTCGATCAGCGCCATGTTCCGTTCCTTCAGAGTCGAGGCCGGCAGTTTGCCATGAGCGTCGCCTCAATTGAACCTGATCGAAGGTCACACGCGCGCATCATTCTGCAATCAAGCCCGTGCTAGCATGTCGCGCATATTTGGAGGACCCATGGTCGAACACGATTTCCGCTACACCCTGATGAACCCGCAACACACCCTCACCGAATGCCGCGCCCTTGTTCCGGGCCGCTATCAGGTCACCGGCAATGGTGGCTCGATTCGCATCGGTGACGCCTTGTTGGTCACCCTCAAAGGCAGCAAGGACTTGTCCATGCGCCTGACCGTTGAAACCGTCCGCCACCTGATCAATCCGCCGGGCCAATGGACCGCGATGACCACGGGCCCGGTATTCGGCGAACTGGCGATTCACACCTGGCAGGTCAACTGCGACAGCTGCGCCAAAGAGCTGAGTTTCGAATTCGCCGTGGACGCCAAACTCGGCAAAGCCGCCGAGAAACCGGCTGCCACCGCGCGCATCGCCGAGCTGGGCTGGAAAGCCGTTGGCGACAAGCACCTGTGCCCGAAATGCCAGGAGCCTGCGTGATGAAACGCTTTGCCCTGACCGCTATGGTCGGTGTGGGTCTGGTGGGTTGCGCGGCAGAGCCTGTGCAACTGCAACAGAACCGCAGCTACATTCTGGAGTGGATCGGCGAGCGGCCGTTGATGGATTACAGCCATCTGACCGTGACCCTGGGCGATGATGGCCGCGCCTACGGCAACGGTGGCTGCAACCATTGGTTCGCGCCGTACACGTTGAACGGTGACAAGCTGACCTTCGGCAAAATCGGCAAGACCCGCAAGCTCTGTGCACCAGCGCTGATGGAGCAGGAACAACGCTTTCTGCAGGCGCTGGAGCATGTCGAGCGCTGGGACATCTCGCCGATCGAGCAGATGCGCTTTTGGCCGGCTGAAGGCAAGCCGTTGCGTTGGTGGCTCGAAGAGGGTTAAGCCTCAGGTCCGCCGATGCCCTCACCCTAGCCCCCTCCCAGAGGGAGAGGGGACTGATTGGGGGATATTGGGGAGCTACGCCGACCTGAAAGGTCTTCATCGAATCCATAATCGACTGGGTCTTTTAGGTCGGTGAGTCGGCCAATGCCCTCACCCTAGCCCTCTCCCAGGGGGAGAGGGAACTGATGGGGGGATATTGGGAAGCTACGCCGACCTGAAAGGCCTATGCCGAATCCATAATCGACCGGATTTTGCTTTGGCGAATCTACAATCGACTCGACCTCTCAGGTCGATGTAACTCGCCAGACACCTCGGTCAGCCCCCTCTCCCCTTGGGAGAGGGCTGGGGTGAGGGGCTTTTGACGTTACTTGGTCGCCTGCAACGCCTCAAGCTTGGCCATCACCCCCGCCGCCGTCTGCTCCCCCATCAACTGCTCACGCACCTTGCCCTTGTTGTCGATGATGTACGTCACCGGCAGTGCCTCACTGCGTGGCAACTCGAACAACTCCGCCGGATCCTGCGCTAGCACGGTGAACTTGATGCCGAGCTTCTCGCTGGCGTCTTTCAGTTCCACGCCCTGCACATTGTCGAAGTTGACCCCGAACACGCCAACGTTCTTGCTCTTCAATTCATCAGCCAGATGATTGAGTTCCGGAATTTCAGTCCGGCACGGGCCACACCATTCCGCCCAGTAGTTCAGCACTACCCATTGTTTGTCCAAGCGCTCGGACGCGACCTTCTGACCGTTCTGGTCAATGCCGTAGTCGTTGCCGCAGCCCCCCAGCATCAACGCCCCGATTACCGTCAATGCCGCTGCCAATCGCCGTGTCATGTCGTGTTCCTTGTGAAAATTTGAAGGCGCCTGCGACCCATTGCCTCCGAAGGTTCTGGATTGCGCGCTGCACAGTTAGAATAGCCGCCACTTTACGCCAGAAGCGACCCGCCATGACCGATCTGACGCTTTATCACAATCCGCGCTGCTCGAAATCCCGCGGCGCGCTGGAACTTCTAGAAGCCCGCGGCCTGACCCCGAACGTCGTGCGTTACCTCGAAACCCCTTTGAGTGCGGCGCAAATCAAGGCCCTGCTCGGCAAGCTCGGGATCAGCGCACGCCAGTTGCTGCGCACCGGTGAAGATGAATACAAAATGCTTCAGCTGGCTGACGAAAGCCTCAGCGAAGCGCAATTGATCGACGCCATCGCCCAGCATCCAAAACTGATGGAGCGGCCGATTCTTGAAGTCGGCGCCAAAGCCATCATCGGTCGTCCGCCGGAAAATATCCTGGAGTTGTTGCCGTGAGCGCGCCGTACATTCTGGTGCTGTATTACAGCCGCAACGGCTCGACCAACGAGATGGCCCGGCAAATTGCCCGCGGTGTCGAACAGGCGGGTCTCGAAGCGCGCTTGCGTACGGTGCCAGCGATTTCCACCGAGTGTGAAGCGGTGTCGCCGGACATCCCGGACGAAGGCGCGCTGTATGCCACGCTCGATGACCTGAAGAATTGCGCCGGCCTGGCACTTGGCAGCCCGACGCGTTTCGGCAACATGGCCGCACCGCTGAAATACTTCCTCGACGGCACCAGTAACCTGTGGCTGACCGGCGCCCTCGTCGGCAAACCGGCCGGCGTGTTCACCTCCACCGCCAGCCTGCACGGCGGTCAGGAAACCACTCTGCTGTCGATGATGTTGCCGCTGTTGCACCACGGCATGCTCATCACCGGTCTGCCGTACAGCGAGTCGGCGCTGCTGGAAACCCAGGGCGGCGGTACGCCTTACGGTGCCAGTCATCACGCTGGGGCTGACGGTAAAAAAGGCCTCGATCAGCACGAAGTGGCGCTGTGCCGTGCGCTGGGTCTGCGGCTGGCGAAAACCGCTCAGAAACTGGTGGGCTGAGATGGCGAAGAAGCCGAAGATTCTGCCGAGTATCGAGTGGCTTGAGCCGCGCGTGAAAGCGATGCGGGTTGTCAGCCTGCTGAGCTTTTTCGCTTTGGCCGGATTGCTCGCTGCGTACTATCTGGTCTTCGCCGACCTGCACGGTGCACGGCCGTGGGTGATTCTGCTGGTCGAGCTGATCCCGTGGATCGTCCTTGCCCCGGCGATGATCATGGGCAGCGCCCGTGGGCATTCATGGATGTGTTTTGTGGTGAATCTGTATTTCATCAAAGGCGCACTGGCGGCGTATGACCCGAACCGACAGTGGTTTGGGGTGCTGGAGATGGTTGCGAGCCTGGCGGTGTTCTGCTCGGCGCTGCTGTATGTGCGGTGGCGGTATCAGTTGAATCGCAAACTGGCTGGCGAAGGCGAAATCTCCGTCGCCTGACGAATAGCTATCGCGAGCAGGCTCACTCCTACAGGGGATCTGTGGCGTTTACAAATCCCCTGTAGGAGTGAGCCTGCTCGCGATAGGCGCGACTCGGTCTCAATGGTTGACGGTGTACGCGAGCATCATCGAAATCTGACTCATCGGCCGGCCGCCGCTCTGCTCATGCCATTGATTGAACGCATCCTGCACAATCGCCAGATCGCGCAGACTGGTCGGCGCCTTTTCGACGATCTTCTGTGCATTCAGCGCCGCGACCACGTCATAGCTCGGCACAAACGTATCCTTGCCGACCATGCGCAAAAACCGTGGCGCCGACAGCCCGCCCAGTTGATGACCGTGCTTTTTCAAGTACGTCCACAGCCCGACGATATCGGTCACCGGCCAGTCGGCAATCAGCGCACCGAAACTGCCCTTCTCCTTCTCCACATCGAGAATGAACTGCGCATTGCGCGGCACGCTTTTCAGTTTGCCCAAATGGCGAATGATCCGCGCATCCTGCATCAGGCGCTCGAGATGTTCGGCGCTCATCAACACAACTTTTTCCGGGTCGAACTTGAAGAACACTTCCTCAAAGGCCGGCCACTTGGCGTCGACCAGACTGTGCTTGAGGCCGGCACGAAATACGCGCAGGGCCATGGTCGAGAGGTAGCGGTCGTCGCTGATCTTGCGCAGTTGCGCCGGGGTCTTGGGAACGGGCAGATGGGCTTCCAGTTCAGCCGCCGAACCGAAGCGGTTCAGACAGTATTCGTGCAGCCACTTGTAATCGCGCATGCCCTCTCCTATTGAATGAAGCGAAGAAACCAATGTGGGAGCGAGCCTGCTCGCGAAGTGGGAGTCTCAGTCAACAAATCAGTTGAATGAAACACCGCTTTCGCGAGCAGGCTCGCTCCCACATTTGAAGGTGTTTACAAATTGACGACGTTAACGAAGCGCGAAGCCGCGGTCTCGTCGATTTTCAGGCTGGTGAAGTCGAACAGGTTGCGGTCGGCCAGTTGCGACGGGATCACGTTCTGCAGACTGCGGAAGATGCTTTCGGTGCGGCCCGGGGTTTTGCGCTCCCAGTCCAGCAGCATTTCCTTGACCACCTGACGCTGCAGGTTTTCCTGCGAACCGCAGAGGTTGCACGGGATGATCGGGAATTCCTTGAGGTCCGAATACGCCTGAATGTCTTTCTCGTTGCAGTACGCCAGTGGACGGATCACCACGTTGCGACCGTCATCGGCACGCAGCTTCGGCGGCATCGCCTTGAGGCTGCCATTGAAGAACATGTTGAGGAAGAACGTCTCGACGATGTCGTCGCGGTGGTGACCGAGGGCCATTTTGGTCGCGCCGATTTCGTCGGCAAAGGTGTACAGCGTGCCGCGACGCAGGCGCGAGCACAGCGAGCAGGTGGTCTTGCCTTCCGGGATCAGCTCCTTGACCACCGAGTAGGTGTCTTTCTCGACGATGTGGTACTCGACGCCCAGCTCTTTCAGATAGGCCGGCAGCACGTGTTCGGGGAAGCCCGGTTGCTTCTGGTCCATGTTCACCGCGACGATCTCGAACTTGATCGGGGCAACCTTCTGCAGGTGCAGCAGCACGTCGAGCATGGTGTAGCTGTCCTTGCCCCCGGACAGGCAGACCATGACCTTGTCGCCATCTTCAATCATGTTGAAATCGGCGACCGCCTCGCCGGCCAGGCGGCGCAGGCGCTTTTGCAGTTTGTTCTGGTTGACCGTAAGAGTGCCCATGACGCGAAATCCGTGAGGTGTGACGAAAGGCCGGCATTTTACGCAAAAACCCCGGCGTTGTGGGCACAGGTTGTCGCGGTCAGCCGACAACGGGTTAACAGACCCCGAGGCGATTACCCGCCCTGTTTACAGCGCGATTTGCTCTAAGCCCCTAATACCTGTGCGGGTAAGTCCTTTCTATACTGCGACATAAGGTCGCACACAATCTGAAGACCTGTATTTGCTCGGCCACCTTGGCCCGTAGGCGCTCCGTTGGGGGGCGATGGCAATAACAAGAGGAGTGACTGGCATGATCCATCACGTAGTGGGACTTTTTACCCACCCCGATCAGGAATGGAAGGAAATCCGTGGCGACCAAGAGGAAAGCATCAGCCACATGTACCTCACCCACACGCTGATTCTGGCGGCAATCCCCGCTGTCTCGGCGTTTATCGGCACGACTCAGGTCGGCTGGGTGATCGGCAACCGCGCACCGGTGATGCTCACTGTCGAAAGCGCAATCTGGATGACCGTCATGTCGTATCTGGCCATGCTGGGCGGGGTCGCGGTGATGGGAGCGTTCGTGCACTGGATGGCGCGCACCTATGACGCCAATCCGAGTCTGGCCCGTTGCGTCGCGTTTGCAACCTACACCGCGACACCGTTATTCGTCGGTGGGCTGGCGGCGCTGTATCCGCATATGTGGCTGGGCATGATCGTCGGCACGGCGGCCATCTGTTACACGGTTTATCTGCTGTATGTGGGTCTGCCGACGTTCATGAATATTCCGTCGGACGAGGGTTTTCTGTTCTCGAGCTCGGTGCTTGCGGTGGGTCTGGTGGTGCTGGTCGCCATCATGGCGTTTACCGTGATTGTCTGGGGGCTGGGCGTAGGGCCCGTTTATACCAACTGACTCGACAGGCTGAATACAGGCCGCCGCAAGGCGGCCTTGTCGTTTCGAGGATGACCATTCGGCAGCTCGATGATTCGCAAGTCTGCGGCGTTGCGGCATACTCGACGCCTCTGGAGATCCATCAAGCATGCCCGAGCAACTCAATACCCGCGTCGAAGATTGTTACCAACTCGCTGAATCCTTTTTCAAACGTTCTTTCCCACGCCCAGTCGTCAGTCTCAAGCTGCGCGGGCAAAAAGCCGGTGTCGCGCATTTGCACGAGAACCTGCTGCGCTTCAACCCGCAGCTGTATCGGGAAAACGCCGAACACTTCCTCAAGCAGACCGTGGCCCACGAAGTTGCGCACCTGATCGCCCATCAGTTGTTTGGCGACCGTATCCAGCCGCATGGCGAAGAGTGGCAACTGATCATGCGCGGGGTTTACGAACTGCCGCCGGAATCGCTGCCACACCTATGCAATCAAGCGCCGCAGCGTGACCCGCTATATCTACAAATGCCCGTGCGCGGACAGTGATTTTCCGTTTTCGGCGCAGCGCCATAGTCTGGTGCGGCAGGGGCGGCGGTATTTGTGTCGTAGCTGCCGGAGTACCTTGGTGTTCAGTGGTGAGATGCGGGTGGAATAGTCAGTGTTGTGTTGCCCTGACTGGCGCCATCGCGAGCAGGCTCACTCCTACATTTGGAATGCATTCCCCTGTAGGAGTGAGCCTGCTCGCGATGGGGCCTGTACAAGCACTAGAGAATTGCCTTGGCCCGCCGCAATTCAGCAATCCGCTCAGCACTAATCCCCAACTCCCCCAACACCTGATCCGTATGCTGTCCCAACACCGCGCCAACATGCCGCGGCGCCGGCAACGCTTCGGAAAACTTCAACGGACAGGCCATCTGCGCCTGCGTCGTGCCATCCCCACGCGGCACCTGCGTCACCAACTCCCGCGCCTGCAATTGCGGATGGCGCACCGCCTCACCCAGGCTCAACACCGGCTCGACACACGCATCGATCCCGGCAAACATCTCGCACAACTCAGCAAAGTCATGCTTTTCAAACTCGACCGTCAGCGCGTATTTCAACGCCCGCTGCTGTTCAGGCTTGGGCGACAAGCCCTGCGCCGCCAACTCCGGCCGCCCCAGCGCCGTACACAGTTGCTGCATGAACCCCGGTTCCAGACTGCCTACCGACATCCAGCGGCCATCGCGAGAGCGGTAATAATCGTAGAAGCTGCCGCCGTTGAGCATCTGGTCTTCCCACTCCGGCTGTTCGCCGCACGCCAGATACCCCGCCCCCGCCATGGCATTCAGGCTGAACGCGCAGTCGGTCATGCTCACATCCAGATGCGTGCCCTGCCCGCTCTGCTGCCGCGCAATCACCGCTGCCAACAAGCCGATCACCCCGTGCAACGAACCACCGGCGACATCCGCCACTTGCATGCCCAGCGGCAGCGGCCCGCTGTCGGCACGGCCGGTGTAACTGGAAAGCCCGGCCAGCGCCAGATAATTGATGTCATGCCCGGCGCGATCCTTGTACGGCCCGGTCTGGCCGTAACCGGTGATCGACACGTAGATCAGCCGTGGATTGATCGCCTTCAGCGCTTCATAGCCCAGGCCCAGTCGCTCCATCACACCGGGGCGAAACTGCTCGAGGACGATGTCGTAATCGGCCAGCAACTGCTTGACCACTTCCACGGCTTCAGGCTGTTTCAGATCCAGCGCCAGGCTGCGCTTGTTGCGATTGAGGTAGGCGTGACTGGCCGAGACTCCGCCATCATGCGGCGGCAAAACGCGCAGCAGGTCCAGGCGCGTCGGTGACTCGATGCGCAACACCTCGGCGCCCATGTCCGCCAGCAACAACGAGGCAAACGGCCCCGGCAGCAGCGTCGAGAAATCGAGGATTTTCAGTGAGGCCAGCGGTGCGGACATGGGCGAACTCCTTGGGCGATGCACTCAGCCTAGGCAGCGATACCGCGCACGGCAATCACCGCAAATGTCAGCGGGTGTGACCGTTACGCTCAAACAGCAGGCAAGAAAAAACCCGCCGAAGCGGGTTTTTCATGAAGCGAGGGTTACTTGACGCTGCTAGGCGTCGGGCCTTCAGCCACACCCAGGTCATCTTCCGGACGGGTATCAGCGATACCACGACCGCCCGAGGCCAGCTCGGTTTGCAGCGTGTCGGTGTCCAGCTCTTTCACCCACTTGGCAACCACGATGGTCGCTACAGCATTACCAACGAGGTTGGTCAGGGCGCGTGCTTCGGACATGAAGCGGTCGATACCGAGGATCAGCGCCAGACCGGCCACTGGCAGGTGACCTACCGCCGACAGGGTCGCTGCTAGCACAATGAAGCCCGAACCGGTTACACCGGCCGCGCCTTTGGAGGACAGCAGCAACACTACCAGCAGAGTGATCTGGTGAGTGATGTCCATGTGCGTGTCGGTGGCCTGAGCAATGAACACGGCGGCCATGGTCAGGTAGATCGCGGTACCGTCGAGGTTGAACGAGTAACCGGTCGGGATCACCAGACCCACTACCGATTTCTTCGCGCCCAGACGCTCCATCTTGATCAGCATGCGTGGCAGTACCGATTCCGACGAGGACGTGCCGAGGACGATCAGCAGCTCTTCACGGATGTAACGGATCATCTTCAGCACGCTGAAGCCGTGCATGCGGGCGATACCGCCAAGGACGATGAGGATGAACGCCAGGCAAGTGATGTAGAAGCAGATCATCAGTTGACCCAGCTGCACCAGCGAACCAACACCGTAGGCACCGATGGTGAACGCCATTGCACCGAAGGCACCGATTGGCGCGAGCTTCATGATCATGTTGATGATGTTGAACATGACGTGGGCAAAGCGATCGATGAAGTCGAGGATCGGCTTGCCGTAGGCGCCCAGGCGATGCAGGGCGAAACCGAAGATCACCGAGAACATCAGCACTTGCAGGATGTCACCGGTGGCGAACGCGCCGACGATGGTGGTCGGGATCACGTTGAGCAGGAAACCGACAACGCTTTGGTCAGCGCCAGCCGCTACATAAGAAGCGACTTTCGAAGCGTCGAGGGTGGCGACGTCGATGTGCATGCCGTTGCCCGGTTGCACAACGTTGACCACGACCAGACCGACCAGCAGCGCGATGGTCGAAACGATTTCGAAGTACAGGAGTGCGTAACCGCCGGTCTTGCCGACCGACTTCATGTTCTGCATGCCGGCGATACCGCTGACCACGGTGCAGAAGATGATCGGGGCGATGATCATTTTGATCAGCTTGATGAACCCGTCACCCAGTGGCTTAACCGCGACACCGAACTGCGGGTAGTAATGACCAAGCGCAATACCGATGATGATTGCGATGATCACCTGGAAATACAGGGATTTGTACAGTGGCTGACGAGTCGTCATTGCAGATTTCCTCAAGAGCCTCGCGTGGCAACATCCATCTGTTGACCGCGAAACCTGAATTGCGAACCCTCCTGCACTGGAGGGATTTGTTGTTGGAGCAGCGTTTTCCATCTGGGCCAAACGCACGCTTCTGTGGCTTGTATCGCAAACGTCGTGCCACTTTGGTGCGATTGCCTGCAAGCCTTTTGATATCAGGGATCACAGGTGCATGGATGTCACCATCCGGTGACTCAAGTGTGGCGGATTTCCGCCAACTCGCCGCTTCTCGTCCTACAATTTGGCGGAAATCCGCCTTGTAGGCATGTCCAGCCGCCGGCTACCATCCGGCGCCTGAGGAAGGATCTGCCGCTTATGCGCGAACGCACCATCGCCAGTCATTTTGCCCGTGCCGCCCTCGGCGGCGCACGCCGCGTGGGTTTCGATTACTCGGGCCTGCTGCTGCAACTGGGCATCAGCCCGGAATTGCTCGATGAACCGCGTGCGCGCATTGCTCCGGAACAATTCACCCGGTTGATTCAGGGCCTGTGGCTGGCGCTGGACGACGAATACCTGGGTTTCGGCAACGCCCCGAGCAAGCCCGGCAGTTTCGCGATGATGTGCCATGCCTCGATTCACTGCCGCAATCTGGAGAAGGCACTGCAACGCGGTTTATTGTTTTATAGCCTATTCCCCGAAGCCCCGCGCCTGAGCCTGACGCGCGAAGACGAATGGGTGCGTTTGAGCGTCGATGATTCGCAGATATGGGACCCGGATCACTTTCTCACTGAAAGCCTGCTGGTGATCTGGCATCGCCTCGGTAGTTGGCTGATTGGCCAGCGGATTCGCCTTGAACAGGCGACTTTCAGCTATCCGCGCCCCGAACATGGTGCCGAATACGACCTGCTGTTCCCCTGCCCCATGACCTTCGGCACTGAGCAGAGCAGCCTGTTGTTTCACAGTCGCTATCTGTCTATGCCGCTGTTGCAGGACGAACGCACGCTCAAACATTTCCTCGAACGCTCGCCCGCCGACCTGCTCTCACGCCCGGACGACGGCGACAGCCTGAGCAGCCGCCTGCGTCGTTTGCTCAGTCGTGACAGTGCGAACTGGCCGGATCTGGAAGCGGTGGCGGCGCATATGCACATCAGCCCGCAAACCCTGCGCCGGCATTTGCGTGAGGAAGGCACGAGTTTTCAGGAGTTGAAGGATCAGTTGCGGCGGGATATCGCCATTTATCATTTAGGCCGGGCGGATCTGTCGTTGCAGCAGATTGCCGAGCAGTTGGGATTTTCCGAACCGTCGGCGTTTCATCGGGCGTTCAAGAAGTGGACCGGGCTGACGCCGGGGGCTTATCGGGCGCAGGAACAGTGAGGCGCTAAATCAAAAGCCCCTCACCCTAACCCTCTCCCGGAGGGAGAGGGGACTGATTGGGGGTTGCTCAAGATGTACGCCGACCTGAACGCTCTCTACTGAATCCAAAATCGACTGGCTATTTCAGGTCGATGTAGAACGCCAGACACCCTCAGGATCGGCGTTTCATCGGGCGTTCAGGAAGTGGACGGGGCTGACGCCGGGGGCTTATCGGGCGCAGGAGCAATGAGGCGATAAATCAAAAGCCCCTCACCCTAACCCTCTCCCGGAGGGAGAGGGGACTGATTGGGGGATGCTCAAGATATACGCCGACCTGCAAGCTCTCTATTGAATCCATATTCGCTGCAAATCGCTCAGGTCGATCATTTTCGCAAGACACTTCGGTCAGTCCCCTCTACCTCTGGGAGAGGGTTAGGGTGAGGGCAACTCCCAATCACACCGCAGGAAAATGAATCCTGAACGCCGCCCCGCCCATCGGCGAGTCGCCCAACGCCAGTTTGGCGTTGTAGCTTTCAATAATGTCCTTGACCACCGCCAACCCGATGCCCTGCCCCGGATGCTGGGCATCCAGCCTTTCACCGCGCTCGAGAATCCGCGCACGCTGATCCGGCGGCACGCCCGGGCCGTCATCTTCAACGCACAATTCAATCCCGGCGAGGGTCTCGCGCACGCTGATGCGCACTTCACCCAGACACAGTCGATAGGCGTTTTCCAGCAAGTTACCCAGCATCTCCAGCAACGCGCCCTGCTCGATCGGCACATAACAGTGTTCAGGCAGATCGAATGCCACGCGCACATGCTTGTCGCGGTACACCTTGTCGAGGGTGTCGCAGAGGCTTTTCAGCACTGGTTGCAGGCGCACCTGGTGGCGCACCAGTCCGCTTTTGCGCAAGCTGGCCCGTTGCAGTTGGTAGCTGATCTGCTGGCTCATGCGTTCGATCTGACTCTGCAGCACCCACGCTTGATCGCGTTCTTCGGGACGCTGGGCCATGTCCTCGCTAACCCCTTGCAGTACCGCCAACGGCGTTTTCAAGCTGTGCGCCAGATCATCGAGAGAATCGCGATAACGACTACGTTGCTGGCGTTCACTGTGCAGCAAACGGTTGAGCGAGCCGGTCAGGCGCAGCAACTCACGCGGATGCTGCTCGGTGAGGCTTTCACGGGTGCCGCCTTCGATTTCGTCGAGTTCCTGACTGAGCCGGCGCAAGGCTTTGAGGCCCCAGGTCAGGCCGATCCACAACAGCGCCAGCAGTACGAGTAGCGCAGCGCCGAAGCCCAGATAGAGATTCTCGCGCAGCCCCTCAAGGGTGGTTTCGTACTCGCGCACCGGTTGCAGGGCGACGATGCTGAACGCCGCGCTTTTGCCACCGAGCAATTTCACTTCCACGTCGTAGACGAAGAATTCCTGCCCGTTGGTTTCACGGATCCGCGCGAACTCGTTACCGAGTCCGTCGTAGCGCGGCTTGTAGTTGATCTGCTCTTCCTGGGTGGCTTTCGAGCGCCAGACCAGATGCCCTTCGCGGTCGTAGATGTAGCCGAGCAAACGGAAGTCGGTGAGATTGAAGCGCTCATCCGGCAACTGATTGGGCATCACCAGCCGACCGTTTTCGATGCGTGCGGCCGAGATCAGCGTAGTGACGTCCGAAGCCAGGCGCTGCTCGATCGAGTCCTGCAACGCGAGGCTGAACGCGCCTTGCATCGCCGGCAGCAAGGCGAGCATGAACAACACCGCCAACGTGGTGGCGGCGAGCATCAAGCGAACGCGAAGGGAACGAATCAAGTGCAGCGCTCATTGAACAGGTAGCCGAGGCCGCGCACGGTATCAATCGGCTTGAACCCGGCCGGGCCTTCGAGTTTACGGCGCAGACGGCCGACCAGCACTTCGATGACATTCGGGTCGCGCTCGTCGTCGTCCGGGTAGAGCTGCTCCATCAAGCGATCCTTGGGCACCACTTGTTGATGGTGGCGCATGAGATATTCAAGGATGCGGTACTCGTAGGCGGTCAGCGCCAGCGGTTGCTCGTCAAGGGTCGCCTGTTTGCGATTGAGGTCGAGCAGCAGCGGACCGGCGACGATGGTCGACTGGGTGAAACCGCTGGAGCGGCGCAGCAAGGCATTCAGGCGCGCATCGAGTTCTTCGAACTGGAACGGCTTGACCACGTAATCGTCGGCGCCGGCGGCGAGGCCTTCGACCTTGTCCTGCCAGTTGCCGCGCGCGGTGAGGATCAGGATCGGGAAGGTCTTGCCGCCCGCGCGCAACTGGCGGATCAAGTCGAGACCGCCCATGCCCGGCAGGCCGAGATCAATCACCGCCAGGTCGAAGTTGAACTGTCCGGTCTGGTACAGCGCCTCTTCGGCATTGGCCACGGACTCGACCACATGACCGCTTTCAGTCAGGCGGGTTTGCAGGTGATGGCGCAACAGCGCTTCATCTTCGACGACCAACAGTTTCATAACGCTCTCCCGGGTAAATCCAGAATCTCCAAAAACACACCTGTGGGAGCGAGCCTGCTCGCGAAGGCTGTGTGTCAGTCGATAAATTGATCGACTGATTCACCGCTTTCGCGAGCAGGCTCGCTCCCACATTGAACCTGCTGGCAACTCCTTAGAAATTGTAGTTAGCCGACAGGTAAGTCTGCGCGCTGCTGTTCAAGTCCAGCGAACCTTGCTTGCTGCCACCGCTCTCTTTCATCTCGGTGCTGGCGTTGCTCATCAGGTAACGGTAACCGAGTTCGACCGAGGTGTTCTGCGAGACTTGCTGCAATACACCGAACTGACCGCCGACGGCGTAACCGATGTCACTGTCGCGGCTGTAGCCTGGCGAATCCTGAGTCAGCTTGGTCAGACCCGCCGTGGCACCGCCGAACAGCTTGGTGCTGCCGCCCACCGGGTAAAACAGATCGTAGCTGCCCAGCAGATTTTCCTGACGCAGTTTAATGCCATTGTGCGAGCCCGACACGTTGTCGTAGGTGGCGTAGTAGCGGCCCTGGCTGTTTTGCTGACCGAGGCGCACGCCGTAGGTGTTGTTACCGTCGATGGCGCCGGTGGCGTTCGGGTGGTCGAGGTTGTTGTTGAGTGCGTGGGACTTGTCGATCTTGTCGCTGGTCTGGCCGAAGGACAGGCCGGCGAAGTTGGAAGTGGTATCGGCCTGGGCCGCGATACTGGCGCTCATTACGGTCAATGCCAGCAACAGTTTGTTAAAAGTCATGGGTATTTCCTCTTTCACAGTTGCTGTTTGGGTATGGCGCAAGGTTACTGACCCTCCCCTGTACCGCCCCTGAACCGTCTCTGAACCTGACCTGAACCAAATGAACTAGGCTGTTTTGACCTTTTATTGTCAGGAGACCCGACCATGCGCCTGTTCCTCGCCCTCACCTTGCTGGCTGTCAGCAGCCTTGCTCAGGCTGCGATCAAGACTGAAGAAATCCCCTATCAGAGCGCCGACGGCACGAAACTGATCGGCTACTACGCCTATGACGACGCCATCAAAGGCAAGCGTCCGGGCGTCGTCGTTGTGCACGAATGGTGGGGGCTGAACGATTACGCCAAGCGCCGCGCGCGCGATCTCGCCGGGCTCGGCTACAGCGCCCTGGCCATTGATATGTACGGCGAAGGCAAGAACACCGAGCACCCGAAAGACGCGATGGCGTTCATGCAGGCGGCGACCCAGGATGCGGCGGCTTCCAGCAAGCGCTTCGAGGCAGGGCTGAACTTGTTGAAGAAACAGCCGCAGACCGACGTGAATAAAATTGCCGCCATCGGTTACTGCTTCGGCGGTGCAGTGGTGCTGAACGCGGCGCGGCAAGGTGAGCCATTGGCGGGCGTGGTGAGTTTCCACGGTGCGCTGGCGACCAAGACCCCAGCAACGCCTGGCAGTGTGAAAGCGAAGATTCTGGTCGAGCACGGCGCGCTGGACAGCATGGTTACGGCGGATAACGTCACGGCGTTCAAGGCGGAAATGGACAAGGCCGGGGCTGACTATAAATTTGTCAGCCTTGATGGCGCCAAGCATGGATTTACCAATCCGGATGCCGATCGCCTGAGCCATGGCGAGCACGGTGGCCCGGACATCGGGTACAACAAAGCAGCGGATGAAAAATCCTGGGCGGACATGAAAGCGTTCTTGCAGAAAATCTTTGGCTGATCAGCGACACCGCGGCGCGGCCTTCGCGAGCAGGCTCGCTCCTACAATTGAAATGCGTTCCCCTGTAGGAGTGAGCCTGCTCGCGATAGCTTCACCGCTATCTCGACCTCGGCCCGACTAACCGGCAAAATGCCCGCCATGAATCTCACCCCCACCCTGCCCTCCTGCTGCACCGCACTCGACAGCCACTGGCCGTTGCCGACGGTGTTGCCCGACACCGTGCTGCTCAGCACCCATTTCGACCCGACCCGACTGCTCGGCGATGACTTTCAGCGCAGTGCCGTCGTTGCACCGCCAAGCATTCAGCGTTCGGTGGCCAAGCGTCAGGCTGAGTTTCTAGCCGGGCGAATTTGCGCCCGGGCGGCGTTGCAGCAATTGGAAGGCAGCAGCGTGGTGCCGGCGATTGGTGAAGACCGCGCGCCGATCTGGCCCGGGCATATCTGCGGCTCGATCACCCACAGCACCGGCCGTGCGGCAGCGATTGTCGCCAACAAGCAACACTGGCGCGGTTTGGGCATGGATCTGGAAAACCTGCTCAACACCAAACGCGCCGAGCGCCTGGCTGCGGAGATTCTGACGCCGCCTGAAATGCAACGCATGACGGCCGCTTCGCGGGATCAGTTGGCGTTGTGGGTGACGCTGACCTTTTCGGTGAAGGAGAGTCTGTTCAAGGCGCTGTATCCGATTGTGCAGCAGCGCTTTTATTTCGAGCATGCTGAAGTGCTGGAGTGGACTGAGGCGGGTGAGGTGCGGTTGCGGTTGTTGACGGACTTGTCTGCCGAATGGCGCAACGGCACTGAACTGGACGCGCAGTTCGGGGTGCAGGATGGACAGTTGTTGAGCCTGGTCAGCATTCAGGCCTGAAGATTTGTGTTGCGGGCACTGACCCTATCGCGAGCAGGCGAAGGCCTACATTTGAAATGCGTTCCCCTGTAGGAGTGAGCCTGCTCGCGATGAGGCCAGACCCGCCACCACACATCTCAACGGCGTTCCTGATTCCTCGGCCAACTCAGGCTAAAACAAGCCCCGCCCAGACTCTTGCTCTTGCCAATGATCGCCCGGCCGTCATGCCAGTGAATGATCCGTCGCACAATCGACAACCCCAGACCATGCCCGCCCGACGCCCGTGTGCGGCTGTCGTCCAGACGTAGAAACGGTGTAAAAATCCGCTCCCACGCCACTTCCGGCACGCCCGGCCCGTCATCTTCGACATCCACGCGGCAGCGCAATTGCCCGACCTGATAACTCACCGTCACGTTCGAACGTGCATGGCGCATCGCGTTGCTCACCAGATTCTGCAGCGCTCGATGCAGATAGCGTGGCTCGGCTTCGACCCAGGCATCATCGTTGTCCGCAGCAGACAGGCACAAACCCCGCTGCACGGTGACCTCGGCGCGCAACGGCGCCAGCTCTTCAATTACCTGATTGACCAGCGCATCCAGATCGATGCGCTGGAAGGTCAGCGCCGGCGAACCTTGCTCCAGTCGCGCATAGGTGAGCATTTCATCGACCAGCTTATCGAGGTCTTCGATGTCGTGATCCATGCCTTCGCGGTACTTCTCCAGCGCTTGCGGCGTGGTCGCCGAGCCGATCATTTCCAGACCGAAACGCAGGCGTGCCACCGGCGTGCGTAATTCATGGGACACCGCGCGCACCAGTTCGCGCTGGATCGCCAGCAACTGTTGCAAGTGCTCGGCCATGCCGTTGAACGCCGACGCCAGACGCCCCACCGAGTCGGCACCGCGCGCCGGCACACGGGTTTCCAGGCTGCCCTTGGCAATCCGCGTGGCCGCTGCTTCGAGGCCGCGCAAACGGCGTTCGAGCTGACGCACCAACAGATAAACGATAAGGCCGATCAGGCTCAGACCAAGTGCCGCAATCAGCACCAGCCATTCCGGCGGGTACGGGTTCATCTGATACAGCGGGCCGATCTCCAGCACCCACGGCGTGCCGACCATGCCGGCAAACACGCGAATCGAATCGCCGCCCTTGCCCAGCGCCATTACCGTATCGCCTTCGGCCACGCGGCGGCTCTGGTCTTCGTCCATGTCGGCGTCATTCACCGTGACCAGGCGCAGATCAAAGCCGAAGCCTTTCTCTTCCTTTATCTGCGCGAGGCGCTTGGGTTGCTCGCCGACCGGTACGCGCACCAGCTCATCGGCCAACAGGTAAATAGTCGCGCGAGCCAGTTGTTCGCTGATCTGCTGCACTTCCCCCACCAGCACCAGTTGCTCTTTGTCGCTGACCATTCGATAGACCTTCGCCGCGTGCGGTCCGGTCTGCTCGACCAACGCCTGACCACGCTGCACGCGGGTGCGCTGGGTCAGATCAAGGTCGGTTTCGGCAAATTTCTTCAGCGCCAGCGGAATCCCCAGTAAACGCTCCCACACCAGCAACGCGCGATGACGCTCGGTTTCGTTCATCGGCTGCAGGTTGCCGGCCATCAGCGAGAACGTGCCGTGGGCCAGACGTTCGCGGTACTGCTCGCTGCGCACCTGGTTGAGCAGGTTCAGCGCCAGCACCCCGAGCACCGCCACCAGAATGATCGCTGCGCACATGCCGCCGTAGATGCGCAGGAAGATCGAATTCACAGCGGCAGATCTACGCAGGCTTCGGGGACGAACAGGTAGCCTTTGCTGCGAATGGTCTTGATCAGGCGTGGATGGTCGGGGTCGTCACCGATTTTCGGGCGAATGCGCGAAATGCGCACATCGATCGAGCGGTCCTGGCCGTCATAGCCGATGCCGCGCAGGGCGGTGAAGATTTCTTCGCGGGACAGAATGCGCCCGGCGTTGGACACCAGCAGCCATAACAGATCGAACTCGGCGCTGGTCAGTTCGATGCCATTGTCACTCAGCCACGCCTCGCGCAAGGCGTCGTCGACCACCAACGGACCAAATTGCAGACGACGGGATTTTTCGGCGACCGGTTCAGGTGTGTCGCTACGTCGCAGCAACGCCTGGATGCGCGCCAGCAACAGACGCGGGCGCACCGGTTTGCACACGTAATCGTCGGCACCGAGGTCGAGCCCCTGGATCTGATCGGCATCGTCGGTGCGCGCGGTGAGCATCAGAATCGGCCCATCGAAATGATTGCGCACCTTACGGCAAATGCTCAGGCCATCTTCGCCGGGCAGCATCAGGTCAAGGATCACCAGATCCGGCTGCTCCTTGATGATCCGTGCCGCCGCCAGCGCACCGTTGCCTTCGATGTCCACGCGCAGTCCATTGGCTTGCAGGTAGTCGCGCGTCAGTTCGGCCAGTCGCTGGTCATCCTCGACGATCAATACCTGAAAGGCTTGTTGCTCCACCGATGACCTCTGCTTTCTATTGTTATTAATAAAGGAAGAACATCTGACCCAACACAATTCCCTGTGGGAGCGAGCCTGCTCGCGAAGGCATCCTGTCAGCCAACATCTGAGTCATCTGACATAGCGCATTCGCGAGCAGGCTCGCTCCCACAGTTTTGGATCCTCCCGTCCTTTTGTCATGTTTCTGGAGGATAACAATGCCTGCGCATGGGCCGATGTATAAACGGCGTACCGCCAGAACACAAGTCGGTAAATGCGTTCGGACAAGGCGGTTTTTTGTGATAGGGTTCGCGCCCTTAAAAATCCGCTGAAGCGTTTTTCTCGGTGAAAAAACAGTGACAGACGGTCTAGCTCAGCAGGTTCGCGGCCTACACGCGAATTCCGGATTTCTTACACAATTTACGCACAGGTTTATCCACAGCTAGTACGTTGCAAGCACCCTTGAAACGCATTATCTTGTAGCACGGCGCAAGGAGAGACCCTACATATAGGGTTTTACGCTCAAACGCCCAACCACATTTAGGGCCTGAAACTCAAGTGCTTTATTGCCAGTTTCCGGTTGAACCAAGCAAGTTTTTCAAAGCCCAAACCGCACTTGCGGATGGCACCGTTTTTTAGGCCGGAAACGACCGGAACGGTACGGGTGTTGCAGTCATTACTGTCACCCTGGAAGGAGTTTGGCTCGAGCCTTGGTTCGGCGCCAAAGACTTCGGCAAGGATGCGGCGTTACAAGCCTTTTTCCTACTGTTCCGAAGTTGTTACGCCGACGCTTGTCGGTTGCAGTGCTTCGGTACAGAACGGTGAGCACCATGACGGTGCCAAACAAACATAGAGAATGTGGAGACCACCCCCCATGCAAACCGACACAACTCGCGAGAACCCGCAGGGCACCTTGCCGCAGGCCGCTGATTCGAATTCGGATCTGGCAGCCACCGCGCCTGGCCAACTGCGCGTGATCAAGCGTAATGGCACTGTCGTTCCTTACACCGATGACAAGATCACCGTCGCTATCACCAAAGCGTTCCTCGCAGTTGAAGGCGGCACCGCTGCCGCTTCGTCGCGAATCCACGACACTGTTGCGCGCCTGACCGAACAGGTCACCGCCACCTTCAAGCGTCGTATGCCGTCGGGTGGCACCATCCACATCGAAGAAATCCAGGACCAGGTCGAACTGGCCCTGATGCGTGCCGGCGAGCAGAAAGTTGCGCGCGACTACGTGATCTACCGTGACGGTCGTTCGAAAGAACGCGCTGCCCACGCGCCGGCCGAAGAAGCGGTCAACGCTCACCCGTCGATCCGCATCACCCGTGCTGACGGCAGCCTGGCGCCGCTGGACATGGGTCGTCTGAACACCATCGTCACCGAAGCCTGCGAAGGTCTGGAAGAAGTCGACGGCGACCTGATCCAGCGCGAAACCCTGAAAAACCTCTACGACGGCGTGGCCCTGACCGACGTCAACACCGCCCTGGTGATGACCGCTCGTACCCTGGTTGAGCGTGAGCCGAACTACTCGTTCGTGACCGCCCGCCTGCTGATGGACACCCTGCGTGCCGAAGGTCTGGGTTTCCTCGGTGTGGCCGAAAGCGCCACTCACCACGAAATGGTCGACCTGTACGCCAAGGCTCTGCCGGCCTACATCGCCAAAGGTATCGAGTTCGAACTGCTGAACCCTGTGCTGGCCTCCTTCGACCTGGAAAAACTGGGCAAGGCGATCAACCACGAGCGTGATCAGCAATTCACCTACCTGGGCCTGCAAACCCTGTACGACCGTTACTTCATCCACAAGGATGGTATTCGTTTCGAACTGCCGCAGATCTTCTTCATGCGCGTGGCCATGGGCCTGGCGATCGAAGAGAAGCACAAAGAAGACCGTGCGATCGAGTTCTACAACCTGCTGTCGTCCTTCGACTACATGTCGTCGACCCCGACCCTGTTCAACGCCGGTACCCTGCGTCCACAGCTGTCGAGCTGCTACCTGACCACCGTGCCGGATGACCTGTCGGGCATCTATCACGCGATCCACGATAACGCCATGTTGTCGAAATTTGCTGGCGGCCTGGGCAACGACTGGACGCCGGTGCGTGCACTGGGTTCGTACATCAAGGGCACCAACGGCAAGTCGCAAGGCGTGGTTCCGTTCCTCAAGGTAGTGAACGACACCGCGGTAGCCGTTAACCAGGGTGGCAAGCGCAAAGGCGCTGTCTGCGCTTACCTGGAAACCTGGCACATGGACATCGAAGAGTTCATCGAACTCCGCAAGAACACCGGTGATGATCGTCGTCGTACCCACGACATGAACACCGCCAACTGGATCCCTGACCTGTTCATGAAGCGTGTCTTCGATGACGGCAAGTGGACCCTGTTCTCGCCATCCGAAGTGCCGGACCTGCACGACCTGACCGGTAAAGCCTTCGAAGAGCGCTACGAGTACTACGAAGCCCTGACCGAATACCCAGGCAAGGTCAAACTGTTCAAGACCATCCAGGCCAAAGACCTGTGGCGCAAAATGCTCTCCATGCTGTTTGAAACCGGCCACCCATGGCTGACTTTCAAAGACCCGTGCAACCTGCGCAGCCCGCAGCAGCACGTCGGCGTGGTTCACAGCTCGAACCTGTGCACCGAGATCACCTTGAACACCAACAAGGACGAGATCGCCGTTTGCAACCTGGGCTCGATCAACCTGCCGAACCACATCGTCAACGGCAAGCTGGACACCGCCAAGCTGGAACGCACCGTGAACACCGCTGTTCGCATGCTCGATAACGTTATCGACATCAACTACTACTCGGTGCCACAAGCGAAGAACTCCAACTTCAAGCACCGTCCGGTCGGTCTGGGCATCATGGGCTTCCAGGACGCTTTGTACCTGCAGCACATCCCTTACGGTTCCGACGCTGCCGTCGAGTTCGCCGACAAGTCGATGGAAGCGGTCAGCTACTACGCGATCCAGGCTTCCTGCGACCTGGCTGACGAGCGTGGCGCGTACGAGACGTTCCAGGGTTCGCTGTGGTCCAAAGGCATCCTGCCGCTGGATTCGCAACAGATCCTGATCGAGCAACGCGGCCAGAAGTACATCGATGTCGACCTGAACGAAACCCTGGACTGGGCACCGGTTCGCGCCCGTGTACAGAAAGGCATTCGTAACTCGAACATCATGGCCATCGCACCGACCGCGACCATCGCCAACATCACTGGCGTATCGCAGTCGATCGAACCGACCTACCAGAACCTCTATGTGAAATCGAACCTGTCGGGCGAATTCACCGTGATCAACCCGTACCTGGTTCGCGACCTCAAGGCTCGCGGTCTGTGGGACTCGGTCATGATCAACGACCTGAAGTACTACGACGGTTCGGTTCAGCAGATCGAGCGCATCCCGCAGGAACTCAAAGAGCTCTACGCGACCGCGTTCGAAGTGGACACCAAGTGGATCGTTGACGCGGCCAGCCGTCGTCAGAAGTGGATCGACCAGGCCCAGTCGCTGAACCTGTACATCGCTGGCGCATCGGGCAAGAAGCTCGACGTGACCTACCGCATGGCCTGGTACCGTGGTCTGAAAACCACTTACTACCTCCGTGCCCTGGCCGCGACCAGCACCGAGAAGTCGACCATCAGCACCAGCAAGCTGAACGCTGTTTCCAGCGGCGGCAACCACGGCGACGATTCGGTTCTGGCTGCTCCTGCCGGTCCTGCTCCAGTGCCAAAGGCTTGCGCCATTGACGAGCCGGATTGCGAAGCTTGCCAATAAGCTGAGCTGAGTCAGGCGTTGCGAGACGCCTGATACTCTTCAGGCAAAAGAAAACCCCCGACAGACTTCTGGTGTGTCGGGGGTTTTCTTTTGTCTGGAAAAAACCACAGGCATAAAAAACGGCGAAGCCCTGATTGCGGGCCTCGCCGTTTTTATGTTGCAGCCTCCGTCAGCTCATCAAGGACTCGGCCATTGCCTGCCCTACCACCGGGATGGTGAAAGAATCGCCGTTGTTGGTGTAGAAGGTTTCAATGGTGTTGGCCCCCTTGTTCCAGTCCTTCAGGAAAAGACCGGAGTCCAGGTTGCCGCTCTGCACGTCCGCAGCATTGAAGATGTAGACGCCTTGGTCGTTGGTCATGATGCGGACATCATTGAAGCTCTGGATGTTTTTCAGGGTGACGATATCGATGCCCGCGGTGCCGTCATCGGAAATCGCAACCATGGTTTTGGAAGAGACGAAATATGCATCGCTGCCCTCGCCACCATACGCGTCACCCGAAGCATTCAGGTACAGCTTGTCCGCGCCCGCCCCGCCATGCAGTTCGTAGCCATGACCCGAGCCCGTCAACGTATCGTTACCGTCGCCTCCGTTGGCAATGCCTGAAAAGACCGTGATGTTGTCATTACCGGCTTCACCATAAAAGACCGACCCCACATCGCGCGCGTAACCCATGATGTAATCATCGCCATTACCGCCATAAATGGTGTCGGACTGGTTTTGCGTCGAGACAGCTACGGCCAGAGCGCTGATATCCGTGAAGCTATGTCCGTACAGAGTGTCGTTGCCATCACCGCCATACAAGACGTCGTTACCGTCTCCACCCTCCAACACGTTGGCGTAGGTGTTACCGGTCAAGGTGTCATTGAACGCCGAACCGATCAGATTATCGATATTGATGAGCACATCACCTTGGGCATCGCCGCCGGAGATGGAACCTGTCAGAAGATTGATCTGCACTGCATCGGAACTGTTGACGTACCAGGCGCCATCACCTCGACCCACACCAGTCAAGGTATCCGCACCGCCACCTCCAATGAAACTCTCGGCGGCTCTGGCACTGCCGGTAAAAGTGTCGGCATAACTTGTGCCCTGGAACGCCTCGATCGAGGTGTAGGCGTCGCCCGCAGCAATACCGGTAAGCACTGTTGGACTCAAATCCAGCGTGACGCCGGAAGTCTCACTCGCAAAGCTGAGGATGTCGGTGCCGCCGCTCCCGTCGAAATTATCCGCACCCAGCCCACCGACGAAGATATCGCCGCTATTTGATCCACGAATTTGCTCGATACCGACATACGTATCACCCAAGGCGATGCCGGAGTTCACGCCGGTCTTGGTGTTGATCGTCACACCGGTCGGGCTGTCGATATAGCTGGCGACGTCAAAACCATTGCCACCGATAAATTGGTCCGCCCCCGCACCACCCGACAATACGTCGTTGTTTGCGCCGCCAGTAATGACGTTGTCCAGACCGTTGCCGAACCCGACAAAACTGCTGTTGCCGACGTAAGTCAGACGCTCAACGTTGTCGGCCAGACGCAGGTTGGTGACCACGGTGCGTACTTCGTCATCGCCACCGCCGGCGGTTTCGATCACGTTCACTGCCGAGCCGTTGACGAAATACACGTCGTTGCCCGCGCCGCCGATCAGTTTGTTGCCTGCAAGGCTCGCGGTCAGCGAGTCGTCAAATGACGAGCCGATCACGGTTTCGATGTTCCACAGTCGGTCGCCCTGCGCATCACCGCCGACACCGACCGCGCCACTGAGCAGGCTCGCCGTCACACCGCTTGCCGAACCCGAGTAATCAACGGTGTCGTTGTTGCCCATCGAGCCATCGAACGTATCGGCGGCTGCGCCACTGATGAAAATGTCGTCGGAGTTCGAACCTTGAATCACCTCAATGCCAACGAACGTATCACCCTCGGCAATGCCGGTGTGGACGCCGGTTTTGGTGTTGATGGTGATCGAGCCGGGACTGTCGATGTAGCTCACGGTATCAGTGCCCGCACCGCCGATGAACTGGTCAGCGCCTGCACCACCCGACAGGGTGTCGTTGTTGGCGCCGCCAGTAATGACGTTGTCCAGACCGTTGCCGAACCCGACAAAACTGCTGTTGCCGACGTAAGTCAGGCGCTCGACGTTGTCGGCCAGACGCAGGTTGGTGACCACGGTGCGTACTTCGTCATCGCCACCGCCGGCGGTTTCGATCACGTTCACTGCCGAGCCGTTGACGAAATACACGTCGTTGCCCGCGCCGCCGATCAGTTTGTTGCCTGCAAGGCTCGCGGTCAGCGAGTCGTCAAATGACGAGCCGATCACGGTTTCGATGTTCCACAGTCGGTCGCCCTGCGCATCACCGCCGACACCGACCGCGCCACTGAGCAGGCTCGCCGTCACACCGCTTGCCGAACCCGAGTAATCAACGGTGTCGTTGTTGCCCATCGAGCCATCGAACGTATCGGCGGCTGCGCCACTGATGAAAATGTCGTCGGAGTTCGAACCTTGAATCACCTCAATGCCAACGAACGTATCACCCTCGGCAATGCCGGTGTGGACGCCGGTTTTGGTGTTGATGGTGATCGAGCCGGGACTGTCGATGTAGCTCACGGTATCAGTGCCCGCACCGCCGATGAACTGGTCAGCGCCTGCACCACCCGACAGGGTGTCGTTGTTGGCGCCGCCAGTAATGACGTTGTCCAGACCGTTGCCGAACCCGACAAAACTGCTGTTGCCGACGTAAGTCAGGCGCTCGACGTTGTCGGCCAGACGCAGGTTGGTGACCACGGTGCGTACTTCGTCATCGCCACCGCCGGCGGTTTCGATCACGTTCACTGCCGAGCCGTTGACGAAATACACGTCGTTGCCCGCGCCGCCGATCAGTTTGTTGCCTGCAAGGCTCGCGGTCAGCGAGTCGTCAAATGACGAGCCGATCACGGTTTCGATGTTCCACAGTCGGTCGCCCTGCGCATCACCGCCGACACCGACCGCACCACTGAGCAGGCTCGCCGTCACACCGCTTGCCGAACCCGAGTAATCAACGGTGTCGTTATTGCCCATCGAGCCATCGAACGTATCGGCGGCTGCGCCACTGATGAAAATATCGTCGGAGTTCGAGCCTTGAATCACCTCAATGCCAACATACGTATCACCCTCGGCAATGCCGGTGTGTACGCCGGTTTTGGTGTTGATCGTGATCGAGCCGGGACTGTCGATGTAGCTCACGGTATCAGTGCCCGCACCGCCGATGAACTGGTCAGCGCCGGCGCCGCCCGACAGGGTGTCGTTGTTGGCGCCGCCAGTGATGACGTTGTCCAGACCGTTGCCGAACCCGACAAAACTGCTGTTGCCTACGTAAGTCAGGCGCTCGACGTTGTCGGCCAGACGCAGGTTGGTGACCACGGTGCGTACTTCGTCATCGCCGCCGCCGGCGGTTTCGATCACGTTGACTGCCGAGCCATTGACGAAATACACGTCGTTGCCCGCGCCGCCGATCAGTTTGTTGCCTGCAAGGCTCGCAGTCAGCGAGTCGCCAAATGACGAGCCGATCACGGTTTCGATGTTCCACAGTCGGTCGCCCTGCGCATCACCGCCGACACCGACCGCGCCACTGAGCAGGCTCGCCGTCACACCGCTTGCCGAACCCGAGTAATCAACGGTGTCGTTGTTGCCCATCGAGCCATCGAACGTATCGGCGGCTGCGCCACTGATGAAAATGTCGTCGGAGTTCGAGCCTTGAATCACCTCAATGCCAACGAACGTATCACCCTCGGCAATCCCGGTGTGGACGCCGGTTTTGGTGTTGATCGTGATCGAGCCGGGACTGTCGATGTAGCTCACGGTATCGGTGCCCGCACCGCCGATGAACTGGTCAGCGCCGGCGCCGCCCGACAGGGTGTCATTGTTGGCGCCGCCAGTGATGACGTTGTCCAGACCGTTGCCGCACCCGACAAAGCTGCTGTTGCCGACGTAAGTCAGACGCTCGACGTTATCGGCCAGACGCAGGTTGGTGACCACAGTGCGTACTTCGTCATCGCCGCCGCCGGCGGTTTCGATCACGTTCACTGCCGAGCCGTTGACGAAATACACGTCATTGCCCGCGCCGCCGATCAGTTTGTTGCCTGCAAGGCTCGCAGTCAGCGAGTCGTCAAATGACGAGCCGATCACGGTTTCGATGTTCCACAGTCGGTCGCCCTGCGCATCACCGCCGACACCGACCGCACCACTGAGCAGGCTCGCCGTCACACCGCTTGCCGAACCCGAGTAATCAACGGTGTCGTTATTGCCCATCGAGCCATCGAACGTATCGGCGGCTGCGCCACTGATGAAAATGTCGTCGGAGTTCGAACCTTGAATCACCTCAATGCCAACATACGTATCACCCTCGGCAATGCCGGTGTGGACGCCGGTTTTGGTGTTGATGGTGATCGAGCCGGGACTGTCGATGTAGCTCACGGTATCGGTGCCCGCACCGCCGATGAACTGGTCAGCGCCTGCACCACCCGACAAGGTGTCATTGTTGGCGCCGCCAGTAATGACGTTGTCCAGACCGTTGCCGAACCCGACAAAGCTGCTGTTGCCGACGTAAGTCAGGCGCTCAACGTTGTCGGCCAGACGCAGGTTGGTAACCACGGTGCGTACTTCGTCATCGCCACCGCCGGCGGTTTCGATCACGTTCACTGCCGAGCCGTTGACGAAATACACGTCATTGCCCGCGCCGCCGATCAAACTGTTGCCCGCCAGACTTGCGGTCAGGTTGTCGTTGAACGCAGACCCGACGACCGTCTCAATGGAGGTCAAGGTGTCACCCTGCGCATCCCCGCCAATACCCGTGCCTGAAACCAGGTTAACGGTTACCCCGGCTGTCGAGTTGGCATAAGACGCGGTATCGATACCGTTCCCGCCATTCAAGACATCAGCACCTGCCCCGCCATCCAGCAGGTCATTGCCCTCGCCACCACTCAGCGAGTCATTTCCTGCAAACCCATACAACTCATCCGCACTTGACGTGCCTACCAGTGTGTCCGTACCCGACGTTCCGTTTATAACTGCCATTGTTTCTTCCTTGCCTTTTTGATGAATCGATAGTCAACGCAATGCTTCAGAATCGCCTCGATAAGGCCGAGTACTTTTGCGCGTGGTCATTGATGAGACGTTTAACCGCCCTGCAACCAGAGGTCTCCATGACCTGCGGAAGTTTGACGCGCCCCCTCCTTTGCTCGGGGCATCTGCAATTACTGCACCACAGCTTCCGACGAACGGTAGGTATCTAAGCAAAGCCTGATAGCAGGCAAAAAAAAACCGACGCCCAAGGCGTCGGTTTTCAGTGCAGCTATTCGAACACATCAGGTCATCTGAATGATGGTCTGCATGATGGTGCTCTGGGTCGAAATGGTCTTGGCGTTCGCCTGATAGTTGCTCTGGCCCTTGATCAGGTCCACCAGCTCATTGGTCAGGTTAACGTTTGACTCTTCCAGCGAGTTGGACTGAATCGAACCCAAGGTGCCGGTTTCCGGAGCGTCATAACCCGGAATACCCGAAGCGAAGGTTTCCTTCCAACTGGTGCCGCCCACTGCTTGCAGACCTTGCTCGTTAGTGAAGCTGGCCAGTGCAACCTGGCCGATCGCCTTGTTCTGGTTGTTGCTGAAGTTGGCGAACAGCGTTCCGGTGCCGTCGATGGTCAGGTTGGTGATCTGGCCAGTGGCGTAACCATCCTGAGTCGGGATGGTACGCGAGGTATCCGCGTTGTACTGAGTGGTCTTGGCCAGGGAAACGGTCACGCCATTCGGGTTGGCAGCCGCGCCGTTAGGCGTGAAGTTGCCATTGGTCACGGTGCCCGGCACCCAGTTTTTCAGTGTGAGATCGCTGCTGATGATCGGGTTCGGAGCCGGCGGCGGCAGAGTGCTCGGTGTGCTGACCTGAAGCAGCTTGCCGGAACTGTCGAACGTCAGAGTCGATGCAATCGGCGGAGTGGCAGCTTTGCTTGGATCACTGCCGGTCGCGTCCGGGTTGCGCCCGTCCACCAGCGTGTACACCTTCCAGGTGTTTTCGCCCGTCTTCACGACGTACTGATCCATGTTGTGCTTGTTGCCCTGCGTGTCATAGATCGGGGTGCTGAACGACTCGGTGTAAGTCTCGACCTTGGACGGATCGAACTTGACAGCGGTGGCGCCGGTATCAACGATCACGGGAGCCGACGAGTTCAGGTTGATGCTCGACCCCACGGCCGAAGTCGACTTCGGGGCCAGGTTCGAGGTGTCGATCTTCAGGTCGGTCAACACGCCCTTGATGATTTTGCCGCTGGAATCCACAGCGTAACCTTGCAGGCGCGAGGTGTAGTCGGTGTTGGTGATGAAACCGGCGTCGTCGACTTTGAAAGTACCGGCACGGGTGTAGGAAATCGAACCGTTGTTGCTCATGGTGAAGAAGCCGGAACCGTTGATACCCATGTCCAACACGTTGCCGGTGTTGTTGATGTCACCCTGGGTGAACTGCTGGGAAACGTTGGCCAGGCGCACACCGTTGCCGATGACTTTGCTGCCGGTGCCCAGACGGGTCGCCGAGTAAACGTCTTCGAATTCTGCACGGGACGATTTGAAACCGGCGGTCGCGACGTTGGCGATGTTGTTGCCGGTCACGTCCAGTTGTTTGTTGGCTGCATAGAGACCGCTAAGGCCGATATTGAAAGACATATTCCACTCCTTTGTTGCCGGTTAGTCGGCTCTATATACCAATGGTTTGTACTTTGGACAGGGCAACGGAGCCCTTGCCAGCCAGGTTGAGCATCAGCTCGCCACCGGTCTGGCTGATCGTCACGCTGTTGACCGTTGCCGGCAGGTAAGTGGCCAGATCGGTCGCGGTGCCGTTGATCGGTGCGCTCGCCTTGAAGGTGTAGGTACCGGTCGGCACGAGGGTGCCGGACGTGTCCTTGCCGTCCCAGGTGAAGCTGGCACTGCCAGCGGCGCGACTGCCCAGATCGATGGTGCGAACCGTCTTGCCGCTGCTGTCGGTGATGGTCACGGTACCCTCAGCAATGGACGTCGACAGGTTCACCGAACCGGTCAGGCCTTTGCTCGGATCGTCGAGCTGCGCGGTGTTGGTCTGCACGATCACATTGCGACCGACCAGCGACGAAGCTTGCAGCGCCTGCGACGAGTTGTAGTTGCCGGCCAGGCCACTCACGGTGGAGTTCAGCGTGGTGATGCCTTCGAGGCTGCTGAACTGCGCCAACTGCGCAACGAATGCGCTGTTGTCCTGCGGGTCGAGCGGGTTCTGGTTTTTCAGCTGGGTGACCAGCAATTGCAGGAACGCATCCTTGCCCAACGCTTGACCGCCGGTGGCACTGTTGGTCGCCGAGGCGATGCCGCCCGTCGTGGTGCTGCTGGTCTTCGCCGAGTTGGCGAGGATGTCCTTCAGGCTCGGCGTAGCGGTGGTATCGGTAACACTCATGGCAGTCGCCCCTTATTACTGACCGAGGGTCAGTACCTTCTGCATCATGGTTTTGGCGGTGTTCATCATTTCGGCGTTGGTCTGGAACGAACGGCTCGCGGAAATCATGTCGGCCATTTCTTCCACTACGTTGACGTTCGGGTAGTAGACGTAGCCTTTGGCGTCAGCCGCCGGATGGTTCGGCTCGTAGCGCGCTTCGAGGTTGCTCTGGTCTTCGACCACACCGAGCACCTGTACGCCCTGACCGGCCGCGTCCTGGCTCTGGAACAACGAGTTGCTGCCACTGTTCTGGCCGCCCTGGAACATGGTGGCGAATACCGGGTGACGGGCGCGATAGGTCTGGTCGATGCTCGACGAGACGGTTTCGGCGTTGGCGATGTTCGACGCCACGGTGTTCAGACGCGTGGTCTGTGCGCTCATGCCGCTGCCGGCAATGTTGAAAACGCTGGACAGGGACATGGATTACTCTCCGCGCAGGGCTGACACCAGCCCTTTGAATTTGCTGTTGAGCAGGGTGAAGCTGGCCTGGAAGCCGACGGCGTTTTCCGCGTAGTTCGACTGTTCCAGTTGGGCGTCCACAGTGTTCTGGTCGATCGAAGGTTGCATCGGCGTGCGATACATCAGCGATTCGTCGCCGTTGCCCAGGCCTTCAGCTTCGATGTGACGGCTGTTGGTCATGTTCAAAGCGATGGTGCCGTTGGCGTTCTTCTGGGTCTGTGCTTCAAGCACTTTGGAGAAGTCCAGATCCCGAGCCTTGTAGTTCGGGGTGTCGGCGTTGGCGATGTTGTTGGCCAGCACTTCGGCACGCTGGGCGCGGAAGCCCAATGCCTTTTCGTGAATGCCGAGCGCTTTATCGAAGCTGATGCTCATGTCGGGAACCTTCAGGTGACCGGTTTTTCGTAACTGAGCTTTAGCAAGCGCCGTGCCAAACCATAAAACCCCCGTAAACCGGGGCCTTGCCGGACGTCGGCAAAGCGGCAATGCCAGAAAAGCGGCAACCGGTTTCCGCCGGATGCCGCTTTTCTGCCGCTTGCCTTCTCCCTCATCCACACCACAGCCTCCTTGTAGGAGTGAGCCTGCTCGCGATAGCGGTGTGTCAGGCACCGATGATGTTGGATGTGCTACCGCTATCGCGAGCAGGCTCACTCCTACAGGGGTTTTGTGGTGTCAGGGAGAATTTCTTCGGGCACAAAAAAACGGCAGGCCTTTGCGGGCCTGCCGTTTTTTGTATTGCCGATGCAATCATTTCGCCTGGTAAATGATCCCCGGGCTGCACTGCACCATCTGGTAATGGTCCGGCAAACCGTTCAACGCTTCGGAAGCGCCAAGGAACAGATAACCGCCCGGCTTCAACGTGCTGTGAATGCGCAACAGGATGTCTTTCTTCACTTCGGCAGAGAAGTAGATCAACACGTTGCGGCAGAACACGATGTCGAACTTGCCCAGCGCGGCATAGCTGTCGAGCAGGTTGAACGAACGGAACTCCACGCGGTTCTTGATCGGTGCCTTGATCACCCAGCGCCCCGGCCCTTTCGGGTCGAAGTAACGCTGCAGACGTTCCGGCGACAAACCACGACCGATCGCCAGGCTGTCGTACTCGCCCGTCTTGCAGTTGGTCAGCATAAGGCCGGACAAATCAGTGGCAACGATTTGCACACCCATCTTCAACTGGCCTAGGTTGCTGCGCTCGAACTCGTCGATCGACATCGACAGCGAGTACGGTTCCTGGCCCGACGAGCACGCCGCCGACCAGATCCGCAGGCGCTGGTTGGGGCTGGCCTTGATCGCTTCAGGCAGTACCTTGTTCTTCAAGACTTCAAACGGATAGGTGTCACGAAACCACAGGGTTTCGTTGGTCGTCATGGCATCGACCACTTGCTCGCGCAAACCGCTGCGCGGCTGGGTCTGGATGCGCTGAACCAGCTCACCCAGGGATTTGATGCCTTGCTGCTCCATCAGTTTGTTGAGACGGCTCGAGACCAGGTATTGCTTGTTTTCACCGAGCAAAATGCCACAGGCTTTTTCCAGGAAGACCCGGAACTGTTCGAAATCCAAATTACCCGTAGACAATGATGCCGCCTCTTAAATCGTGTTGACCGCCAGGAGCAAAACGCTCCTAGCTGATATCTGCTGCTTTGATCCGGTCGACTACCCGGGATGCCAGGTCATCAGGGCGGAACTTGGCCAGGAAGTCATCAGCACCGACTTTCTTGACCATCGCCTGATTGAATACCCCGGACAACGAAGTATGCAGGATGATATGAAGCTTTTGCATGCGTGCGTCGCCGCGGATTTCCGCCGTCAGGGTGTACCCGTCCATCTCCGGCATCTCGATGTCGGAAATCATCATCAGGAACTCTTCTTCCGGCTTCTTGCCCTCGTCGACCAGCTTGCGCAGGTAATCCAGCGCCTGCTTGCCGTCGTTCAGCGCCACCACTTCGACACCGATCGTCTGTAGACAACGCGTGACCTGCTTGCGCGCCACCGACGAGTCATCGACCGTCAAGACACGCAACGACAGTGCCTTGGTCTGGGTCTCGACATCGACCACGCCCACCGAAATCGCTTCCGGTGTCGGCGCAACTTCCGCCAGCACTTTCTCGACGTCGATGATTTCGACTAACTGATTGTCCACCCGAGTCACAGCGGTCAGGTAATGATCGCGACCCGTGCCCTTGGGCGGTGGATGAATCTCTTCCCAGTTCATGTTGACGATGCGCTCCACCGAGCGGACCAGGAAACCCTGGGTCTTGGTGTTGTACTCCGTGATGATCACGAACGGGTTGTTCTTGTCTTTCAACGCTCCGGAACCGGTCGCCATTGCCAGATCAAGGATCGGAATGGTCGCCCCCCGGATATTTGCCACCCCACACACGACAGGACTGGACTTGGGCATCAACGTCAGCGACGGGCACTGCAACACTTCCCGCACCTTGAACACGTTGATTCCATAGAGCTGCTGACCGTCAAGACGGAACAACAACAGCTCCAGGCGATTCTGCCCTACCAGTTGCGTGCGCTGGTTCACCGAATCCATTACACCAGCCATGCCCAGACTCCTACATCAACGCCAAGTGTTGTTGCGACGCACATTCATTGCTAAACGGCACGGCGCTTGCTTTTTAACTCGTATGAACGCTCAAACGACATTTTTTCGACGCCTGACATCTCCCCTCCGCAGAGGGCTCTGTGCTGCGGGCGCTATTTGCTGCTTTTTTGCTGGCAGCCCTGCCATTGCTGATGCGGTTACCTTGCCTGACATGCTTATCGGCGTCACTCAGGGCTTTCTTGAGTTCACCGTAGAAGACTATCTGGCAACCAGTCAAACGGAAGGCCGCTACGAAATCGAAGTTAACCAGCTCGACCCCCGTATGCGCATGCCTATGTGCGACAAGGAATTGACAGCGACTTTGGAGAGCCCGGCACGTCCGTTGGGCCGGGTCACGGTGAAGGTCCGCTGTGAAGGCGCCTCGCCCTGGACCGTGTTCGTGCCCGCTCAAGTCCGCCTGTTTCGCGAGATTGTGACCACCACCCGACCGCTCAAACGTGCAGGGATTATCGAACCGCAGGACGTGACCCTGCGTGAGCGCGACGTGAGTACGATCAACCAAGGCTTTCTGACCTCGGTAGACGAAGCGATCGGGCAGAAATTAACCCGACCAACGGTAGCCGATCAGGTCATTACCTTGGTTCATCTGGAACAGGCGGAAGTCATTCGCAAGGGCGATCAAGTGGTCATCACTGCGCGCAGCGGCACGCTCGCTGTGCGCATGCCCGGTGAAGCGCTGGCCAATGGCGGTTTGAAGGAACAGATCCGGGTGAAAAACCTCAACTCGCAACGGGTCATCAAGGCGCAAGTCACCGCGCCCGGCCAAGTGGAAGTCGCGATGTAGAAAACTGGCGCTGACCCCGGCTGTTCCCTAAACTGTGCCGCAGCAGGACACGCGCCGGCGCATGCAAGGCTCATTGTAAATGTGCCTAAAGTTTTCCAGGGGATGGCCGAAAACATGGCAAGCGTCCAAATTCCCAGAGGTTTTTATCATGGTCATCGATTTCAGCCGTTTGAACAGCTCCTCGTCACTTACGGGCAGTACACGTACCAGCAACGCCAAGGAAACCGCCGAAACCGGCACCTCCGCGCCGCTGAATACCCAGGCCGAACCGGCCAGTACCGCAAAAAGCGGGGAATCGGTACACCTCAGCAATGAGGCTCAACAGTTGCAGAAGGTCACTGACAAGCTGCGCGATCAACCTGCTGTCGACAAAGCCCGTGTGGCCGAGTTGAAAGCCGCGATTGCCGATGGCAGCTATAAAGTCGACAGCAACCGTGTAGCCAGCAAACTGCTCAACTTCGAAGCCCAGCGCTAGGCCTTTGCCGGCGCGAGGCTTTTGGACGCTTAACACCCAAGGCCAGCCATGCACGACACTAATTTATTGCAACTGATCAACGACGACTTTGCTCCAGCTCAACAATTGCTGGAGTTGCTGCAAACCGAATCTCTCGCGTTGCACGGTCGCGACATGCCCCTGCTGGAAGAAATTCTGGCGCACAAACAGGCATTGATCATTCTGCTTGAACAGCATGGCCGCAAACGCAGCGAAATCCTCGCCAGCCTCAACTTGCCGACAGACCGCAGCGGTCTGGAGCAACTGGCTGGCCAGTCGAGCATTGGCGAGCAGTTGTTGACGCAAGGCGACGCATTGACCGATCTGATCGCGCAATGCCAGGCCGCCAACCTCAAGAATGGTCAGTCGATCCAGATCCAGCAGGCCGCCACGGCCAATCAGCTGAAGATCCTCACCGGTGGTGAAGCGCCAGCGCTTTATAACGCCAGCGGTACATTTGCCAAACCCGCCACGCCGCGTCCGCTCAGCCAGGCATGAGCCGTTGATGCGCCAGCTCTATCAACCCGCGAAACATGCTGGCAAAATGCTGGCTAGTCGTCATATTTTGTCTGGAGATTGATAAACCGTGTCCAACGCCCTCAGCGCGGATGATGCTCCGCAGCCCCCTAAGGTGCTTACCACGCCACTGGAAATCTCCAGCAACCTGCGCCAGCTGCAAGAAAGCCACGATCCGCTGATCATCACCTTTCATGAGCGCAGCCAGCGCTTCCAGAGCTACCTGATCAAAGTCGACCGCGACAGCGCTTCGATCGCGCTGGACGAGATGATCCCGCGTGACGGCGAACGCTTTCTGCTGGCCGGCGAACCATTCAAGGTCGAAGGTTTTCATGAAGGTGTGCGCATTGCCTGGGAATGCACCGGCACGCTGAATATCGAAGAGTCCGAAGGTGATCGTTTCTACACCGGCGAGCTGCCGACTGAAGTGGTTTACCACCAGCGCCGCAATGCCTTCCGCGCCGCGCTGAAACTGACCGATCTGGTCAGCGTTGAACTGGGCGGCGAAAAGCTCAAGGCACCGATCAACGGCAAACTGCTGGATATCTCCGCGACCGGCTGCAAGCTGCGTTTCGAAGGTGATATCACCGATCGTCTGCAATTGGGCCAAGTCTATGACCGCCTGATCGCGCCGCCACTGTTCGGCAACCAGCCGACCTCCGTCGAATTGCGCTATCTGCACTTCGAAGAAAAACTCAACATCACCTTTGCCGGCCTGCGCTTCCACAACATCAGTGGTCAGGCAGCGCGCAACGTTGAGCGTTTCGTGTATCAGTTGCAACGTGAAGCACGCCGTTTCGACAAAGACGATATGTGATTCGCAGCGACAATAAAAAGGGCAGCCCCTGGTGGGACTGCCCTTTTTTATGCGCAGTGCTTTTTGCTCAGTTCAGGGTCTGCCGCCACTGAGATCCGGTGCAGGCTTGTCGCTGCCACTTTCCGGTTCCGCTTCTGCTGCAGGCTCTGGCTGAGCATCGGCGTCAGGCTCCGGCTCGGGAGTCGGCGGCGCTTGCACAGGGTCCTGCACCATCTGCTCCTGCACCACCTGTTCGTCTACCCGAGGGTCGAGGGCCGCCACCAGTGGCGAGCTGGACATGCTGTCGGGCATGGCCACGTGATGCAGCGGCGCATCGTCGACCTGATGCAGATTGGTCACGGCTTTCGGCCGGATCCGCCATACCAGCACCAGCGCGAAAAAGCTGAAAAACGCATACAGGCTCTGACTGCCAAACAGCTTCATCAGCACACCCGCGAGCAACGGCCCGATGCTCGCGCCGACCCCGTAGGTCACCAACAACATTGCTGTCAGCGACACCCGGCGATCCCCTTCCACGTGGTCATTGGAAAACGCAACCGCCAACGGATACAGACAGAACTGCACCAGCGAACAGAGAAAGCCAACCCCGAACAACACCTCAAGCGGCACTTGCGGCAGCACCGCCAACGGCAACGCCGCCACCGCGAGGAAGCCGGCAAAGCAGCGAATCAGCAGCGCCCGATCGTAACGGTCGGACAACCAGCCCAGCGGCCACTGCACCAGCAAACCGGCAAAGATGCAGCTACCCATGAACAGACCGACCTGCTCGGTCGACAGCCCTTGTTGCGAGGCATACAACGGTGCCAGACCGTAGAACGAACCGATGATCAAACCGGCACCAAGCACCGTACTCAGCGACTGCGGGACCCGTTTGATAAAGAAGCGCGGCTCCATCGGCGCCGGATGCAGGGGCGCCGGGTGAATCCGTCGAGTCAACGTCACAGGCACCAGACACAGCGCAAAGCACAGCGCGACCAGCATCAGCAGTTCCAGACCCAGCCCGGGGTGCATGACCAGAATCAATTGACCCAGCACCAGGCCAAGGTAAGACGCGATCATGTAACCGCTGAACACCAGACCTCGCTGATTGGCGTCAGCCTGCTCGTTGAGCCAGCTCTCGATCACCATGTATTGGCACATCATGCCCAGACCGACAATGGTCCGCAGCACCAGCCACGCCGGCAGCCAATCGACCAGCCCGTGGCCCAGCACCGCCGCCCCGACGATCCCGGCACAGGCGGAATAAGCACGAATATGCCCGACACGGGCGATCAGCCGGTGACCGATCTTGCCGCCCAGCACCAAGCCGAAATAGTTGGCCGCCATCAGCGCACCGACCCAGAGGCCGTCGACATTGTCAGCGGCCAGACGCAAGGCCAGATAAGTGGATAGAAGGCCCGAGCCGATCAACATCATCAGCGAGGCGAAATACAGCGCTCGAAAGGATTTCCAGATTTGGCGCATCGGCGTTCCGAGCGGCTCCTTGCAGTAAATATCGGGCTACCAGAACGATAGCCCGATGGCGGCGGTACGTCAGGCCTGGGCTGCTAGAACACGTCGTTCCCAGGGAGTGATTTCATCAAAGAAGCTGGTCAACTCCATGGTCTTCGAAGCGATGTAGCCTTCGATGAACTCCTGTCCGAACAGTTCCCTCGCCAATTGGCTACGTTTCAGACGTTCGAGCGCGGCATGCAAAGTACACGGCAGCGAGAGGTTGTCCGGCGATTCGAACTCGCCCTGAATCTCCTCGCTCGGTTCCAGCTCATGCTCGATGCCATGCAAACCGGCAGCCAGACTGGCCGCAATCGCCAGATACGGATTGGCATCGGCGCCCGGCAGACGGTTTTCCACGCGACGAGCGACCGGCGCACTCGCAGGAATTCGCAGCCCGGCCGCACGGTTGTCGTGGGACCAGCACGCATTGTTCGGCGATGCATAGGGATGGCACAGCCGCTGATAGGAATTCACATTCGGTGCGAACAGTGCAGTGAAATCGGCCATGCCCGCTTGCTGGCCACCAACGAAGTGGCGGAACATCGCCGTCGGCTCACCGTTCGCGTCACTGAAGAGATTCTTGCCGCTGCCGACCTCGACGATGCTCTGGTGAATGTGCATCGAACTGCCCGGCGTGTGTGCCAGCGGTTTAGCCATGCACACCACGGTCAGGCCATGCTTGAGCGCGACTTCCTTGAGCAGGTGTTTGAACAGAAAGGTCTGGTCGGCGAGCAACAGCGGATCGCCGTGCAGCAGATTGATCTCGAACTGGCTGACACCCATTTCGTGCATGAAGGTATCGCGCGGCAGTCCGAGTGCCGCCATGCATTTATAGACTTCGTTGAAGAATGGCCGCAGACCGTTATTGGAGCTGATGCTGAACGCGGATTGGCCATCCTCGCGGCGACCGTCGAGACCGACGGGAGGCCGGAATGGTTGGGTCGGATCGGTGTTCGGCGCGAAAACAAAGAATTCCAGCTCGGTCGCCACCACCGGCGCCAGGCCGCGCGCGGCGTAACGGGCAATGACTTTTTTCAACTGGCCACGGGTCGACAGATTGGAGCTTTCGCCGGTCAGTTCATCGGCATCGCAAATGGCCAGGGCGCGCGGGTCGTCACTCCACGGCAAGCGATGGATCTGGGTCGGCTCGGCGACCAGTGCCAGGTCTCCGTCATCGCTGCCGTAAAACCGCGCTGCCGGATAACCGCCCATGATGCATTGCAGCAGCACACCCCGCGCTAACTGCAAACGCCGTCCTTCGAGGAACCCCTCGGCGGTCATCACTTTGCCCCGGGGTACGCCATTCAAATCCGGCGTGACACATTCAATCTCATCAATGCCCGTCAATCGCTGCGCGAGTGAACGCTGGCCATCGGTTGTCATGACGCAATCCTTGTTATTGTGCGAGCCGCGAACGGCGACCCGTACAAAATAGGCTTCGGCTGTTCGGAATATCAAGCAGCGTCAAACAAAAACCTGTGTCACGGCAGATAAAGGCTGAACACCCCGCCGCCAAGCGGTCCGCCATTGCGGATTTCGGTGCGCCCTTCGACACCGTTGCGCTGATGCAGCGCGGCGATACGATTGGCGAAATACAAACCGAGCCCGGTGCTGCCGCTGCTGTGATTGATGCCCTGCACGTAATCGGCCTGACGCTCGAGCATCTCGGCCGGATAACCGTCGCCGTCGTCATTGATGCTTAGCACCAGTTGCCCGGCTTCGTCACTGACGGTGATCAGCAACGATTCGCGGGCATAACGAATCGCATTGTTGATGCAGTTTCCGAGCACTGAGGCAATCAGTTCGCGGTCGAAGAAACCCAACGGACTCAACGGATCGACTTCATAGGTGGCGATGATCCCGCGACTGGCAAACACCTCTTGATGCGCCGCCAGTTGCGCCTCGATAAAGTCATCGAGTTCGTGATACGCCGGTTGTAGCGGCATCTGGTTGACGCCGAGCTTGTACAGCCCGAGCAACTGCACCAGCATGCCATTGAGGTGGGCGAACTCGAAGTCGATGACGCCCTGCTCCGAACCTTCGCGCTGCGCTTGCGGCAAGCGCGCGAGCCATTGGCTGTGGGCCTGCATCAGCAAGGCCAGCGAGTTCTTCATGTCGTGGACGGTGGAGGCGATCACCGTGGAAAAATCCAGCGCCTGCTTGTCGTTGCTCATTCGCCAAACGCCTTGCTTTTCAGCTTCTGATAACGCGCAAAACGCGCGTCGGTGTCGGGCATCAGGCCAACCATCTTCAGGCAGGCCCGACATTCTTCCAGCTCCGCCGACGGCACACTGGTGTCGGTGCCGTGGAGCAGCGACTGGGCCATGTTCAGCGCGATACTGATGTTCTTCGGTTGCATCTTCAGCGCCTTGCGGAAAACCTCGCGAGCCTCCACCAGGTTGCCGGTCTTGTACACCCGCACGCCCTGACGGTTGAGGTCGGCAGCAGCGTTGCTGGAGCTGAGAATAGTCGGGTCATCGGTGAGCTTGGCGATGTCTTTCATCACCGCAGGGTCATCCCCGTAGATCTCCGCACAGCTCTTGAGCATCGAGGTGCCCGCCTCGGCCTGCCCGAGCATCTGCAATTGCTTGGCGACCAGCAACGCCGCCTCCGGGCTCATGAATTGCTCCATGCCGTCGAGGCGCATCAGCGCTTGTTCGGTGAGCTTGTCAGCGGTTTCCGCATCGTTGAGGAGCAGACTGGTGGCCTTCATCAGACGCGCTCGAATCTGCAGGCCCGGGTCGGTCGGGTTTTCTTTGGCCACGGCGCTGAGGGTGGTGTTGATCTCAAGACGCGTGCGCGTATCGAGACCACGTTCGCTGCCCTTGCTGATCAGCGCGTGGGCCAACCCGAGGTTGCTTTCCGGGTCCTTGAAGCGCGACTGTGCACCTTGCGACACCGCTTGGCGGTAAGCACGCGAGGCGGTGTCGAAATCTTCGTTGGCCATCGCCAGTTTGCCGAGCAAAGCCTGTCGGCGCACCGCCAGTGGCGAAAGACGAATGGCCTCTTCGAGCACCTGTTGCGCGCCTTTGGTATCCCCCTCGGACACCAGCACGTCGGCCATGCCGTCGTACAGCGACGGCATCATCGGGAACACCTTCAGCGCTTTCTCATAAACGCCTTTAGCCTGTGCAACCTGACCGCGCTTGAACAACAACTTGCCCAGCCCGGCAAATGCCCACGGCAATGGGCGGTCAGCAATGATGCTGTCGTAGAGGCGCTCCAGCGCTTCGTTCTGGTTCATGTCGCGTAGCGCATCAGCGCGGTAGCGCAGGCACAGCGGCGAATAGCGGATGTCCTGCTTGCACAGGGCGATGCAAGCGTTGAGCACCTCGACCGGTTTGCCACGGTCGAGGGCTTGCAGAATCGGTTTGAGCAACGTCTTGCGCTGCTCCAGACGCTCCAGGCGCTGGGCCAGACCGGAACGGTTGAACGGCTTGGTCAGGTACGCATCCGGCTCATGCTCGAGGGCACTGAGCACCATCGCCTGACTGGTCTCGGCGGTGACCATGACAAACACGGCTTCATGGCTGATGAGCTTTTCCAGCATCAGGTCTTCGAGAACCTGTTGACCGTTCTTCTTGCCGTCGCCGAGATGGAAATCCTGCAGGATGAAATCGTAGGACTTCTGTGCGCACATCTTCAGCGCCTGCTCACCGGTGTCGGCCGTATCGACGTCCTTGACCCCAAGCTCACGCAGCATCGAACGCACGGAACTGCGGAAATCCGAGAAATCATCGACGATCAGAAAACTCTTTTGGTGATACGACAGCATCGAAGATTTCCAGGCAATTGAAGTGAGGGCAATTTCAGGCGCGCAGATGATAGCTGGCGGCCAAATGCTATCAAGCGATTTCGCGCGACTTTTAAGTCACCGAATGGGTTATCGGCCAGAAGTGCTGTTCCCTGAAGTCGGCACTTCAAGATTCCTCTGCGAGCATTTACCCTGCGCGCCAGGACAACTTTCCACTACAAGGTTTACATCGTGTACATCAAAGGACGCTGCATCGTTTCCGCCTGCGCTCTGCTGCTTGTTCAGCAGGCAATGGCGGCTGGAATGGACTGCACAAAAGCGGCGAATGCTGCCGAAAACACTGTTTGCGCGGGCAAAGGACTTTATGAACAAGATGTACAGATGGGCTCTGTTTATCGAGCGTTAATAAAGGCGTCCGCCCAGGTACAACCGGAACTGAAACGTACTCAACGACTGTGGTTAAAGGCTCGCAATGAATGCGCCGACGATGTCTCGTGCCTGAATCAGCGTTATGACGAGCGCCTGAAAGTCCTTCAGGCACTGTTGACGGAGGCGCTTGCCTACCCACCGGATGACCTCGATACGCAAGTGATGCATGAACTGAGCAACAGCATTCAAGCAGCGAGCAAGGACAATCCGGAGTTTGCCCTGGAGCGTACGCTTGAAGCCTTTGGCATCCGCGCGGGCAAGACCTCGTTCTCTGGAGAGGTCGACAAGGATGATCCAAGCGACACGCACTTTCCGACATCGACGCCCGCCGGTCTCACGCCAGACGAGTGGCAGGCGCTGAGGACGTCGGACATTTCCGGCGCTGCCGATTTCGGTCACTCCACGTACACCCTGCTGGACATGGACGACGATGGTCAGCGCGACCTTATCGTCGATACCTACACCGGCGGCACAGGTCTGTTTACCTACACGGAGACCTGGCGGCGAACCGGCGAGCGTTTCATCAAGAGAAGCCCCGCCGCTGAAAGCTCGCTGTTTCACATCAATGATCGCGGCGCCAACCAGTCAGCGAATTGGATAAACATCCGTGGAAAAGTGTATGCGGCGTATCGCAGCGGTGCCTACGGAGTTGATCAGCTTTACTTGCTAAACCCGCTCAGAATCAACAATCGGGTACCGACGATAGCGGTTCATTACCGTTACGACCTGAAGGTGCCCACCCTTCAACATAAGGAAGACGGCACCACCACTTACGAGTTGGAGCCCGCTCTGCAACAGACACTTGACCGGGCGATAAGCAAAGCGACGCAGGCTGGAGAAGTCAGTTCAGCGAACACGCCGCTCTGCCCTGTCCCGGCCAGTGGCGCAGGAGAAAACAACTATTACAGCTATGGCATGGCGCCCTACACCCTCGAAGTTGTCACGAATCTGGGGGTTGTCATTGGCAATGATTGTTATATCGGCGCGTTGATCAACTGGTTCGGCAGCTACTACGAAAAGGAAGGATTGTCGGCACAACTGGTATTGCGCAAACCGGATGCCGAAGCCACTGGGCGTAGTTATGACGTGAATGGCAAACGCCATGTCAGCGCCGTGAGCGCAGCACTAGGTAAAGTTGAAACGGACGACGGCGCGTAGCATGACTTCTCGCGCTCAAGGTTAGCGACGGTTGGGGCAGGTAATACGTTGGTGAACGTATTACCTGTCGCGAGCCAAAACTTTCCTGCGGGCAAAACAAAACCCCAACTGCTTTCGCAATTGGGGTTTCGGAATTTAATCTTGACGATGACCTACTCTCACATGGGGAAACCCCACACTACCATCGGCGATGCATCGTTTCACTGCTGAGTTCGGGATGGGATCAGGTGGTTCCAACGCTCTATGGTCGTCAAGAAATTCGGGTACTGAGTCGTGGCCAGTTGGCCTCGCTTCAGCAAATTGGGTATGTGGTAGTTTTCGGTGTTTTGTGCTGCTTTTTTAAGTGCAGTCGAACTTTCGGTTCGTTTCGTCTTCACACACCGCAACTTGGCCTTTCGACGCAAATTGCTTGGGTGTTATATGGTCAAGCCTCACGGGCAATTAGTATTGGTTAGCTCAACGCCTCACAGCGCTTACACACCCAACCTATCAACGTCGTAGTCTTCGACGGCCCTTCAGGGAACTCAAGGTTCCAGTGAGATCTCATCTTGAGGCAAGTTTCCCGCTTAGATGCTTTCAGCGGTTATCTTTCCCGAACATAGCTACCCGGCAATGCCACTGGCGTGACAACCGGAACACCAGAGGTTCGTCCACTCCGGTCCTCTCGTACTAGGAGCAGCCCCTCTCAAATCTCAAACGTCCACGGCAGATAGGGACCGAACTGTCTCACGACGTTCTAAACCCAGCTCGCGTACCACTTTAAATGGCGAACAGCCATACCCTTGGGACCGGCTTCAGCCCCAGGATGTGATGAGCCGACATCGAGGTGCCAAACACCGCCGTCGATATGAACTCTTGGGCGGTATCAGCCTGTTATCCCCGGAGTACCTTTTATCCGTTGAGCGATGGCC